>CAZVCJ010000150.1:0-9472 GCA_964625745.1 uncultured Anaerolineae bacterium | reverse complement strand
CGGACAACCGCTATTAGCCAGCCCTTGATTGTAAATGAGCGAAACCACCGTCATTATGCGGAACTTCACACAATTACACAATTCACGAGGAGATGCTATCATGCGTAGCAGATACGTACTAATCGCTGTCGTATTGGTCATCCTGGCATTCGGTGTGGAGCGGCTATCAGCCGCAACGGGAACCACAGATTCCCCCGCTGCGCCCGGTGCTACAAACTCGTACACCCTGCAGGACATCTACAACCGTCTGGATACCGGGGCAGCGGGTGCGCAGAGTACCTTCACCGAACCGGCTGCCGGGCCGGGGACGGGGACGATGCACGACCTGAACGAGATCATGGCCAAGTCCCCGGCAAAGGATGACACCAGTGGCGCCACCACAGTGGATGTGGCGGCGGGCAAGAAATTCTGGGGGCTGACCGGTGGACAATGGGGACTGCAAACCGGCAACCTTGCTACTCAGACGGTGGACAATTCGACCGTCAATCAGGCGGCGGGCTATTACAACGCCTTTGATCTTTCGGCGGTGGACACCGATCTAGCCTCCGGCAATATCAGGAGCACCGTCAGCATCTATGGCGTGGCTGGCAACTCGAACGTGGTGAACACCAGTTCCGGCGACGCGGCGGCGGGCGATATTCTGCAAGGCAAGAAAGCCTGGGTTGACGGGAGCGAGGTAACCGGCAACGTTGCGGCTGGGAACAATGTCAATGGGCCGGACGGGTCCAAGACATTCAACATCCCGGACGGGCTCTATTCGGGAAAGACGGCCACAGCCAACGATTCGGATCTGGTGGCCGGCAATATCAAGCAAGGAGCAAACATCTTTGGTGTGACCGGCAGCGTGATCCAGGCGACCGGGAATGCCGCAGCCGGGGATGTCCTGACCGGCAAGACCTTTTCCAATGCGAGCGCAGCCGGGATCAATGGCACCATGTCGAACCACGGTGCGGTGACGATCGTGCCCACGACGACCAACCAGACGATTGCCGAGGGCTACCACAACGGTTCGGGAAAGGTGGAAGGCGATGCGGACCTGGTGGCCGGCAATATCAAGTGCGGGGTGACGATTTTCGGCGTAACGGGCAGTATTCTTCAATATGTAGCGAAAACGGGGCAGACCAGTTGCTGGGATTCCCCTGGCGGCTCAATATCCTGCACGGGTACGGGACAGGATGGGGAGTATCGGAATGGGGGTCTGCCCGTCGTGGCGCCTTCGCCTGGCTCTTCCTTCGGGGGGTACAACCGGACGTCGTTCACGTGTTCGGGCGGGTTTACGGATAATGGGAATGGGACGGTGACGGACAATCTGACGGGGTTGATCTGGCTGCAGGATGCGACCTGCAGTGATCTAGCGGGAACTGATGCGGATGGCAAAGGGGCTTGGGCAACGGCGCTTTCGGCAGCGAATAGCTTGGCGAGTGGGACGTGTGGGTTGAGCGATGGTTCCAGCGCTGGCGACTGGCGGCTGCCCAATATCAATGAGTTGCGGAGCCTTTTTGATCCAGGCCGGCCCGAACCTTATCTGCCAGCCGGCCATCCGTTCACCGGCGTCCAGTCGTACTACTACTGGTCGAGTACTACCGAGGCGAGTTCCACAGACCTCGCCTGGGGCGTGTACCTGGTCAGCGGCGACGTGAGCCTCGGTAGTAAGACGTTCACCTCCTACGTGTGGCCCGTGCGTGGCGGGCAATGAGAATCTTTGGCGCTTTGACGCCCTTCGTCAGGCTCAGGACCAACTTTGGGCGCTTTGACGGGAGGCAAGGGAGGCCCTGTTGGGGGCCAATGGAAAATCAATGAGGAGGTAGGACCATGCGTATCAGATCCATCCTTCTTATCGTGGCGGTGTGGGGCGGCTATCAGCGGCAGTGGGGACGCTGGATTCCCCCGGCGGCCCTGATTCTGACGCCGCGAAGATGTACACCCTGGAGGACATCTACAACCGCCTGGACAGCGGCGCAGCGGGGGCGCAAAGCACCTTCACCGAACCCGCCGCCGGGCCTGGGACAGGGACGATGCACACCCTGAACGAAATCATGGACAAGTCCCCGGCAAAGGATGACGCCAATGGGGCCGCCACAGGGGACGTGGCCAGTGGTAAGACCTTTTGGGGGTTGAACGTGGCTGCGGGAGAATGGGGATTGCAGACGGGTACTGCCGCCGCTGGCGGTGGAGCTGGTGTTCCCAAGACCGGGCAGACGACCAAAGATGCCGATGGGGATGACGGCGATTTGGAGAAAGGCGTAGCCTGGCCGGTCCCGCGCTTCACGGACAATGGCGACGGCACGGTGACCGACAACCTGACGGGGCTGATCTGGCTGAAGGACGCCGACTGCTTTGGGCTGAAAACCTGGGCGACGGCTTTGAGCGACGCCAACACGCTGAACAGCGGCGAATGTGACCTGAGCGATGGCTCTGTCCAGGGCGACTGGCGGCTGCCCAACGTGCGGGAGATGCAGAGCTTGATTGACTATGGGAGTTCCTATGATGCGCTGCCGAGCGGCCATCCCTTCTACAACGTCCAGTCCTGCTCCTACTGGACGAGTACCACCTACGCCCTCGACACGTCGGGCGCCTGGGGCGTGGGCCTGAACCTCGGCGAGGTGTACAGCCTGGGCAAGACGGACACCAACCCCCTGTGGCCGGTGCGTGGCGGACAATGAGATGCTTAGGCCCTTTGACTCTTTGGACGCTTTGACGGGGGGTTGCAAGAGGGGTGTCCCCCTGGCCGAAACACTACAACGAATTCGGAGTAAAACGAAACAGGAACAGGGAATTCGTTCCTTTCTCAATTCGATGTAGTGTTGTATGGGGGGAACTGATGCACGCGGGGTACTCGGTGGCCATTGCGTCGCAGTCGGTGCTACCCCACAAACTCACCGTGAGTCTTGTAAGATTAGGGAGAAACCAACTATGCTAAGAAAAGTTATCGCCTACATTACATATCCCGTGTTGATTGCCGGGATCGTATTGTGTCTGGTCGGAGTGGCTTATGCGGCCACCAATATTGACTCGACGAACAAATGGGCCTGGGGGACCAACGTGGGTTGGATCAACTTCGCCCCCACCCACGGCGGGGTGACGGTCTACTCCGACCACCTGGAAGGCTACGCCTGGGGGGAGAACATTGGCTGGATCAGGTTGGGCACCCACACCGGCGGCGGGACCCACACCTACGCCAACACCACCAAGGACAACTACGGCGTCAACAGGGATGCCAATGGCAATCTGTCCGGCTATGCCTGGGGCACCAACGTGGGCTGGATCAACTTCAATCCCAGCGACGGAGGCGTTACCATAGACCCTGCCACCGGCAGCTTCGACGGCTACGCCTGGGGGGAGAACGTCGGCTGGATACACTTCAAGAACGCGGCCCCCGCGTACAATGTCGCTGCCCTGCACTCGGCAACTGGAACCGGTCCCACCGTATTTGACGCAGGCAAAGGTGTTATTGAAGACCTTTCCGCGGTAGCTCAGGGGACACTTACCTGCCCTGCCGAGAGTAAGCCAGACCTCGACTTCCGGCACGGGTTCTTCTCCTTCCGTATCACGGGTTTGACGCCCTGCGCCAGCGAAACGGTGGTCATCACCATCACGCTGCCCGAAGCCGTGCCGGTAGGCACTCAATACTGGAAGTGTCACGACGGTGCATGGATTGATGTGACATCATTGCTGGGTGACGACGATGGAGACAATGTGCTCACGCTCACTCTCACTGATGGCGGGCTGGGGGACGCTGATGGAGAGTGCAATGGGGTAATCGTTGACCCAGGAGGCCCTGGGCAGCCACCTCCAGTTCCCGTCGGCGGCATTGTCGTGCCGTTGAACAGGCTGGAGCTGTTGGCCCTTCGACTTGGCTCAGGGCAGACGCCGCGGATGGCGCTGGTGGGGCTGGCTTCGTTCGCCGCTCTCACGGTTGTGGTGGCGAGGAGGCGCAGGGGTTAGAAGTCCATATCCTGAGATAGATTGCCATGCAAAAGGTTCTGGCGGATGGTTTGCCAGAACCTTTCTGTTTTGAGGCACGCACGGCTGAACCACCGTGCTGAGAGAACAAAGCCCCCCTCGGGGGCTAGAATCTAGCCCGTAGGGCTTCGTTCGTTTGGCGCGGGGTCTTTAGCCCATGCGCGTAAAGTTAAGGGTAACATCGTGCTTGCCGGGGCCGCACGGCCATGAAGTGGCCGTGCTACAAAGCTCCCGCCTGATGAATCAGGCTCAAGAACCCCGTTTTACAGGGTGGCAGCTTCGTAGCCGTGGCAATTCATGCCACGGCGGAGCTGGCAAGCAGTTGTTTTCCCGCAGGCTGCCGTCTTGGCTTGACGCGCATGGGTCTTTAGCCCCGCGCTTTATGGCTCTCTAAGACGCACATCCAGGGCAGTGTGGCGATGGGCGATCTTGTCGTTGCGGACGGCGATGGCGATGGCTTTCCTCGTACCCACCAGCACCACCAACTCCTCGGCCCGAGTCATCCCCGTGTACAGGAGGTTGCGCTGCAGCATCAGGTAGTGCTGCGTCAGGACGGGCATGACCACCGCCGGGTACTCGCTGCCCTGGCTCTTGTGGACACTCACGGCGTAGGCATGGACCAGCTCGTCCAAATCGCTGAAGTCGTAGGACACAGGGCGGTCGTCTATGCGCACCACCATGACCTGGTTTTCCAAGTCAAGGCGCACCACCCGGCCGATGTCGCCGTTGTAGACCTCTTTGTCGTAGTTGTTGCGCGTCTGCATCACCTTGTCGCCCAGGCGAAAGACGCGGCCCGCCAGTCGTCGCTCGTTTTTGGCCAGGCTGGGGGGATTGAGGGCCTCCTGCAGGCGGGCGTTGAGGTTCGACACCCCCACCGCCCCCCGATACATAGGCGAGAGCACCTGGATGTCGTCGAAAGGGTGATAACCGAACTTGCGCGGGATGCGCGTTTTCACCAGATCAACGACCAGATCAGCGGCTGTTTCGGGGTCTTCCTCGACGAAGAAGAGGAAGAAGTCGGTGGCACCCTTGGCGAACAGGGGCATAAGGCCACGATTAACGCGATGGGCGTTGGCCACGATCAGGCTGCCTTCGGCCTGGCGGAAGATCTCCTCCAGCCTGACCACCGCTGCCTGGCGACGCCCTCCCTCAATCTCCCCCAACCCTTCGACAAGCTCAGGACACCGCTTGGGGGGGGAAGTTTCAATCCCCGAGGCGATGATGTCCTTGAGCACGTTGCCCGCTCCCACGCTGGGTAACTGATCCACGTCCCCCACCAGCAGCAGGTGGCTGGCGGGGTCGACAGCCTTGAGCAGGTGGTTGGTGAGGAGGAGGTCGAGCATGGAGGCTTCGTCCACGATGACCATGTCCGCCTCCAGCGGGTGGTCCTCGTTGCGCTGGAAACCCTTCTGAGGCGAGAACTCGAGCAGGCGATGCACGGTTTTGGCCTCGCGGCCGGTGGCTTCGCTCAGCCGCTTGGCGGCCCGACCAGTGGGGGAAGTCAAAACGTAGGATCGGCTCCTGGCCTCCAGCAACTGGATGATGGTTCGCACCGTGGTGGTCTTGCCCGTGCCGGGGCCGCCGGTGAGCACCGTCACCTTGTTAGTGAGAGCCGTTCGCACGGCCTCTTGCTGGCCGGCGTTTAGAGGTTGACTCGTCCGCTCCGCCAGATGTGCGAATACCCGCTCCCAGTTGGCCGTCTGATAGAAGGCCAGCCGGCTGCGCGCCACGTTGATGAGGGTCCGCAGGCGGTTGGCTACCCCCACCTCGCCGTAGTAGAAGGGCAGCAGGTAAACGGCTTTCTCCTCTCTGATAGCCATCCCTGGCTGATCCTGGATGGTGTAGGTTATCTCCTCGCGGTGGACTTGCTCCTCCGCTTCCAACCGTACCACCCCCGTCTCGACCAGATCCGAGGGCACGTCCAGGATCTCGGTGGCCTCCTTGATCAACCTCCCCTGCGGGGCGTAGACGTTGCCCTCGTCGGCCAATTGGCTCAGCACGTAGGCGATGCCGGCGGCCACCCGCTGCGGAGAATCGGTGGGCAGCCCCATTTTGCGGGCGATCTTGTCGGCGGTGAGGAAGCCGATGCCGTAGATGTCGCGGGCCAGGCGGTAGGGGTCCTCTCGCACCACTTCCAGGGCCGCATCGCCGTAGTGCTTGTAGATTTTGACCGCCAGGGAAGTGCTCACGTCGTGGCTCTGGAGGAAGAGCATCACCTCCTTGATGCTCCGCTGTTCCTCCCAGGCCTGGGTGACCATCTCCACCCGTTTCTTGCCCACCCCCAGCACCTCGCGCAGGCGGCGGGGGTGGTGCTCGATGATTTCCAGCGTATCCAGCCCAAAGTGCTTGACGATGCACCTGGCCGTGACCGGGCCGATGCCCTTGATCAGCCCTGAGCCCAGGTACTTGCGGATGCCCTCCACCGTGGCTGGGAGCACCGTCTGGTAGTTCATCACCTTGAACTGGCGGCCGTGCTTGGGATGGCTGGTCCAAAAACCCTCCAGGCGCAAGCTCTCACCCACGTTCACGCTCATCAGGTTGCCCACTACCGTGACCAGGTCGCTTCGCCCCTCCGGCTGAAAGCGAGCCACGGTGTAGCCGTCCTCTTCGCTATAGAAGGTGATGCGCTCGATAGTGCCTTCCAGTGTTTCCAACACAGGACTATCTCCACTACGAAAATCTGGCTCTATGATACCAGAAGTGGGGGAAAAAGGGAAGCCTGGGGATGGCGAGCCTTGCTGCGATGGGTTAAGAGTTGCTTGAAAAAGGGCTGCCACAAATACAAAAAGCCACCTGCGCTAACTGCGCAAGTGGCCTTGTTTCGCTGTCCAAGACCTATCCCTTCAGAGTTCACGGATAGTTCTTCAGAATGATGGGCAGGTAGCTTAGGTGAGCCGGAGGCGTGACCGTGCCCGTCGGTGTCGCCGTAGGTGTGGCTGTGCTAGTGGGCGTTGCAGTGCCAGTTGGTGTCGCTGTTGGCGTTGCCGTAGGGGTAGCTGTGCTGGTCGGCGTGGCTGTAACGGTTAATGTGCCCGTCGGTGTCGCCGTAGGCGTGGCCATGCTAGTGGGCGTCGCCGTGCTGGTCGGTGTGGCCGTTGGTGTTGTGGGTGTGGCGGCCTTCACCATCCCGTACCAGTATCCTGCCCCCAGGCGGTAATTCGTGCTGCCCATGGCTCCCACGACCGCTTGGCCGACGGTGCTTCTCATGGTGTGGCTGGCCGAGCTTGCCGGTCCACCCCCACCAGCGATGACATCCCAATCAATGCGGTAGTTGTCCGAGGACATCGCCAGAGCCATGCCCCCCAGGAGGAAACAGCAGAGGAAACCTATGACTAGCCTGAGCGCTTTTCTTTTATTCATTTAACCTCCTACTGCAAGGTGACCAGGACAGGGCTTACCCCTGTTCTCAAAAGGCTGTAAGGCCTTGCCGAGACCTGCTACCTCCTTGCCTCTTTCTCCTGGATCGCCTGATGGTCCTCATAACCCTTCCGCACCCCTTGGACTATGTAGTCAAACTGACCGTTCTAGCTATGGGCTTGCCACAGCAAACCAGCGAATAAAGGATGCTGTGGATGGGGGCGTTCCAAACTTGACCGTAAATCCGGTATTCGTCACGATAAAGAGCCAGGCCGTGGTATCCCATTCAGGTGTGATGAGGGCGATGATCCGCTCAGGCGGGATCGTGTTCGGGAAGGGTACGGGGAAAGTCACAGCCAATTGAGAAGCGCCAGCAGCAACGGACTCCCTACCCGAGTTGGCCGCTTCGATGTTTCCCATAGCCTGTAATGCAAAACCTGTACCCTGGGTTTGAACTGTTAGCGCGGTGGCAGGATTAGCGGCATTAAGTATTGCAAGATATCCAGCGCGTCCTACGCTACTATGCTGAAAGGCATATAGAGTGTCAGGACCAGGATTGTCCCCCGGATTCTCCAACCGAGTACTCCCAATGACATGCAATTTGTAGCCTGGACTCGTCGTCCCGATGCCGACGTTGCCTTCTATTATCATCCCATCTGCTGGTGCTGTTGCTGTCCCCGAGTAGTCTGTCCCTATCGCTACTGCGCCCTCTACATCGAGCTTATTCTGTGGTGTCGTCGTCCCGATGCCGACGTTGCCACCTCGGGTAAAATATATATCACCTGGCCAGAATTGAAGTCTATCTAGATCTTCACGTGCGATTATCTGCCACCTTTTACTATCAGAAACAGGGTTTAGTTCGAGGTATGCACTACCAACCCCTCCGGCCTGAATCGTGAACGTTGCATGCCCAGGACTTTTGATTCGAGCATTGAATCCCTGCACATCCAACTTCGCCTCCGGTTCCGTCGTCCCAATGCCGACGTCGCCCAAGAGAGTATACACTGGCCCACTACCAGGAGCATTAGGACACTCCCAACACCCGCCTGCAGCAGCTTGCCAAGTTCCCACACCACTGGCATCCGAGGTCAAAACAAGACCATTGGAAGCACCTGTAGGCATTTTGAATCCTGTCATCTGCGCAGTTCCCACGACATCCAGTTTCTCTGTTGGACTTGTCGTCCCGATGCCGACGTTGCCGGGGGTGCTATTAATATAGAAGAGACTATTCCAGTTGAGAGCATGGTCAGCATCCCAGTCAGAGGCACCGATCTCAAAGAAGTCACATGTATGTTCTGGCTGCGGATGCTGATAGTTATCACCAATGAGGAGTCGAAGACCCGACTGATCACCAGCAGGATTAACGCGTTCAAAATATATTGGATCAGTATTCTCACTCTGGTGCGTAGTAGGATCTAAAACCACATGCCCGAACTGTAGCCGGCCTCCTGTGTCCAGCCGGAAATTCCCGTCTGATAAGTGTAATTTTTCTTCTGGCGTATTTGTCCCGATGCCGACGTTGCCAGTTGGAATAGAGTACATATGAGGTGGATTAGTAGTATAGTCCCAGTCATTATCGGCATTGACACACTGTTCCGCAATTCCTGCTCGGAAAGCATAAGGCACGCTGACCATCTGCTGCCTTGGGGTCATCTCTAGGTCACCGCCCACCGCCACCCCTAGATATGTTGCACCAGTAAAATCTGAGGGGTCGAGTGGATTACCACCTCCTCCCAGTTGGACATTGAAGAGGCCACTGGTGACCTCCACATTGGGATGAGTCTCCTCCCATAATGCCGTGCCCTCACTCGCCACATTGTAAAGCTTGAAGGTCATGGAGTAGGTCCCATTGGGCACGAGATTGCCGCCGTTATCCAGCAACTGACCCTGATAGCTGATCATCGTGGGCACAGTGGAGGCCACGGTCACCTCTCCCTGGCCGCCAGGCCCGTCCAGGGGAGGATGGGCCCCCGCCGAGGTCACAGCCAACAAGGCCAGTGCCACCAGAAGCAGCCCCGCTAATACAGTCACTATCGTCTTGGTCACTTTGATCTCGATCCTTATTACTTTCGGTTCCATTTTAATTCCTCCTTGGGTTTATAGCGTTTTGCACTTGGGTTTGATACACGTACTACCGCCCCCCTTGCATTCA
>CAZVCJ010000149.1:0-9578 GCA_964625745.1 uncultured Anaerolineae bacterium | reverse complement strand
TATCACGCCCGCACCGGCCTGGGCCAGCTCGCCTTCGAGCACGACGACTGCTCGGCGGACCACGTGGACGCCAACCGGCTGGGCGCGTTGCTCAACGAGTGCGGCGTGCCCCTGGTCATCCTCAACGCCTGCCAGTCGGCCCAGGGCGACCAATCGAACCCCTTCTCCAGCATCGCCACCCGGCTGCTGGAGGCGGGCGTGGGCGGGGTGCTTTCGATGAGCCACTCGGTGCTGGTGGTGACCGCCGCCCACTTCGTGGCCGCTTTCTACGGCGCGCTGGTGCGGGGCGAGCCGGTGGGCCGCGCCACCGACGAGGCCCGCCGCGCGTTGGTGCAGGACACCCGCCGCCACACCATCGCCCCCCGGCCCGACGCCCCTGAGGAGGTCATCGAGCTCCACGACTGGTTCCTGCCCGTGCTCTACCAGCAGCGGGCCGACGCCGCCCCCTTCGCGGAGGAGGCCGTGCGGGTGTACCGCCGACCATCCATCCCCGAACCACTGGTGAACCCCCGCGTCCCCGGCGGATTGCCGCCCGACCCGCTCCACGGCTTCCACGGCCGCGCGCGCGAGCTGCTGCGGCTGGAGCGGCTCTTCCGCGACCATCCCGTGGTGGTGCTGCACGGCTACGGCGGGCAGGGCAAGACGGCGCTGGCGGCCGAGGCCGCCCGCTGGCTCTACCGCACCGGCCGCTTCCCCGGCGGCGCGGCCTTCATTTCCTTCGAGCGCGGCGGCGGGACGGAGTTTGCGCTCTCCTGGACGCGCCAGGCGCTGCTGGGCGACGACTTTGCCACCCCCGACCAGTGTTGATTAGCCTTTTCCTTACTCTGAATTAGCCTTTTCCTTAATCCCGATTTTCCTTTTCCTTACAACAGTTACAACAGAGTAAGGGTTTTCCTTATGCAAAATTCAGAGTTCTCCCTATTGACTTTTCACCCACTTTTGTGGTACAATATGCATGGTGAACAAACACAGGTGACTCCAGTAGATGCCTGGTGATTTCGACAAGCTCAATCCAAGGATTTCGACAAGCTCAATCCAAGGATTTGACTGAGACAGGGTGCAAGAGCTCGCCTCTGGCGGTGCCAAGCTAACCAACATCGCTCCCAACCCCGACGCCAGCCAAGGCCATGCTCTTGCGTGCCCAAGGCTGGCGTTCGTGTTGCAAAGGGAGGAAAGCCGATGAAGCATAAGCGAAGAACTACTAACCTTTTGGCTATAGCCGTGTTCCTGCTCACGGCCTTGCTTTTGCTGCCCATGTCTCAAGCAACCAGTGTCCTTACCGCGCCGGAAAGTGACGCAGGCGATGTGCAGGAATTGACTGTGTATGAATGCGCCCCCAGAGATAGCAATCCCTACGAGGATCCAGGTCAATGCACCTGGTATGCCTGGGAAAAGGCCAAAGATGCAGGATACAAGTTGCCCAGTTGGGGTCACGCGCATAACTGGGATGATGCTGCGGACTACTGTGGCTATGACGTAGGAGATGAGCCTAAGGCCGGTAGTGTCGTGGTATACAACCCGAGTGTACCCAATTGCGACTGTCCGTGGGGACATGTGGGCTGGGTCGCTGACGTGGAGGGGAACCGGTTCCGAATCCAGGATATGAATTGGGGCGACGGTGGTGAAAGAGATGAGTGGGTTGATGCCGTGCCGGGCCTTCAATTTATTTACCTTTCTAACCAGTGCGGCGATCTCATCATCTCTCCCTCTAACCCTCAAGTTGGCGAAACCGTCACTTTTCGCTTTGATGTCTGTAACTATAGTGGCCAGTCAATCACCTTCCAAAACGTCGGCCCACAGGGACATGGTCCTCCTAACGGTCAAGGTGGACCCTGGGATGCCTTTGCTTACAATATCACCGTCGGCGCAGGACAGAGGGTTTCCGTCTGCGCATCCAGGTCGTTTGAATGGGAGGGGACATGGTGTGTAGAGAAGATAGTATTCCAGAGGCAAGATGGGAACTGGTTCGACCTTTCCGCTGATGGCTATCAACAAGCCCAGTGCTTTGAGGTCTGGCCTGCCCCGCCGTGCCACGATAAACCCGTCAACTTGTGGTTCTTGTGGTTCCCCCGCTGGTATTACCTCATCAAAACTGGTGATTCTCGAGTAACCAAAGTTGAGTTGGACGGCAATCTCCTCTTTGAAAAGCCCGATTGCGCCCACGCCCTGTGGATCAACCGGGGTGATCATACTTTAGCAATCTGCTATGAAGCAAACAGAAATGACATTCCGAATGTAGACATTGTCTCATGGCCCTTTATCAGTCCGGCCTGTGCGGCCGATGATCCCGAGGAGCCCCCGCCGGTGAATACACCCCCTGCAAACCCTCTCGACGATGCGAGCTTTGCTGCTGATGTAACAGTACCTGATGGATACACAGCCTCGCCCGGCGAGCGCCTGGATAAAGTCTGGCTTCTTCGTAACACTGGCTCGACAACATGGGATAGCGGTTACAAGTTAGTCTTCACCGGTGGCAGCCAGATGGGAGCACCGAACTCTGTGAGCGTGCCCAGCACTTCTCCTGGAGACACGGTGAGTATAGCTGTAACCATGCAAGCTCCTACCACACCAGGCACCTACCAGGGCAACTGGCAGATGAGGAATTCCGATGGTTTCCTCTTTGGCGAGCCCGTTTGGGTGGTGATTGTGGTTCCTTCACCAGCCCCTCCGACGGATGATGTCGAACTGATCAGTTGCAGTTTCAGCCCGACGACCTTGACTTCCGGAGGGACTCTAAGAGTTGATTTCACGGTCAGAAACCACGGTGATAACACCGTGAGCACCCAGGGCCCGGATCCAGGGTACGTGTACCAGGAGGGCCAATCATCTGACACTATTGGCCACTCTGATGTTCCCGGCCGGTGGAGGGTGGCGGTTGAATACGGGGGCAGAACTCAAACAAAAGATCATCCCTACCGATGGGGACTGGGTAGTGACCTTGCCCCTGGAGAGACAAGAACAGTAAGTGGATACATCACCCTGAACACCATCAAAAGAACGGACTATTGGTGTGCGTTAATACATGAGCAGATAGGGGGAGGGGAAGACTATGTCGGTGGAACCACGATCACCGTGCAAGAGCCTGATAGAACCGGGCCAAGAATCGTATCGCATCACTTTGAACCCAGTTCGCCGTCCAATACGGGAGTGGTGCAGGTCTGTGCCGAGGCACAGGACAATCCTGGTGGAGTAGGGGTAGATCATATTGGCGTCTGCATCAACGGCTGTCAGTACAACGAGAGTATCTGGGGGGCCGGCGGATGTGTGCCTTGGGAGAGCGGGCATCCAACCTACACGCCAGGAGTGCACGACGTTCAGATCATGGCGGTAGACAGAAACGGGAATTGGGGGCCTTCTGTTTGGACCTGCTACACCATTGGCGATCGTGACATCACCGCGCCCCGAGTCAAAAACATCTCCTTTAATCCACCATCGGGTTCACCGGAAAGTGGAACCACGGGTAATGTGCACATTCGCCTAGAGTGGGAAGATCCATGCGGAGAGAGCGGGATACAAAGCACGACCGTTTTCGCCACCGACTGCACGTTTGGGAACCCACCTCTCGGAAGTCGCACCTGGTCACCAGCCGAATTTGACTGGTATGTGGGCTGCCTCCCCAAAGGGCGGTACACGGTGGATGTGTACATGCAGGACTACCAAGGCAACGCACGCAGCGAATTCTTCCCGTATCAGCGCGGTGTCAACGACGAGACGCCCCCGACTGGCTCCATCTTGGTTAACCCCACGCCTCGTGATTCCTGGACAGTGGAATATACCGCAGACGCCTTGCCTCATCTCTCAAACCCTGCTTGGAGGCACTCGGAGGGTGGAGGCTATGAGAGTGTATCAAATGGGATTCTACGTTCCGGCACCCCAGACCCCGGCCACTTCAACTACTACCGTCAGGAAGCCAACCTGTCCAACCAGACCGGCACCACCCTCGAAGCCAGACTCAAGGTCGTCAGCGGTCAACCCCTCAGTACAGGTGCTATCGGCAACAACATCTCTATCTTCGATGACGAAAGGAAGATCAGATTGGCTATCTTTCCCGATGGGATCAGGTTGGGCGATTGTGATGTATGCGACGAATACCAAATGGACACAACCGATGACTTTCACGTCTACCGGCTGACTCTTCAGGGCGATACAGCCAAAGCCTATGTTGATGGAGTCTTGCGGTTGACAGGCACTCCGGTCGAGAACTCCGCCTGGACTGAAATCTGGTTCGGGAATGATTGGATGGGAGGGCCAGACGAGGGCTTGTGGGATTACGTCGGATACTACACCGGTGGCGCAGTGCCGCCGCCCTGGTCGGTGGAGTACACCGGAGATGCTTTGCCCTTGGCCTCTACCCCTCCTTGGGAGCGCTTGAACCAAGGAGGCTATGAGAGCGTATCCAACGGAATTCTGCGCTCTGGCACCCCTGACAACGATCACTTCAACTACTACCGCCAGATCACCGATGTCTCTAACGAGACCGGAGCCACTCTCGAAGCGAGACTGAAAGTCGTCAGTGGACAACCCCTCAATACGCACGCCATCGGCAACCACATCACTATCCTTGATGATGCAAGAAAGATAAGGTTGGCCATCTTTCCTGACGGAATTAGGCTAGGCGACTGTGAGGTATGCGATGAATACTCAATGGTCACAACCGATGATTTTCATGTCTATCGGCTGACACTCCAAGGCGATACAGCCAAAGCGTACGTGGATGGGGTCTTGCGGTTGAGCGGAACCGCAGTTGAGAACCTCGCCTGGACGGGAACCTGGTTCGGGAATGATTGGATGGGTGGGCCAGACGAGGGCCTGTGGGACTATGTCAGGTATTACACTGGCGGAGCGATAGCACCCTCAGCCGACGTGACCAGAAATCCCGAGGTGGTGCTGGCCCTCACGGCAAAAGATGAGGGTTGGGGCTTGTCTCAGATGAACATCGGGGTCTGCAACAGCGATGAGGAGGAGTACGAGTTGCTTGGATGGGAACCCTTTGCAGCGAAGAGAAGTATCACTTTGCCACCAGGGGACGGGCTGAAATACGTGAAGGTTCAATACTCAGATCGGGCCGAAAACCGCTCGGATTGGTACCACGACACCATCATCCTCGATACGACCCCGCCTACCTCCACCGTGAGCGCCTTGCCCGCAATGCAAACGGCCTCCTCTTTCGCCGTTGGCTGGTCAGGCACAGACAGTCCCATTGACGTTGCCAAGTTTGACGTCCAATACAAAGACGCAACCTCAATGCAGGGTACAGGCGGTTCAGGCTGGGCATGGACAGATTGGTACTCGGACACTACCCTATCGTCTGCTCTGTTCACAGGGGAATATGGCCACACGTACTACTTCCGCACCAGGGCGATAGACATTGCAGGCAACGTCGAAGAATACCCGGCTGGTGATGGCGACGCCTATACAGAGATATGCTTCCTTCCCGCCGATGCCTTTGAATCCGACGATACCTCTGGTTCGGCTACCCTGATCGCGACCACAGGCGTCACTCAAACCCATAACTTCCACGTTGCCGAGGATGAGGACTGGTTCAAGTTCACCATCGCAGCCAATGCAACCTACATCATTCGGACCAGGGACCTAGGCCCTAGCGCTGATACCTACGTCTACCTCTATGACACGGACGCCACCACGCTCCTGGTTGCCAACGATGACTATGGCGGTACGCTGGCCTCACAGATCGAGTGGGAGGCGCCAGCAGAGGGAACGTACTACCTCATGGTCAAGCACTGGAACCCCTATGTAGGCGGCTGTGGAACCGAGTATAACATCGCCATTAGACTGCTGGGCGACCTGGACGGCAACTGCGTTGTGGACATCGTGGACATCATGATGGTGGCCAGCCGGTGGAACACCACCGTGGGCGACGATAACTATGACCTGGCCTACGATTTGGATGGCGACGGTGACATTGACATCGTGGACATCATGCGGGTAGCGGCGCGGTGGGGAGAGACTTGTGGGTGAGGGTGGGTTGACCTTCTCCTCAAACTCCAACCCTTTGCCTCCCTCCTCGACACCCAGCCTCCCGAAATCAAGAGGCTTTTCAGTTCCTGCTAGCCACCGTCATGCACGAGGCTGGCAAGAGTGGAGGGTGGAAAAGGAATTGATGCCCAGAAGCAGGGCGAGGGAGGTTATAGTTCATGATGTTTTTGTTTCAACCCAAAAGTAGCAAAGAAAGGCTAGAGAAAGAGAAACGCCGCAGAGAAAAACTAGAGGAAAAGGAGCGCCGCATAGTTGAATTGGAGGAATGGGAGAGAGAGAAAAAGGAACGCCGCAGAGAAAGACGAGAGGAAGAGGAGTATCGCCGAGAAGAGAAGCGCCGCCGAGAAGAGCAACGGAGAGAGGAATGGAGAATAGGGAGAGATGAAGCGCTGGAGGACAAGTGGGCCCGGCGGGAGTGGCTTGATGCCATGAACAGGGAGGGCCATGTTCCAGCCGCGCTTCCCCCAAAACAGTACCCCGAACGGGCTCCTCAATGGTCTGGCCCTAGCCTAGGTAAATGGGATCCCCAATGGGGTACCCCCAGCCTAGCTGACTATGGAAAGTTTTGTCTCCTGATTCTTGTCATACTTTCACTATTTTTGTGCTTAATGTTTGCAGGTTCTTGCTTTTTTATCACTATCATTGGGCTTTTAGGGCAGCAATAAGGTGCTGACGGAGACAGTTGGAATCGGACACTTGCTCACATGGTCAGAGGTTGCATTTGCGCTTCTGCCACCTTTGCTGTAAAATACTGTTGCCCGTCGGTATGCCTCCAAATATGCTAGAGATCGCCGATGGGCGGCTCCCCGCCGGTCTGAACAGGCCCTGACGGGGAATTTTTTGTTTGCACTGGACTAGAGTTCTATATCCTGCTGTTGACGAAACTGGGATGGCATGGTATACTATGCCTAGCAGCTGAATAAAAAGGGATTACAGAGTCGTGTCTCTGGTAATCCCAAAACCTACTCCTGATTGGCCCAGGAGCAGCCGATGAGTGTAGAACAAAGCCGCTTCCTGGGCAAGTGGGAGGCGGCTTTTGTGCAGATCAGTCGAACTTGAAAGCATAGAGTTGGCCGCACCAAAAGGTGCGGCCAACTCAGCGGGTTGGGTTGCCGGGTTATGGCGGAAACTAGCTGCTTGAGCGGCGAGATGTTTGGGCCGGGGTCAGCGACTCGCGGTTGACTGCCTCTTGAGCCTCAGACACTTGCTGTACCTGCCTCTCGTGCGCCTCTTGTTGGAAGTGAGCGAATTGCTCCTCAAGCGTTCGATTGGGGAGTATGATGTTAGCTCCTAGATCGAGGCCACCCAGAAAACCCAGCAATGCCTTCTTTCGGTTAGACATGACTTTTCACCTCCTTTCTATGTTGATCTATCTATAGTATACCAGGCAGCGATTGGTGTTGCAACCTTCCAGTGTTGCTTAAAGCAACATCTTTGCTTGACTCGGCACGACCGATTTAGAGTATAATGGGAGGTGTGACATGGACGAGACGGTCCAGCGAGATTGGGAAAGGACAAGACAGATTATCCACGACTGGTTAGCCTCTCGTAACCGTAGCATTAGGAGCTTGGCGAAAGAAGCGGGAATCCAACCTAGCATCATCTCAAGATTCCTTAACGGAGAGACGACTTTGGAAGCTAGTTCTGCCATGAAACTATATGGCATTCTCCATCAGGACATGGGTCCGTTGAATAGGCGAACTTTTCTCAAAGTAATGGGGCTGCTTCCTCTGGCTTTGGCATTCAGTCGAGACCCCCTTTTCACGATAGATCTGCAAAGTGTTGATGCAACCTCGGCTGGGGCCTATGAAGTTGGGACGCGCCTGATTGTGCTGGGCAGAAATATTAGTCGGCAATCGTGGGAAGAAGCGATACCCCTGTTTCGTGAAGCAGAGAAGGTACTTGGTATAGCTTCAAGTCAGGCGGCGAGATCAGGCTGTATGACTGCTCAGATGCTCTTGAATTTGGGGGACTATGATAAAACACGTGAAGAAGTCATTCGAATACAACATACTTATGGGTCGATTATGGACCCTGAAACAGAAGCCGAATTGCATAGAATTCGAGGTTGGCTGGACTACTATCAAGGGAACTTTGCTCAGTCTGAGAACTGGTTTAGAAAATGCTTAGGAATCGCTGAGCAAACCGGGATCGAACGCATAGGTGACAGTGCTCAACATTTCCTAGGACGGGTGTATTGCGATTGGGGGCAAACGTTCCGTCAAAAGCAAGAGGTGGATCTGTTGTTGCACAAAGCGGAAGCACAGTTTGATAAAGCGCTCGAGATCCACCGCAGGTGGGGGGATGAATTCCCTATAGCCTTTGATCTGCTCAGGAAGGCCCAATTACGCCGAGTGCAATCCAATTGGCAAGATGCGAAGCAACTACGGGATAAGGCTCGTCAAATCTTTGGTAGAGACTTGGGAGTTCTGCACGTTGACTTGGAGGAGGCAAGGTTGGCCCTTGAGGATGGTGAGATACGAGCACCCAGACTTAAGGCCGAGGAAGCGTTGAGAGGATGGGCACAGGTCAAATATGCCAAAGGAATGTCAGATGCACTACGGATTTTAGGCACCTTAGAATACATTCAAGGAGAACCAGAGCAAGCACTTGAGCTATATGTGGTAGCTTTGTGCATCTATCCTTTTGAGGGTCACTTAGACAACCGTAGGTTATGGACTGAGATCAGCGACATTTATTCAGTGATGGTCTACCAGGGGGATAGAAGTGGATATCACAAGTTGGTGCAGCGTATCCAAGAATCAGTAAAGAGTCAGCAAGGTTATTTTTCCTTTCTTAACAATGTCTCTGCAGATCGCAGTGCTGACATCGCCCGAATCTTCAACAGGCTGCGTTCAGGGGGGCTGTAACAAGTACTGACTTGTCTGCACTGTATTCAAAAGCCACAACCCCAGCCATGAAAAACACAATCACCAATCCTCCCGGCAACCTCCAACTTTTTCTCTCTCCTCGACGCCCAGCCTCCCGAAGTTCAAGAGGCTTTCCAGTTCCTGCCAGCCACCGCCATGCACGAGGCTGGGAAGTTTGAGCTTGTGAGCGTGGCCGAGGTTGATGGCTGTTGGCACTACACTTTCTCTACCGCGGTAAGACGATATGATGATCACCTCAAGGATGTGGAAACCCACAGACGTATAACACACATAGAAAGGAGGTATCTGTTCACCTTGTGCTCGCAGCGGACCCTAGTCCGCTGCCCCAACCGCTCAGTCGGGCGTCGAAAATCGCTGAACCTACCTGGTCTGGGTCACAACGGTCTATCGAGGCCGCTGGACTAGGGTCCAGCGGGAGCAGGTGAGCAGTTACGAAAGGAGTTAGTCCCATGCCTAACATTCTAGAAGTAGACCATCTCGTCAAGAAGTACGGCGACTTTGAAGCCGTCAAAGGGATCAGCTTCTCGGTCGAGGAGGGGGAGGTCTTTGGCCTGCTGGGCCCCAACGGCGCGGGCAAGACGCAAACCATCTCTATGCTGACCGGCGTCATCCCGCCTACCTCGGGCACGGCGCGGATCGGCGGCTACGACATCCGCACGCAGATGGACCAGGTCAAGAGGCTCAACGGGC
>CAZVCJ010000148.1:5414-9585 GCA_964625745.1 uncultured Anaerolineae bacterium | reverse complement strand
TGGCCTGCACGCCCCCTTGATCCACGGGCTCCGTCCCTGGCCGCAAGGGCAGCACCAGGTCCATCAACACCACGTCGGGCACGTGCTCGGCCACGCCCTGCACCGCGCTCTGGGCGTCACCGGCCTCGCCCACGATGGCGATTTCCGGGTGCGTGCTCAGGAAGTAGCGTAGCCCCTTGCGCACCACGTCGTGGTCATCCACCACGAAGACGGTGATACGTTCAATGTTGGAGTCAGTCTGTGACATCGGCCTGCCTCTGTGCGTATTGCGTAAAACGTAAAACGTGAGAACAGTTCCATTACGTTTTACGCTTCACGTTTTACGCTCACTTCTCAGACTGACTGACCGACACCGGCAAGCTGCCCAGCAAGAGGGTCGGGCTGATGCCTTTCTCGGTGATGACGATCTTGGCGTTGTCGCGCAGGGCGGTCTCGGTCATCTCCATCTGCTTCAACACCTGGGCGTTGCCCCGGAAGTACTGCTGGGCGGCCTCGTTGACTAACTTGATCGCCTGTGCCTTACCCTCGGCCACTTTGATCGCCGCCTCCCGCTCGCCCTCGGCGCGCTGGATGATGGCCAGCTTTTGCTGCTCGGCGGCCTCGAACTCGCCGGTGGCCAGCAGACGCATGGATCGCCGCTCTTGCTCGGCCGTCTTCTGCTTGTGCATGGCCCGCTTGATGTCGTCGGGCGGGTCAATGAGCATGATCTCGACCTTGCTCACCTTCAGGCCCCATTCCTCGGCGAAGGCGTTGAGAACGGCCTCCAGGTTGTGGGCGATCCGTTCGCGCGCCACCAGGCTCTCATCCAGGGTCAGGTCGCCGAACTCCTGTCGCAGGTTGGTCATCGCCAATTGGACCACGGCTCGGTTCCAGTTGTCAATGTTGTAGAAGGTCCTTTTGATAGACTCCTCGTCGGAAGCGGGGCGCACCCACATGACGCCATCTACCATGATCTCGACGTTGTCTTTGGTAATGACCGCCTGGGGGGGGATGTCCATGGTGTGCTCGCGGATATCACGCACGCGGATGACGTGGACGATGGGGACCTGAAACCCCAATCCGGGCTGAACAAACCTGGTATACTTGCCCAGGGTTTCCTGGATACCCCGTTCATGAGGCTTCAGTGTGTAAAGTGGACGTCTAATGATTCTCATGGCTCTCTCCTTTCTGATTATGAACTATCTCTTTCTATACCAAACAGTGACTGAGGAAACGTACTCGTCCCCTGACTCGGCAATGCTAATGACGTCTTCCTCGTTGATCCTGCCGTTGGCGATGAACTCCTCGGCTTGTTGTCTGAGTTTCTCCCGCTTGTCCAACGCTGTTCGTCCGGCAAAGTTCCAAAGATGGGCATCGGAAAAGGTCTTACGAACGATCATCTTCTCCCTCCTGTTTTTCAACTGCTTTCGCTGGGGCCATCGTCGAGGACACCTCGTCCACGATGCGCATGGTCACCATCACCAACAGGGGCAGCGGCAGCGGGCGGTGCAATTCAATCTGGGGCGAATCGCCAATTACAGCCGCGAGTAGTTCATCACCGACTTCGTCCACGAGAACGCAGCGGCCCGGGTGGCCTTTGACGTAGGACAGACGATAGCCCCGCCCGTCGTAGACGATTTCGCTCCAGGTATTCAACAGCCGGCCCTGGTACTGCATCGCTGCCAGGGGCTGCCCGTTGCGCGTCAGCACCATCCTGCCGCTCAGGCCACCGATGCGGCGTAGCGCCCACGATGCGCCTTCAGACTCCCATTCGTATCCCGACCTGCTCTGGTTCACCCGGACCAACGGCGTGCGGCGTTGACTCCACTGCAAGACACAGCTTCTCCTGAGACCCAGAAAGCCAGTGTCTTTCCTGACCATCAGCAGTTCCTCGCTGGGATCCACCAACGGCCGGCGCAGGCGCATCTGGTCCGCAGGGAGCCAGGGCCAAATTTGTCCCACCGGGATGACCAACCTCTGCCCTAGCCAGGCCCAGTTCTCAATCGTTGGACTAGGGCGATCCCTATCCAGGCCGGCGATTTCCCTGAGCTCCATCGTACCCAGAGGATGGGGCAATCCAACCTCGGCCAGCACTGTGGTACCGATGCCGATTTGGCTAACGACACTCAACGCCCCGCCGACGGTCATCATGCGCTCCTCCATGTTCGCCAGTCCCAGCCCCCGGCGGGGCTGGCTGGTGTCGAACCCGATGCCGTTGTCACGGATGGTCAGCGCCACGTGTTCAGGAATGCAGCGCAAGCGCACATCCACCCGGGTCGCGCGGGCGTGTCGGGCCACATTGTGCAGGGCCTCCTGAGTCACACGGTAGAGCGCCTCGGAGGCGGACGGAGGCAAGAGCGCGTCGTTGCCCTGCACCTCCAGGTAGATCAGGAGGTGCTCCCGCGCGCCGAACAGCAGAGTGTAATCGTTGAGCGCCATCGCCAGCCCCTGCTCCTGGAGTGAGCCAGGGCGCAAGTCCTTGATCAGGCGGGTCATCTCACGCTGGGCGGCCTGGGCCGTCGTCTCGACCTCACGCACCATCTCGTCCAGCTCCTCTGGCACGTCCTGCAGCGCGTCGAAGCGGGCGCGGATGGCGCTGGCCGTCATCGCCAGGCTGAAGAGGTGCTGCTTGACACTGTCGTGCAGCTCGCGGGCCAGGCGATTTCGCTCTTCGACCACCGCCAGGGCGCGCACTTGATCGGTGAGGCGCGCGTTGCGTTCCCGCAGTTCGTCCAGGTCTTGCTCGTCTTTTTCCAGATGCTCGGCCAGGAGGTCGAGCTGGCTGGCCAGCACCCCCAGGTCATCGCTGACCGGGTCCGCGATGCGCAGCGAGAGATTGCCGCGCAGCCAGGCCTGGCTGACTTCGAGGGCTCGACCCGCGCGGCGGACGACGGGGCGGCTGGCCCACGCGCCCAGCAGCAGCCCCGCCAGTGCGGCAGCGATGATCACCAGCGCGAAGCGAAGTCTCCCGATGGGCCGGGCTGCGATCAAAATCAGGGCCACACCTTCAGCGATGAGAATCGCTCCCAGAGTCACCACCACGTGGGCGAGGGTTAGCTTGTGTTGCAAGCTCATTCTTGGGGTCTGCATTTGGGGGCTCCTGGGATGTTAATCCTTCTCCAGCGATTGCCGAATGGCCCGCACTTCAGCCAGAATCGCGCTCAAGGCCCTGGCTGCAGACGGTGCGCCCTCCACCTCGGCCGCGGTCGGGGCCATACCCCCCCGGAAACGCCGCAGTTCCGTGACCACCATTTCGTAGACCTCTTGAACATTGGGCAGGCCCACCAGGCTCTCTTCAGCGCCGGTCTGACCGCTCATGCCGGCTGTCTGGATGTTCAGCGTGCCCAGGCCAAAGAGCCAGCGGTCCAGGATGTCCCGCTTGACCGTCAGGTTGGTCACCGTGCGATAAGGCACGTGCTTCACCGATTTGGTCCAGATACCCACCCGCACGATCACCTCGTCGTCCTGGATCTCGTAGCTCAGGCTGCGATAGTAGGGGCCGGTCAGCAACATCGCCGGCACCCACCAGATGGCGTCGGCAACGGCGGTGACGATGACGACGATCCTGAAACCACTCGTGCCGATGGATTTATCGAAGCTCATGAGCCAGCCCAGCAGAACGCTGCCAGCCAGGATCAGCAAGGCCACGATGGTAATATTCAGGCGCAACTTGCTCAGGTATTTGGAACTGGGTTTGAAGGTTTTGGTCTGCATTTCTTACACCCTCCTCTCTCGCCTACATTATACCATAGTTGGCCCCACTTGTCATCGGGCCTGCGACCGAAATTTGTCTCGTACCTGGGTACAGTGCTGAGGTTGTCACTGCGAGACACGGTTTTTGTGCCGAAGCAATCCCCTACTTGCGCATTGGAGATTGCTTCGCTACGCTCGCAATGACACTCTACTCAACCAGTCCCAAACGGCGTGCGGCGGCCACCAGGCCGAAAGCGCCAGTCATCATCATGTCGCCGTGGGGCGCGGCCATGTAGTAACCCAGGCCGGCGGCCATCCCTCGGTTAGGCCCTGTTACGGCCACGAAGCGGAAGCTCCCATCACCGGGGTAATCGGGATGGACGTAGGCCCCATGACCGTTGTCGCCATAGACCTCGTCGTTGGTCAGCGTCCCTTCCCGCAAAGAATCAACGTAAGCAGCCAACTTGTCGGGGCTCATGAGCACGGTGTGATGCTCAAA
>CAZVCJ010000148.1:2272-5314 GCA_964625745.1 uncultured Anaerolineae bacterium | reverse complement strand
CTCTACATCGAAGAGCGCCAGGGCCCGGCCCAGGGCAGCGAGATCAATGTCGCCCGTGCGAATGGTCAAGGCCTCGGACGGCGCCTCCTCCACAATCCGAACGCCAAGGGCTTCTACCTCACGCGGATCGTCGCGAATGGTCTTGGCGGCCAGGGGCGTGGCGTAAACCGCCAGCCCCGCCCTCAGGTGCTTCTTGAGAGCGCTGACACAAGGGCCGCCTCCCATCAGGTTGCCAGCTAAGAAAACGGCCTCTCCCCGGGCAGTAGCCTGCCGAACCCTGCCCGCCACGATAGTCGTCTGGGAAGGGAGGACCATCTTGACGCAGTTTTCCATCGTCTTGCCGCTCTCGTACAACAGAATGTCCTGGGTTCCGGCCCCGGCATCAATAGCCAGGATCCGCTTCGAATCAGACATAGACTATCCCTCCAGACCCCTGGGGTTTTCCAATTGAGAAAACCCCAGGGTCTCAGTAAGTACTGATACTACCACAGTTTTCGCCCTCTGTCAAAGGGACATTTGCCAAAATCCCTATCTGGGATTACAATTGGGGTGGTGGGTCGATAAGTTGACGAGAAACGAGCCAACGAGGAACAAGTGGAGGTGACCATGATAAACGTGACGTGCTTCAAGTGTGGTTGGAAGTTCACCATTGATGAGGAAGCCATCGCCGAGAGCCTCGCGGAGGCCGGAACCCCTCTTCCCCGTCATTACGTGGTGGAGTGTCCCCGCTGTCGTCAGGCCAACAAAGTGTCACTGAAGAGAGGGAGGAGGCGAAGAAAAACGGCCAATAAATAGAAGAACCACCCGACCAATTTGACAACCCCGGCCTTTTGTTGTATAATGACCGCCAGTCAGTAAATGACCGCAGGTTTGCAACAGGAAGGCCACGGGATGACCACAGCGCAGCGACGCGCCCGCGAGAAGGCGAGAAGGCAACAGGAAATCTTAGAAGCCGCCAGGGAGGTCTTCTTTGAGAAGGGCATCCATCAGGCAACGGTGGATGATGTGGCCGCTCAGGCCGAAGTTAGCAAGGGAACAGTGTATCTTTACTTTCAGAGCAAGGAGTCTATCCTTGCTCATTTGCTTTTAGAGGGCCTGTCCACCCTGCTGTCGCAATTGGAAGCCGCCTACGCCCCCCAAGAACCGCTGTCCGCCGAGAAACACCTCCGCCAATTAGTGGAAGCGTATTGGCAATTCTCTCAGACTTGTCCCGACTATTTCCGCCTGCTGCTGGCCCTGGACCGGGGGCGCTTCCGGGAAAGGGTGTCGGCCGAGATGTATCAGCGGATCCTGACGGAGAGTACAAGAGGATTGAAGCTGGTGGCAAGGGCTATCCGGCAAGGGATGGAGAAAGACGTATTCACCACTGATGACCCTTTGCTGGCCGCTGGCGTGCTCTGGGGGGCTCTCAACGGAGCCCTCACCCTGATGGCCAACCCGGTCCGGCAGGAGATGATACCCGTAGGGCCTAAAGAGGTGTACGACGCAACCTTCGAGCTTTTCCTGCGCGGCCTACAAACTAACAATCGTTAAGCTGGTAATCGAGGAGGAAAAAATGAAAGAAGTGGTAATCGTCGAGGGAGTGCGTACCCCCATCGGCAGCCACGGTGGGGCCTTCAGAGACCTGCCCGCCCAAGACCTGGCCGCCATCGCCATGCGAGAGGTGATCAAACGCACAGAGCTCGACCCCAATCTCATTGACGACGTCATCCTCGGCTGCATCGGCCAGTACTCCGACGCGCCGAACATCGGCCGCGTGGCAGCGCTGATAGCCGGTATCCCCACCCACGTGCCCGGCTACACCGTGCAGCGCAACTGCGTGGCCAGCATGCAGGCCATCTCCTGCGCTTACCAGGCCGTCCAGGCCGGCGACGGGGAGATCTTCCTGGTGGGCGGTACAGAGAGCATGAGCACGGCTCCCTACCTGGTACGCGGGGCGCGGTGGGGGCTGAAGCTGCGCCACACCGGGTTCACCGACTCCCTGTGGGAAGGTCTGACCGATCCGGTCTGCGACGTGATCATGGGCTACACAGCGGAGAACCTGGCCATGATGTACGGCATCAGCCAGGAGGAACAGGACAAGTTCGCCGTGCAAAGCCACAAGAAAGCCTTTCGCGCCACCAGGATGGGCAAGTTCGACGACGAGATAGTGCCAGTGCGTGTCTCCAAGAAGGTGGCTGGCCAGGAGGTAGCCTACGAGAACATCGTCCACGACGAGTGCATCAACCCAGGCCTGTCGGTGCAGAAGGCCGGCCTATACCCCACCGTGTTCAAGCGAGGTGGAACCGTCACTCCCGCCAACGCCTGCCCCATCTCAGATGGCGCGGCGGCGGCGCTGGTGATGACCGAGGAGAGGGCCAAAACGTTGGGCTACGAACCCCTATGCTACATCCGCGGCTATGCCTACGCCGCAGTGCCGCCGGAGATCATGGGCATCGGCCCTACCAAGGCCGTCCCCAAAGCGCTGAAGAAAGCGGGTCTGAAGCTGACCGACATTGACCTCATCGAGCTCAACGAGGCCTTCGCCGCCCAATCCATCGCTGTGGGCATGGAGCTGGAGAAGGACGGCTGGGACTGGGACAGGGTCAACGTCAACGGCGGGGCCATCGCCCTGGGCCACCCGGTGGGCTGCACCGGCACGCGCATCGTGGTCACTTTGCTCCACGAGATGATCAAGCGCGATGTACCACTGGGCCTGGCCACTGCTTGCGTGGGCGGCGGGATGGGCGGCGCGATGATCATTGAGAGGAGGTAACATGGCTGATACGACGTTGTACAAGGACAAAAAAGCTCGTCAGGCGTTCATCGCCAGGAGCAAAGAGATTTTCGAGGGGATCAAGGGCGAGCTGGAAGGCCAGGAAGGGGTAGTGGCCATCGAGCCTGAGAGCGGGGACTACTTCGTGGGCCAAACGCTGGGAGCGGCCAACGATGCCGCCTTCGCCAGGCATCCAGACGGCTGGGTGTATTTCGTGCGCCCCGACGACCCGGAGGCGGCGATAATGCTGGTGACGTGGTAGTGAGGCAACGAGGAACGAGGCAACG
>CAZVCJ010000148.1:0-2172 GCA_964625745.1 uncultured Anaerolineae bacterium | reverse complement strand
GAGGCAACGAGGAACGAGGCAACGTCGTGCACTCGCATAGCTGCTAACTCATTGCCTCATTGCCTCGTTACCTCATTCACGATAAACCAAAGGAGGTTGAAAGATGTATATTTTTAAGGCCGGAGTAGTGGGCGCGGGATTCATGGGCGCGGAGATCGCACAGGTCATCACCTACGCGGGCCTGCCGGTGGTGATGAAGGACATTGACCAGGAAATGCTGGACAAGGGGATGGCTACCATCCGACGCATCTACCAGCGGCGGGTGGACAAGGGTAAAATGTCCCCTACCACTATGCAAGAGAAGATGGACCTGGTCATCCCCACCCTGGACTACGCCGAGTTCGCCGACGTGGACATCGTCATTGAGGCCGTGCCAGAGGTCATGAAGATTAAACAGCAAGTCTTCGCCGAATTGGATGAGGTCTGCCCGCCGGAGACCATCTTCGCCTCCAACACCTCCGCGCTGTCCATCAAGGAGATGGGCTCGGCCACCAGGCGCGCCCCCAAGGTGATCGGGATGCACTTCTTCAGCCCAGCCCACATCATGAAGCTGGTGGAGGTCATCCCCAGCCCGGAGACGGATCAGGAAACCGTGGACGACGTGGTAGGCTTCACTGAAGAACTGCGCAAGATCCCCGTGGTGGTCAAAGAGTGCCCTGGCTTCCTGGTCAACCGTTTGCTGATGCCCTATCTAAACGAAGCGGTGCTGTGCCTGGAGGAGGGGGCGGCCACTTCAGCCGAAATGGACGAGGCTATGACAGGCTTCGGCTGGCCCATGGGGCCCTTCACCCTGATGGACATGATCGGCATTGACGTCTGCGCCGACGTAGGCGAGTACCTCCACTCCCAATACGGCGATCGCGTCGCTCCCGCCCCCTTGTGGGAGAAGCTGGTCGAAGCAAGACGCTTTGGCGAGAAGGCAGGCGCCGGTTTCTACGGCTACGGAGAGGAGACCGACGAGCCGGTCAAGCGGATGATCAGGGAGCTACAAGAGTCGGGCCAGGTGCCCACCGGCACCGAGTTCAGCGTGGACCGGCTGATGATGCCCATGATCAACGAGGCCGCCATGTGCGTGGAGGAGGACATCGCCAACGTCAACGATATCGACATGGCCTGCATCGCTGGCATAGGCATGAAGGTGGGCGACCAGCGCATGGGCCCCCTGGAGTACGCCGACGGAGTGGGCCTGGACGTCGTAGTGCAAAAGCTCGAGGAGTTGGAGAAGAAATACGGCCCCCGCTTCCACCCCGTGGCCCTGCTCTATCAGAAGGCAAGAGCCGGGGAGCTGGGGAAGAAGATGAAGCGGGGCTTCATGGAGTGGACGGCGTGAGGTAACGAGGAATGAGTTAATGAGGTAACGAGTACACCACAAAGGAGCTAGAAATGGGAGAATACCAATACGTAAAGGTCGCGGTTGCGAACCGCGTCGCTACCCTGACCATTGACCACCCGCCGGCCAATGCCTTCAACAAGCAGGTGGTCGAGGAGCTGGGCTCTGCTTTTGACGAGGTGACGACGAACGATGAGGTGAAGGCCATCATCATCACCGGGGCGGGACAGTTCTTCGTGGCCGGGGCCGACATCAACGAGATTTACGCCGTCAAGGACAAGCCCGACGAGGCAGAAGCCTTCATCCGCAAGGGGAAGGAGGTCTTCAACGAGATCGAGGCCTCGAAGAAGCCGGTCATCGCCGCCATGAACGGTCGCTTCGCCCTGGGCGGCGGCCTGGAAATGTCCATGGCCTGCCACATCCGCCTCGCCGAGGACGGGCTGCGCATCGGCCAGCCGGAAATCAACCTGGGCATCATCCCTGGCTGGGGCGGCACTCAGCGCCTGCCGCGACTGGTGGGCAAGGGCAAGGCCCTGGAGATCATGCTCACCGGCGACCCCATCACCGCCCAGGAAGCCTACCGCATCGGCCTGGTGGACAAAGTGGTGCCGACGGGGCGAGTACTCAAAGAGGCCACGGGGCTCGCCAGGCGCATCGTCTCCAAGAGCGCGCTGCCCATCGCGGCTATCATTGACGCCGTGAACGACGGTCTGGATAAGGACCTCCAGGCCGGGCTCGAGGTCGAAACCGAGCAGTTCGTGGCCCTGCAGGGCAGTGAGGACATGGAGGAAGGGCTCAAGGCCTTCCTCGAGAAGCGCAAGCCGCAGTTCAAGGACAAGTAG
>CAZVCJ010000147.1:6148-9963 GCA_964625745.1 uncultured Anaerolineae bacterium | reverse complement strand
GGCTTTGCCGATGGCTACAACGCTAGCATATCCCGTATCCGATTAACGCTTGGAAGCCCAATCCAACGTTTCACGCATGCCCTCCCGAAGAGGGCGGGTTTGCCAGCCCAACTCTGCCCGCGCTTTGTCCGCCCGCGCCATGTAGGTTGCGCCTGCGGAACGAGTGACCTCCTCGCTGAACATCATCGGCAAGGAGATGACGGAACCGATGGCTCCCATCAAAGGGGCAAACGGGCGCAGGAATCTACCGGGTATGCGCACCGCCGGTGCCCGCCTGCCCGTGATCGCGGCCCAGAGGTCTACCAGCTCATCCAGGGGGACGGCCGGGCCAGCCAGCACGTAGCTCTCGCCGATTCTGCCTTTCTCCGCTGCCAGGATGTGGCCTTCGGCGATGTCCTCCACGTGGGCGTAGGTAAACGTCGTCTCCGGGGCGGGCAGGAAGGGCAGCCGTCCCTGGCAGAAGCGCTGCATGACGTGGCCGATGATGCTGGCGTCGCCGGGGCCGTACACGCCGCCGGGCATGACGATGATGATCGGAGCGCCCTCCTCGATGAGGGGCAGCGCCACTTCGTAGTGCGCCACCCATTTCGTGCGCTCGTATTCAGTGAAGAAGGGCTCGTGGCAGACATAGCTCTCGTCCACCGTTTGCCCCCTGGTGTCGCCGAAGACGCCCACTGTGCTGGTGTAGACGATCCTGGGCACGCCCAGCTCGTGAGCCAGACCCAGGACGTTGCGTGTGCCGCCGACGTTGATCGCCTCGGCCTGTCTCCAATCGCGCGATCCGATCCTGTACCAGGCAGCCGTATGGAAGACCACGTCACTACCATGCATCCCCTCACGCATGGAAGGCGCGTCGGTGATGTCACCCCACACGGCACGAGCACCGGCAGCCTCCAATGCAGCCGCCGTCCGATCTGAGCGTGCCAGGGCGACCACTTCGTATTCCCTCTCAATGAGCTCGCGCACCACGCGGCTGCCAATAAAACCTGTCCCGCCTGTGACAAACGCTTTCATTTGGGCCTCCTGACCAGCAAATCTCACGTCCCGACGACGATTGCTCCGTCCACGCGCAACACCGCGCCAGAGACAAAGCTGGCCTCGTCCGACGCCAGGAAGAGGTAGGCGTTGGCGACGTCGCGCGGCTGACCCATGCGACCCAGCGGGATGCGGGCCTTCATGCGCTCTATGATCTTTTCGGGCATGGAACTCAGTATTTCGGTGGCGATGAAGCCAGGGGCCACGGCGTTGACGCGGACGTTGTAGCGGCCCAACTCGCGGGCCCACACCTTGGTCATGCCGATCACGCCCGCCTTGGTGGCCACGTAGTTGGTCTGGCCAAAGTTGCCGTCCAGGCCGACGACGGACGAGGCGTTGAGGATCACGCCGCTGCCCTGCTGGATCATTTGGGGAGCGACGGCCTGGGTGCAGTTGAACACCCCCTTGAGGTTGACGGCTATCACCAGGTCAAAGTCTGCCTCTGGCATCTGCTTGACCAACTCGCCACCCTTGACCTTGACCAACTGGTTATCGCGCAGGATGCCGGCGTTGTTGACCAGCACGTCCACCCGGCCATACTCTTCCACCACGTCATCCACCCACGCCTGCACCGCTTGCCGGTCGGTGACATCTACGTGATAGAAAACGACTTCGGGGCCGAGTTCCTGAACCGTGGCCTTCCCAGCTTCCTGGTTCACGTCGCAGATGACCACCCTGGCTCCTTCTTCGACGAAGCGCTCCGCCGTCGCCTTGCCAATGCCGGCCGCCCCACCGGTGATGAGGGCTACTCTGTCTTTCAAGCGCATTGCTTTCTCTCCTAACTGGGACTTGTACAAAAGGGGATTACTTCACCCGCCCGTATTTCCTCCCCACGATGGACTGCCCCGTTGGGCTGAGGACGAAATCAATGAAGCCCTTGATCTCGCCCGCTGGCTCCTGGCGCGTTATCAGGAAGAGGGGGCGGAGCAGGTGGTAGGCTCCCTGGCGGACGCTCTTGGGGGTCGGCGCCGCCTCCTCGATTTCCAGGACTTTGACCTCTTCAGTGAGGTAGCCCATGGACACGTAGCCGACGGCCTGCGGATGCTCGGCTACGTACTCCACCACGGCCCGGCTGCTGGGCATGACCACCGCTGTCAGGGTGACACGCTGGCCCTGCATCACCAATTCCTCGAAGACCACCCGCGTCCCCGACCCGTCCTCGCGGCTGACCACCAGGATATCCCCCGCCTGGCCACGCACATCCCGCCAATCCCAGACCCGTCCGAAGAAGATGTCCTTGAGCTGGAGCAAGGTCAGCCCTTTCACCTGATTCTGGGGGTGGACGACGATGGCGATGCCGTCCAGGGCAATGGGCGTTGACCAGAGCGACGTGTCTTCCGACTCCTTCCAAGAGGCCATCCCGATGTCCACCTCCCCCTGGCGAACCAGCTCAATTCCCGGCAGCGAGCCTCGGCCCTCCACGGCGATGGTCACGTGCTTGTGGCGTTCGGTGTATGCCTGGGCCAGCTCCTCCACCAGGGGCTGCATAGAGGTAGAGCCAGCCACCTCGAGGTGAACGGGCTCCGCAGGCTCTACCGTATGTCTATTACAGCCAACGAAGAGCAAGAGGCCCATCAGGCAGAGGATAACGCCGATGTCTTTTCTTGCCAATGTCAATCTAACCTCTCATCAAGAATACGATCATAGACACGCCCCCCGCCAGCCAGCAGTAAGCGGCAAAGACGTAGAGCTTGCCCCGCTGAAGATAGGCTAGCAGGAACTTGATACACACGTAGCCGCTGATCGCCGCTGCCAGAAAGCCGACGATGAGGGGCGGACAGTTAGCTCCACCGGCTCCGGCCTGGAACAGTTGAACCAGTTGCAGGAGCCCGGCCCCGAAGATGATCGGCGTGGACAGGAGGAAGCTGTAGCGGGCCGCCGCTTCCCGTTTGACCCCGCGCAGCAAGCCCAGGGCTATGGTTGCCCCTGAGCGGGAGATGCCGGGGGCGATGGCCAGGCCCTGAGCCAGGCCGATGAGCACGGAGTCGAGCCAGCCTAGATCGCCCATTGAGCGTTGTCGCTTGCCCAACCGCTCGCTGAGGGCCAGGATGCCCCCCGTGACCAGCAGCAGGGCGGCCACCCAGCCGGGAGACCCGAACAAGCTCTGGAAGAAATCCTCCCAGAGGAAGCCCATCAGGGCAGCGGGCAGAGTGCCCACGATGATCAGCCAGGCCAGGCGGGCCTCTGGCTGGTCCAGACTGCGCTCCACCAGGCTCCCCGTCCAGGCCCTCACCAGGGCAAGGATGTCGCGCCAGAAGACGGCCAGGATAGCCGCCAGGGTGCCCCAATGGACGATGGTGTCAAAGACCAGGCCCGGCTCCGGCCAGTCGAGAAACCAGGGCACCAGCACCAGGTGTCCTGAGCTGGAGATGGGTATAAACTCTGTGGCGCCTTGCACGATGCCCAGGACGAGGGCTTGAATGATGTTCACTCCTCCTGCCTCCCGCTTCTTGCCTCTCTGTTCCGCTGCCGCGCTTCGTGGGGAATGATCTCGTAACCTGCCAAGAACTCCCTTCTCAGAGCAGAGAAAGTGCCGGCCAGGATCGCTTCCCTGATCTCCCGCATCAGACTCAGCATGAAGTGCAGGTTGTGCAGGGTGGCCAGGCGTAGGCCCAGGATCTCCTTGGCCATGACCAGGTGGCGCAAGTAGGCTCTGGAGAAGTGGCGGCAGGCGTAGCAGCCGCATCCCTCCTCGATGGGAGCGGGATCGTCGGCGTATCGGGCGTTCCTCATGTTGAGGCGGCCAGTGCGAGTGAAGACCGCGCCGTTGCGGGCGATGC
>CAZVCJ010000147.1:0-6048 GCA_964625745.1 uncultured Anaerolineae bacterium | reverse complement strand
GGGGAAATCCAGGGCCGTGATAAACTCCGCGCTCTGGCGGCGGAGATCGGCGAAAGCTCCCCCCTGCACGATGCCGAACAGGGCCTGTCCTGAGCCATGTCCTGAGCTCGTCGAAGGGCCCGGTCGAAGGGCCTGGTTGTGGCGAGTGTGGGCCTGTTTACACCGCTCGGCCCAATTATGGGTGCGTTCCAGAGCCTGGACGTTGTAATCGTAGTCCAACGGTTCCGGGCACTCATCGAGGCACAAGATGATGTCCGCCCCCAGTTTCTCCTGGATCTCGATGACCCTCTCTGGAGTGAAGAGGTGCTCGGAGCCGTCCAGGTGGGAACGAAAGGTCACGCCCGTCATGTCCACCGCCCGCAGGCGGGCCAGACTGAAGACCTGGAAGCCGCCTGAGTCGGTCATAATCGGGCCATCCCAGCCCATGAAGCCATGCAGCCCTCCCAGGTCAGCTACAATGTCGGGCCCAGGGCGCAGGTAGAGATGGTAGGTGTTGGCCAGGATGAGCGAGGCACCCAGCTCACAGAGCTCCCGTGGCGAGACAGCTTTGACCGTGGCCTGGGTGCCCACCGGGGCAAAGACTGGGGTGGGGACTTGGCCGTGCGGCGTATGCATCACGCCCACGCGAGCCCGGCTGAGGGGGTCCTCTTTGAGCAGTTCAAAACCAAGCGACATGACCTCTTCCCCTCTGGCGCTCTATTATACCACAACCCGTCTCTCTTGACGAATCCCACACTTGTCAAGTTGCCCCAGAACTGCTATACTCATAGAGCAATGAGTGATGAGTAACGAGTTAATGAGGGATTACAAGGGGTGCTATCCCCAATTCGCTGGACTCAGTGAATCCAGAATTGCTCTGAGGGGATTGCCAAATCCCCGCTTTTGGCCTGAGCTTGGCCGAAGGGATCCAGGCCGAGCGAAATTGGATCCACTGAGTCTACCAACTGGAGACGCCATGCACCAACACTTACAGAAGGCCTGGCAAGTCAGGCTAGCCAACTTTCCTCCAAGAATCGAATTCGTCTACCCGTTCGATACCGCGCTCATCAGCCTCACCGGCCATCACTGCGACCTGGACTGCGCCCACTGCGGCGGGTACTATCTTCAACACATGATCCCCATCTGGCGAGCAGAGGTGGGGGGAGCTACCAGTTGCCTGATCTCCGGCGGCTGCGACGCCTCAGGGCGTGTGCCCGTGACCCGCTATCTGGAGCAGATAAAGGCCATCCGCCAGGGGCGCAAGATGAACTGGCACGTGGGCCTCATCGAGGAGGCGGACCTCCGCGCCATCGCCCCCTACACCGACGTCGTGTCCTTCGACTTCGTGGGCGACGACGAGACCATCCACGAGGTCTACGGTCTCGATCGCACTGTCGCCGACTACGTGGAAACTTACCAGATGCTCCGCCGACATACCAGGGTGATTCCTCACATCACCATCGGCCTGCGCGGGGGCGCCATCGGCCACGAGTATCCAGCCATGGAAAAGCTCCAGGAGCCAGGGGTGGAGGGCCTGGCGTTCATCGTCTTCGTACCAACAGCCGGCACCCGCTACGCCGACCGCCAGCCGCCGCCCATCGAGGCAGTGGTAAATATCCTGGTCGAGGCCCGGCTGCGCTTTCCCGACAGGCCGCTTCACCTGGGCTGCCTGCGGCCCCACGGTGAGTATCGAGCTCAGTTGGATCCTCTGGCCGTGCGGGCCGGCGTCAACAAGATCGTGAGCCCGGCCCGCCAGGCTGTGCAACTGGCCGAGGAGCTGGGTCTGAGCATCGTGCACAGCCGGGAGTGCTGCGTGTTCTAGCATCCGCAGCAACGAACTGTTGACATTGTGAGGAAGCCGTTGTATAATCGCAGTCGAGGTTGGTAGAGAGGAGAGTGAGCTATGACACACATTATTCACGCCCCAAGGGGCACTAAACTGAACTGCAAAAGCTGGCTTCTGGAAGCGCCTTATCGCATGTTGCAGAATAACCTGGATCCGGACGTGGCCGGCGACCCCGAAAACCTCATCGTCTACGGCGGGCGGGGCAGGGCGGCCCGCAACTGGGAGTGCTTCGAGGCCATCCTGCACTCCCTGGAGACCATGGAGCCGGACGAGACGCTGCTGGTGCAATCGGGCAAGCCGGTGGGCATCTTCAAGACCTACCTCGACGCGCCCCGCGTTCTGCTGGCCAACTCCAACATCGTCCCCGCCTGGGCCACGCAGGAGAATTTCGACCGGTGGGAGAAAGAGGGGCTCATCATGTACGGCCAGATGACCGCTGGCTCCTGGATCTACATCGGCACCCAGGGCATCCTGCAGGGTACCTACGAGACGCTGGGATCGCTGGCCCACGCCCAGGGCTGGCCCAGCCTCAAGGGGAAGCTCGTCCTCACCGCCGGCCTGGGGGAGATGGGGGGCGCGCAGCCGCTGGCCATCACCATGAACGAGGGGGTGGGACTCATCGTCGAGATTGACCCTCGACGGGCGCAGCGACGGCTCGATACCCGCTACGTGGACGTGGTGGTGGACACGCTGGAAGAGGCCATGACCCTGGTCGAGGAATCGCTGGGGCGGGAGGAGCCGAAGTCCATCGGCCTCATTGCCAACGCCGCCGACGTCCTCCCGGAGCTGGTGGTGCGCGGCGTGGCGCCCGACGTGGTCACCGACCAGACGCCGGCCCACGACCCGCTGATGTATCTCCCGCGTGGCATCGGCCTGGATGAGGCGATAGAGCTGCGGCGCCAGCACCCCGATGAGTACGCCAGGCGTGCCAGGGAGTCCATGGTCGCGCACGTGGAGGCGATGCTGGAGTTCCAGAAGCGGGGCGCGGTGGTCTTCGACTATGGCAACAACCTGCGCCAGCAGGCCTTTAACGCCGGTTACACCGAGGCCAAGGTCGGCGGCGACCCGAACGGCAAGTGGGCCTACCCCGGCTTCGTGCCCGCCTACATCCGCCCCCTCTTCTGCGAGGGGAAAGGACCCTTCCGCTGGGTGGCGCTGTCGGGCGCTCCGGAGGACATCTACGTCACCGACCGCATCATCCTGGAGCTATTCCCGGAGGACGAGCATCTGGCGCGCTGGATCCGGCTAGCCGCCGAACAGGTGGCCTGGCAGGGATTGCCCGCCCGCATCTGCTGGCTGGGCTACGGCGAGCGGGCCAGGGCGGGCCTGGCCTTCAACGAGGCGGTGGCCAGCGGCGAGATCAAAGCCCCCATCGTCATCGGCCGCGACCACCTGGACGGCGGCAGCGTCGCCTCGCCCAACCGCGAGACCGAGGGCATGCGCGATGGCTCCGACGCCATCTCCGACTGGCCCATTCTCAACGCGCTGATCAACGCCGTGGGCGGGGCGACCTGGGTCAGCTTCCATCACGGCGGCGGGGTAGGCATTGGCTACTCCCAGCACGCGGGGCAGGTCATCGTGGCCGACGGCACGCCAGAGGCAGCGGTGCGGCTGGAGCGGGTGCTGACCTACGATCCGGGTATGGCCATCATGCGTCACGCCGACGCCGGGTATCCAAAGGCCATCGAATTCGCCAGGCAACACGGAGTGCGCATCCCGATGTTAAGTGGGTAACGAGTGGACGAGTAACGAGTAACGGGCCCACGAGTAATGCGTCAATGGGGCACCTGCCTTTTTGACAAGACAATACTTTGCCACTATAATATTCACTCAATAACAGGCTTGCCCTATCCGCCACATCCCCTTTCTCAATGATTCTAAGTAAAGGACTCTTTGACCACGCCGTAGCCCAGGCCAGGTACGGTGCCAGCATCTTCTGGGTACGGCCAGAGTTACTGATCGGCGAGAGCCTTGAGGATTTTGTCGCATATTGGCAGATCAAACGAGATGGTTCCAGACGAGGGATTGTCGAGGTGATTCCATGATTACAAACGATCAGGAGCTTCAAGTAACGCAAGAACGGATTGCGCATTTTCAACATTGGTTAGCAGACTTGCGCCAAACAGCTCGGCCTGAGGAGTTCGAAGCGGTTAGCAGTGGCTATCGCCTGGAGATTGAGCGCATGCAGGCCGAGGTGTTGGAATACTTGCTCTGTCCGGTCACAGTGGAGGTCGCGTGGCAGCCAGCGTGATGTGGGAGAATACGGAAGGGGAAAAGGCGATTGTGTCAAGAGGCGATCTGCCTTTTCCATGACCATCGAGGTGGTAGTTGCTCCCTATCTTTGCAGCTAACAACTGGAGTTTGGATAAAGTGAAGGAGGTGATAGCGGACACTAAAAGTGGCTGTAGCCAGGGGAATGTCGGGCTGTCCCCCCCCTTTCCCTTTGTAGATGCCTGGGATTGTTCCTGGGCTAAAACATGCCCTCGAAAGTTCGGCAAGATCTCCTGACCGCAGCCGATGAGTGGGTTCGGTCAGAGACCTTCATCCAACATAGAGGGCTAAAACATGCCGTTAGGAGGAGACTAAAATGTTCAAGAAAATAGCAGTTCCGTTTTTGGTGCTGACCTTGCTTGTCACCATCTTGTCGGCGTGCCAGCCGGCGTCCAAGGTCGCCTATGGAGGGGTGATCAAGATCGGCGACGACGCTCCTATCACCGGCGCCAACCCCAAGGTGGGAGAAGGGGCCAAGTATACCCTGAATATGTGGGTCGAGGACATCGAAGCAGCAGGTGGCCTGGACGTTGGCGGGACGAAGTACAAGGTCGAAGTGATTCACGAGGACAACGAGTACAAGGGCGAGTCCGCCGCGGCTGCGGCGACGAAGCTGATCGTGGAGGACGAGGTGCTGGCCATCATCGGCGCCTATTCCAGTCAGCAGGCCATCCCCACCGGCGAGGTCGCGGACGCTAACAAGACGCCGTGCATCAGCCCCTGGTCCACCAACCCCAGGACCACCAAGGATCGGCCCTGGGTCTTCCGTGCCTGCTTCCTCGACCCCTTCCAGGGGCCGGTGGTGGCCAATTTCGTCACCGAGGAGTTCGGGTTCACCAAGGCGGCGGTGCTCTACGACGTGGCCAGTGACTATCCCAAGGGCCTGGCCGAGTTCTTCAAGTCGGCCTGGGAGGGCATCCATGGTGAAGGCTCGGTGGTGTCCTTTGAGACCTTCACCAGTGGCGACGTGGACTTCAGCGCTCAGTTGACCAAGATCAAGGGCGCGGGCGCCGAGTTCCTCTTCACCCCCCAGTACTACTCCGAGGTGCCTTTGATCGTCAAGCAGGCCCACGAGCTAGGGTGGGAAAAGCCCATCGTCGGTAGCGATAGCTGGGGATCGGCGGAGCTGATGCCGCTCTGCGGCGACGATTGCGTAGGGTGCTATTTCTCAACCCACTACGCCGCCGCCGGGGCCAAAGGTGCTACCAAGGAGTTCATTGACCGCTACACCGACAAGTACGGCTACGTCCCGGACGACGTGGCGGCTTTGACCTGGGACACGGCACACATCGTCCAGCAGGCCATCCAGGATTGCGGCAAGCTCACTGGCGACCTCGAGGTGGATCGCAAGTGCATCCGCGACGCCCTGGCCAAGATCAAGGACTTCGACGGTATCACGGGCAAGATGACCTTCACCGAAGATGGTGATCCCATCAAGTGCGCGGTCATCGTCAAGATCAACGAGGCTCAAGAGTTCGAGTTCTATAAGTCGGCTTGCCCATAAGCTCCCAAGAAATGTGTCATTGCGAGCGAAGCGAAGCAATCTCCCACCTTCAACTGCTATCAACGGTGGGGATTGCTTTGTCGCTCCGCTCCTACTAAGAAATAAGTCACGGCTGTGTCATTGCGAGTCTTCCATGGCGCGGCACGCCATCCGTAGGGGGCAGAAACGTCCCACCCTCACCCTAACCCTCTCCCTGCAAGGGAGAGGGAACGTGCTCCCTCGCCCCGTTGGGGAGAGGGCTGGGGTGAGGGGAAGTTTCTGAGTAGCGAAGCGAAGCAATCTCCATCCCTCGAATTGGGGATTGCTTCGGCGCGAACAGCGCGCCTACTCAGAAACTTAGCCTGTCATTGCAAGCCCCGCAGGGGCGAAGCAATCTCCACATAGCTACTTGGGGATTGCTTCGGCGGAAAACCACCGCCTCGCAATGACAAGATGGGCGGCGTTTCTG
>CAZVCJ010000146.1:0-9976 GCA_964625745.1 uncultured Anaerolineae bacterium | reverse complement strand
TCTCCGATGATGTCATCTGGGCTGCACTGAAACACTGTATCTTGCATCAGTGAATTCTCAAAACAACGACGCCTGCCCCGGCTTTTCCTCGTAGGCGATGCCCAGGTGCTCGTAGGCCCGGCGGGTGGCGACTCGACCGCGGGGGGTGCGGTTCAAGAAGCCCAACTGTAAGAGATAGGGCTCGACGACGTCCATGATGGTGTCGGACTCCTCGGAGAGGGCGGCGGCGATGGTCTCCAGGCCCACGGGGCCGCCATCGAATTTCTCGATGATGGTCGCGAGCACTCTGCGGTCTATGTCGTCCAGGCCCAACTCGTCTACCTCCAGCATGGCCAGAGCCTTCCTGGCCACTGTCTCTGTGATGTGCCCCTCGGCCCGCACCTGGGCGTAGTCACGCACCCGCTTGAGCAGCCGGTTGGCCACGCGGGGCGTGCCCCTGGCGCGACGGGCTATCTCCCTCACCCCGCCCTCGTCTATCCCTACTCCCAGGATGCCAGCCGAACGACGGACGACGGCTTCCATGGCCGGCGGATTGTAGAAGTCCACTCGATACACTACGCCGAAGCGAGCTCTGAGGGGCGAGGTGATGAGGGCGAGCCTGGTGGTGGCCCCGATGATGGTGAAATGAGGCAGCTTAAGACGGAGGCTGCGGGCGCTGGGCCCCTTGCCAATGATGATGTCCAGGGCGAAATCCTCCATGGCCGGATAGAGCGTCTCTTCGATGGCCCGGCCCAGGCGATGCACCTCGTCAATGAAGAGCACGTCGCCTTTGCGCAAGTTGGTGAGGATGGCTGCCAGGTCCCCGGCGCGCTCGATGGCTGGCCCGGCAGTGACCTTGATGTTGACGTTCATCTCGGTGGCCGTGCAATGCGCCAGCGTCGTTTTGCCCAGGCCCGGGGGGCCATAGAGGAGGACGTGGTCCAGGGCCTCGCCCCGTTGCCTGGCTGCCTCAACGACGATCTTGAGGTTCTCCTTGATCCTGTCCTGCCCGATGAACTCCGCCAGCCGCCTGGGACGCAAGGACACGTCCCAGGCCGCCTCTTCATCTCTTCGCTTTGGCGAAATCATGCGCTCTTCAGTCATAGTTTCCTCGCTTGGGGATGAGAATCACCTCTACAAGCGATTATACCAGAAAGGGCAGAAAATGTGAAATCCTTCTTTGACAAAGATGTCCATTAGTGATAAAATATTGGCTGGCAATTAGCGCCCAGCTAATTGCCTATTGCTGAAACGAGGAGGTTAAAGCGTGAGTAAACTTACTGAGATTCGCTGGCATGGCCGTGGCGGCCAGGGGGTGGTCACGGCGGGCAAGCTGCTGGCTGAGACGGCTCTGGGGACGGGCCAGTATTTCCAGGCCTTCCCCGACTACGGCCCTGAGCGCATGGGGGCGCCCATCAAGGCCTACACTCGCCTCAGCACGGAGCCCATTGACTTGCACTGTCAGATCGAGGAGCCTGACGTCGTTTTGGTCCTCGACCCGACGTTGTTGGGCACGGTTCCGGTGATCGAAGGCTTGAAAGAAGATGGTGTGCTCCTGGTGAACACACCGAAATCCCCGGCCGAGATTCGGGAGATAACGGGCTTCAAGACCGGCAAAGTGTTCACCGTAGACGCCAGTCACATCGCCATCGAGGAGATTGGTCGCGAGATCACCAATACACCGATGATCGGCGCCCTGGCCAGGGCCACGGGGTTCTTTGAGCTTGATGATCTGATTGTGCAGACCCGCAAGCGGTTCACCAAGTTGATGATGAAGCAAGACATCATTGACTCCAACGAGCGGGCCATGCGTCGTGCAATCGAAGAGGTACAGGAGGGATAGCATGACTAACGATGGAACCGGCTGGAAAGACATTCCCATCGGAGGAATGATCTTGGAAGCGGGCAACGCTGTCAAATATCTAACGGGCGGCTGGCGAGCCTTCCGCCCCATTTGGGATGGGGATCGCTGCATTCACTGCTTGCAGTGTTGGGTCATGTGTCCCGATTCCAGCATTATGGTAGACGACGGCAAGATGACAGGCATTGACCTGGTGCACTGCAAAGGCTGCGGCATCTGTGCTGAGGTATGCCCGCCTAAGGTCAAATGCATTGAAATGGTCGAAGAGGCCAAGGCAGCAGAAACGGAGGGAAAGTAAGCGATGAGCGAATTCAGAGCACTGGACGGCAACAGCGCTGTCGCTGAGGCGATGCGGCAAATTGACCCCGACGTGGTGGCGGCCTATCCCATCACACCGCAGACTTCTACGGTGCAGACGTTTGCCAGTTTCGTGGCCGATGGGCTGGTACAGACCGAGTTCGTCACGGTGGAGAGTGAACACAGTGCCATGAGCGCCTGCGTCGGCGCGTCTGCGGCAGGGGCGCGAGTCATGACGGCCACTGGATCGGCCGGGCTGGCCTTGATGTGGGAGATCGTCTACGTGGCAGCCAGCAATCGCTTACCTATCGCCATGCTGATCGTCAACCGGGCCCTCTCGGCTCCGATCAACATCCACTGCGATCACTCGGACAGCATGGGTGCCCGCGATGCAGGCTGGGTGCATCTCTTTGCCGAAAACCCGCAGGAGAGCTACGACAACGCCTTCCAGGCCCTGCGCATCGGCGAGCATCCCGACGTGCTGTTGCCAGTGATGTTCATGCACGACGGCTTCATCACCAGCCATGGCCTGGAGCGGGTGGAGGTCTATGACGACGATGCCGTGAGGGATTTCATCGGCGAGTACAATCCGACCTATCCGCTACTGGATTGGCGCAACCCGGTCACCTACGGTCCGCTGGACTTCTACGACTACTACTTCGAGCACAAGCGCCAGCAGGTCGAGGCCATGGAAAACGTCAAGCAGGTCATCATTGATGTGGGCCGAGAGTTCGGCGAACGGTTTGGCCGTACCTATGGCCTGTTCGAGACCTACAAGCTGGATGACGCTGAGGTCGGCCTGGTGGTGCTGGCTTCCACGGCGGGCACGGCCAAGACCGCGGTGGACAACCTGCGGCAGCAAGGACTCAAGGTGGGCCTGCTCAAGCCGCGTGTCTTCCGGCCTTTCCCGGCGGAAGAGTTGGCGGATGCTCTCCAACACCTGAAGGCCATCGCGGTGATGGATCGCTCCATCTCCTTTGGGGCGATGGGCAACGCCGGGCCGCTTTTCCTGGAGCTTCTGGCCGCCTTGCAGGTCTATGGCAATGGTCGCATCCCAGTAGCGAATTACGTTTTTGGCCTGGGTGGGCGCGACACCGTGCCCTCGCAGATTGAGACCGTCTTGCATGATGCGCTCAGGATGGCCGATACCGGCCAGCCAGAACGACTGGTCACCTACCTGGGTGTACGGGAATAGGAGTGAAGACATGGCAACAAAACTAGCACTGAAAGAGCTTTCCGCACGAGAAGATCGGCTTTCCCCAGGACACCGCCTCTGCGCCGGTTGTGCTGAGTCCATTATCGTGCGGCAGATCTTGGCGGCCATTGACGAACCGGTGGTCATCGCCACCGCCACAGGCTGCCTGGAGGTGGCGACCACGATCTATCCCTATTCAGCCTGGCGTGTGCCCTGGATCCACAATGCTTTCGAGAACGCCGCTTCCACTATCAGTGGCGTAGAGAGCGCTTATTGGGCGCTGGTGAAGCGCGGGCGTCTCGAGGACGAGAACGTCAAGTTCCTGGCCTTCGGCGGCGATGGCGGCACCTACGACATCGGTCTCCAGGCTCTTTCCGGCGCGTTGGAGCGGGGCCATCACTTCATGTACGTCTGCCTGGACAACGGGGCGTACATGAACACCGGCATCCAGCGTTCCAGCGCCACGCCCTACGGCGCGAATACCACCACCTCGCCAGCGGGCAAGGTGATTCCAGGCAAGCAACAGTTCCGCAAAGACCTGACGGCCATCGTAGCAGCCCATAATATCCCCTACGTGGCTCAGGCGTCGCCCCATCGCTGGAAAGACCTGATGCAGAAGGCGCGCAAAGGGGTGGCCGCCAACGGCCCCGCCTTCCTCAACGTTCTGTCGTCGTGCAACCGAGGCTGGCGGCACGCTACCGATCAGACGCTGGAGGTCAGTCGTCTGGCGGTGGAGACGTGCTATTGGCCGCTGTTTGAAGTCGAAGATGGCCAGTGGAAGTTGAACTACAAGCCGAAGGAGAAGCTACCTGTCGAGGAGTGGCTCAAGACACAGGGACGCTTCCGTCACCTCTTCCAGCCGGAGAACAGGCACGTTATTGACAAACTCCAGGTCGAGGTGGACAAAAGGTGGGGGAGGCTACTGGAGCGTTGTGGGGAGAAATGAAGTAACGAGTAACAGGTGATGAGGCAATGAGTTACGAGTCCCTCATTGACTCATTGACTCGTTAACTCATTGCCTTATTGACTGTTGACAGGATCCAATGGCTAAAGTCTTTCAATCCAACCACCCTTTGATGCAGCACAAACTTGCCCTGCTGCGGGATGTGAAGACCGAACCCAAGAGGTTTCGGGAGTTGGTGAGGGAGGTAACCTGGCTGCTGCTTTACGAGGCAACCGAGGATTTGACCCCGGTGGAACGTCCCGTTACCACACCCATGGGTAGCACGGTGGGAAAAGTCCTGGTGGAGGTGATTGCCTTCGCGCCCATCCTGCGAGCCGGCCTGACGATGGTGGGGCCGGCCCTGGAAATGATTCCCACAGCTCACGTCTGGCACATTGGCCTCTATCGGGATGAGGAGACCCTGCGGCCCATCGAATACTACACTAATGTGCCCCAGACAGCGGGGGCCGGCGTAGTCTTCATCCTCGACCCCATGCTGGCCACTGGCGGATCGGCAGTAGCAGCGGCGGATATCCTCAAAAGAACTGGGGTTCGAAACATCAAGTTCGTGGGCCTCATCGCTGCTCCCGAGGGGATCGAGCGACTCTCTAGCGCCCACCCCGAGGTTCCCATCCACATCGCCGCCGTTGACCAGGGCCTGAATGAGATAGGCTACATCGTGCCCGGCCTGGGCGATGCGGGCGACCGGCTGTTTGGGACAGGCGGTGTCCTGAGCCTTGCCCTGAGCCCCGTCGAAGGGTTGTCGAAGGGCTGACTAGGATTGCCCGATGGTTAAGCGAGCCTGGAGGGCGTTCTCTAACTTCGCCCGCCATCCCGTCATCGGAATGGTCGTGGTCGCCGCGTTTGCTCTCTTCGTCTACCGAGACGCGCTTGGCTTCCTCTTCTTCAACGACGACCCAACCGGCCATTTCCGCTGGATGGAGGGTCGTTCCATTGTCTCGTTCTTCGCCTCGGCGCGGGGACACGCCTACTACAGGCCGCTCAGCTTTGCGTTGTGGCAAGCCCTCCACGCCGTCCTTGGCTACCACGATCCCTTTTTGCTTCACTTCCTGAACCTCATCTTCCACGCCGCTAACTGCGCCCTGGTCTGGCTGCTGGCCTATCGCCTCACGAAGCATAGGGGCTATGCCTTCGTGGCCGCCGTGCTTTTTGCCTTCTATCCCTTTAGCTACGAGGCGGTAGCCTACGTAGGCGCTTTCGTCCACCCCCTGACTACGTTCTTCGTTCTGGCTACCCTGGTCCTCTATCGGGAGGCCAGGCAGGGCGCGAACTGGTTGTTTTACACCTCGCACCTGACCCTTGTTTTGGCGCTTTTCACCCAGGAAACCGCTGTCATCGCTCCCCTTTTGCTCATCGCCTGGGAGTTGATCGAACGGGGAAGGGCCTTCGCAAAACGGTCGCTGGCTTACCTGATAGAACCGTTGCTCTTCATGGCTCTGTGGCTTCGTGTTCCCAAGCTGCCCACCGCTGGTTTGCAGCCCTCGCCTGGTCTCTGGGAAAATGCCCTGCACTTTTTACAGGCCATCGTCTATCCCGCCGCCCCGCTCACTTCAACTCTGGTGACGCACCTGGGCATGGAGAAAACGGTGGCGCTGGTGATCATTGCTCTGGCCTCGTTCGTAGTTCTCTACTTGGCAGGGCGCCTGGCCAGAACGCGCTTTTTCTCCATATCCCTCGCCTGGGCCGTTTTCTCCGCACTGCCGGCTACGTTCTTCCTGGAGAGCGCTTACGTTCGCGGCAGCCCCAGGCTCTTTTATCTTACATCGGTCGGTGCTGCCTTGCTCTGGGCGATGCTTCCCCTGGCCTTTCTCCCACCCCCCTCTGTCCCCCCGCAAGCGGGGGGAAGGACGGGCGGGGTGGTGCGTAAGCTGCTGGCCTGGGCGATGGTGGTGGCGCTGGTATGGCCCAACCTGGGCTTCATCGGCTGCCGCCTCAACGATTTCGCCAGAACGACGGAACTGATGCGTCTACTGAGCGAGACGGCTCGGGCAACCCCGGCAGAGCGAGAGCTGGCTTACGTTAACCTGCCATTCCATTTCAGCTCAACAGAGGGAGGGTGCACCTATCCCTATCTCTACGGCTCGGCCGGGGCAGTAGCTATCCCCCTCTACGCCGATGTGGCCGACTTCATCGCCTTTAACGGTGGCCCCAGGCGCCAGGCCAGGGGCGTGGTCGTGCGGGAGTTCCAGCCCGGCTGGGCCACCTATGGCGACGAGACCGACCTGGAGGGCCTGCGGGCGCTTCTGGCCCAAGGGCAGGTCTACCTGTTCGATTTCCCCGCCTGGGAGTTCTTCGACCTCACGGCCAACTGGCTGGTCTCGCCGCAGGGAGCCTGGGATGAGATGGCTACCTTTGGGGAGAGCATCGCCCTGGCGGGACACTCTGTGGAGAAGGGCGACGGCCTTCTGAAAGCGACTCTGTGGTGGAAGTGCCTGAAGCCGCCGGGACGCCGCTATACCGTCTTCCTACACCTCTACAATGCCGACGGCAAGCTGGTCGCCCAGAAGGATTCCCAGCCGGCCAGCGATCACCTGCCGACGGTCTTCTGGCACGGGGGAGATGTAGTGCGCGACCAGCGGGCTATTGAGCTGCCTGCGGATCTGCCTCCTGGGCGTTACACCATCGCCGTCGGCCTCTACGATCCCCAAACGATGGCCAGGCTTCCGGCCATCGCCCCAGATGGAACCCGTTACACCGACGACGCCGTCGTCCTGGAGGAACGAGCTTTGCCTTAGAGGATGGGAATAGGAAGATCTGTCAATGGATGAGGTGACGGATTAACGGACGGGAGCGCTGGGCGGTATCCGCTAATCCGTTAGGCATCCGCTGGTGGATGTTGGAGGTGAGGTAATGCCATTTCTGTTAGTTTTTGTGGTGGCCTTCGTCCTGGCGCTTACGCTGACGCCGCTGGCGCGACGGCTGGGAGAGCGCTACGGCTTCGTGGCCGCGCCGGAGGGCAGGCGAAGGCACGTCGGCACGAAGTCGAGGCTGGGCGGCCTGGCGTTATTCGTGGCCTTCGTAGTAGCGGCAGCGCTGGCCCAGTTCCTGCCGGTGGATCGGCAAGATCCCAAGGAACTGACCCGACTGGTGGGGCTGCTGCTGGGGGGCACGTTCATCTTCCTGGTCGGAATCTACGATGACAAACGCGAACTCCGCGCATCCCCCCAGATCGCGGCCCAGTTTGTAGCTGCTCTCATCGCCATCCAATTTCTCATCTTCATCGAGTACGTCAACAACCCCTTCACCAATCAGCAGACAGCGCCATTCCCCTGGCCCTTCGTGGTGGCCTTCACCCTCTTCTGGCTGATGGGCATGATGAACACCGTGAATTGGCTGGACGGCCTGGACGGGCTGGCAGCGGGAGTGGCGGCCATCCTCTCCGCGGTGCTGGCCTTCCACATGTACCGAGAGGGTCAGCATAGCGTGGCCCTCCTGCCCCTGGCCCTTTTGGGCGCAACTTTGGGCTTCCTGCCTTATAACTTCCATCCCGCCAGGGTGTTCATGGGCAGCTCTGGGTCCTTCTTCCTGGGCTTCGTTGTGGGAGCCCTGGGTATCATGGCTGGGGCCAAGATGGCTACAGTGCTCCTGGTGATGGGCATCCCCATTCTGGACGTAGCCTGGCTCATCTTTGACCGATTCCGCCTGGGTCGCTCCCCCCTCGTAGGAGACAGGGGGCACCTCCACTTTCGCCTCCTGGACCTGGGCCTATCCCAGCGCCAAATCGTTCTCCTCTATTATCTCTTCTGCTCTTTGTTCGGCCTCCTCGCCCTGGTCATCTCATCCCGCATCTACAAGTTCCTGGCCTTGCTGGCACTGGGGGCAATGACGTTGCTCCTCTTGCTGTTTGTTTCTCGCAAGAAGAAGGAGTAACGAGGCAACGAGTAACGAGTTAACGAGGCCCTCGTTGCCTCATTCCCTCATTCCCTCATTCCCTCACCGAGTGTAATACTTCACACGTCTCAGCGTATTTGTTAGTAGAGATACCGGAAACTCTACGGAGCGATCTATGGATGGTACCGTCGCCGTGTTAACGAATGAACTGGCGCTGGTGGCCCGCGCTACGGCCGAGCCGGCTGCCTTCGCCGCCATCTACGATCACTACTTCCCGCGCGTCTACAATTACGTGCGCTATCGCGTCCGGGACGCCAATACAGCCGACGACATCACTGCTCAGGTCTTCGAGCGGGCTCTGGTACGCATCGGCAGCTATCGCCCGGAACGGGCGCCCTTTGGCGCCTGGCTCTTTGCCATCGCCCGCAACGCTGTCAACGACCATCTTCGTGCCCAGAGGCGCCGCCACTGGCTCTCGCTGGAAGCTCTGCGCGACCGGGCCAGCACTGAGCCTCAACCAGAGGAGATCGCAATTCACAGTGAAACTCATACCGAACTGCTGACAGCCGTGGCCCGTCTGAGCGACCGGGAGCGAGACCTCATCGCCCTGAAGTTCGCGGCAGGACTGACTAATCGCCGCATTGCCGCGCTCACCAGCCTGAGTGAAAGCAACGTGGGAGTGATCCTGTATCGAGCCATCCGCAAGTTGCGCGATTACCTGACTGGAAACGAGAAAATATGAGCCATCAAGACGAACTATACCTGGCGAACCGGTTCTCTGCCGACGTGGATCGCCTGCTGGAGCAGCAGGACCGCATTGAGGAGACGCCTGTTTCAGCCGAATACGAGGAATTGCTGGGTGTTGCTGAGCGGCTGGCAAGTCTCGACTTCAGCGCTGGTCATCCGCTGCACGAGAGACTGCGCCGGGAGTTGATGGCTCGCTACCGTGAGAGATATGGGCACCACCGCCTGCGCGTGGGGTTCTGGCCGCGTCGTCAGGGGCGCGCCGCTCTGGCTGGCCTGGCGGTGGTACTGCTTTGTGTCGGACTTTTGGCGGTCTATCCCCCCGCTCGCGCGTTGGCTCAGGAAACCTGGCAGACAGTGCTGCGCACGGTGCAACTCATACGTGCGTTGCCGCACCTCACCGGCGAAGCGTTAGCCGGCGGGCTGACAACCTCCATCGAATCCCCGGCCGAGGCTGTCCCCCTGGTGAATTTTCCGGTACGTGCGCCCTCTTATCTGCCGCAGGACTATGAGTTCAAATTTGGCTTTGTCAGCCATCTCCCGGTGCAGAGTGTCTCTTTCGATTATGGCGTCCCCTACGGTCGGATCGTCACCCTGACCAGTGGTCGGGCCATCAGCGGCGAGATCTACCGAGGGCTGCGCATCTTCCAGATGAAGGGAAACTTTCCAGGAATGTGGCCCATCGGTGAAGCCATAGCCCAGGAAGTGACCGTCGGTGGACAGCCAGCACTGTGGCTGACAGGCCTGCCGGTGGTTCAAGCTCAGGCCAGTGTAACGATCAGAGCCACGGTAAAGGACAACGAGGGGGTCGAGCAGGAGGTTCTATCTCGCCAGGAGACCTCACCAGAGGTACTGGCCCGCACTCCGGTGACCGCTCTGATGTGGGAAGAGGGCGATCTGCTGCTAACTGTCATTGACCTGGATGGCCGTTTTTCCCTCGAAGAGATGACACGCATCGCTGAAGGGTTGGTGCCAATCTCGACGCTCCCGCCTGAAAAGCTGCCCACCCCGACGCCTCAGACGGAGATAACCGGCCACGAGATCGCCAGTGTGGAGGAGATGGTCGCCGGGACGAAGTTTGGCCCCTACGTCTTTGATCCCTTGC
>CAZVCJ010000145.1:1652-10427 GCA_964625745.1 uncultured Anaerolineae bacterium | reverse complement strand
CAACGGGGCGGGGCTGGCTATGGCCACCATGGACCTCACCAAGCTCTACGGCGGCACGCCGGCCAACTTCCTGGATATCGGCGGCGGGGCTAAAGCTGATAAGGTGTCGGCTGCCTTGCGCCTTATCTTATCGGACAAAAACGTCCAGGCTGTGCTGTTCAACATCTTCGGCGGCATCACCCGCTGCGACGAGGTAGCCAGGGGCATCCTGACCGCGCTGGAAGAGGTCGAGACCGATGTGCCCATGGTTGCTCGCCTAGTGGGCACGAATGAGGAGGAAGGCCGGGCGATTTTAGCCGAAGCCAAAATGATTACCGCTGTTACTTTGGAAGAGGCAGCCCAAAAAGCGGTGGCTGCTGCGTCTGCCTATGTGGAGAGCGGATAGAGATGAAGGATAGGGAGTGCATATTCTGCGACATCGTTGAGAGCCGGGCTCCCGCCCACGTGGTCTTCGAGGACGGGGAGACGTTGGCCTTTATGGACATCAACCCGGCCAATCTCGGCCATACCCTGGTCATCCCCAAGCGGCACGTAAGCGACATTTATGAACTGGACGAGCAGACGGCGGCAGCGGTGATGAAGGCGACGGTGCGGGTGGCCAGGGCGATCAAGAAAGCACTGCAACCCGACGGCATGAACCTGGTTCAGAGCAACGAACGTGCAGCGAGCCAGGAGATCTTCCACTTCCATATACACATCATCCCCCGCTGGTACGGCGACGGGCTGCGCCTGGCTCGACCGCCGGAAGTGAGAAGAACCATGTCCATCGAGGAGGCGGCAGCCAGGATAAGCCGCGAGGTGGGGAAAGATGGAAGTTGACCTCAACTGTGACCTGGGCGAGAGCTTCGGCCGCTACCGAATTGGCGCCGATGAAGCCATGATGCAGTACATCACCTCGGCCAACATCGCCTGTGGCTACCACGCAGGCGATCCCCTGGTGATGGACCGGGCAGTTCGCCTGGCGGCGAAGCACGGCGTGGGGATCGGCGCTCATCCCGGCTTCCCCGACCTGATGGGCTTTGGCCGTCGTGCCATGCAGCTCTCGTCCGAGGAGATCGAGAACTACATCTTGTACCAGATCGGTGCGTTGGCTGCCTTCGCCCGCGCAGCCGGTGTGGAGCTGGTCCACGTGAAGCCCCATGGCGCTCTGTACAACATGGCTGCCAAAGACGCGGAACTGGCCAGGGCCATCGTTCACGGCATCGCACGCTTCAGTAGAGAGCTCATCGCAGTCTGCCCTGCCGGCTCTGCCATGATTGGGGCAGCAGAAGAAGCCGGTCTTCGCGTTGCCAGGGAGGGATTCGCCGACAGAGCCTACAGCCCCGACGGGACGCTGCGCTCTCGCCAGCTTTCCGGTGCTCTGATAGAGGATCCGTGCGTGGCCGCGGAGCGGGCGATCAAGATGGTGCGCGATGGGATAGTCGTGACCCACTCGGGCGAGGAGATACCTCTCCGTGTGGAGACCATCTGCGTCCACGGTGACAGCCCGGGTGCCGTCCAAATCGCCCAAGCCATCAGGAAGGAGCTGGGGGCAGCGGGGATCGAGGTGGTGCCGATGGGGAGTTTCGTCTAGAAGATCCTAGTGGTTGGATTCGTTTCTTTCACTTCTGATATAGAGTTGTCTGTCTCAGGAGGATAAGGATGGAGACCTCGGAAGTAATGGTTACAAACGTTAAAGCCTTGCTGGAAGGCTTCGGCGATCGAGAGCTTGTTGTCATGCCTCTTTCCAGATACAGGGAGATAATGGAGATGATAGAGGACTTGGAGGATGCCGTCGCTGTGAAAAGAGCGATGGAGACCTCAGAAAGGCTTCTCCCCTATGGTGAGGTTAGGGCACGCTTAGTAGCCAAAGGAATTTTAGATTGATAACCCATCAACTTCAGGAACTGGTGTCTCAGATCAGGAAGATCGAATGACGTTTTATGGCGAACCTCGCCTTCTTCTGGCTGGCGACTCGGCTTTGGTGGTCGAATTCGGCGACGAGATAAGCCTAGAGGTGAACCGCAAGGTTCACGCCCTGGCCGATGCCCTGGGGAAAGCTTCTCTCCCCGGCTTGGGCGAGGCTGTTCCGACCTACCGCTCCCTCCTCATTCACTATGACCCCCTCCGCCTTTCCTGCGACGAGGTCAAGGCTTTCGTATCGGAGGTCTTGCAAACATGCGAGGAGAAACTCCCGCTCAAGCCCAGGGTGGTTGAGATTCCTGTGGTCTACGGGGGCGAGTCCGGCCCGGACATTGAGTTCGTGGCCGAACATAGCGGCCTCTTCTCGGTCGAAGAGGTGATAAGGCTCCACTCCGGCGCCGCCTACACCGTCTACATGCTGGGCTTCGCACCTGGCTTCGCCTACCTGGGCGGGATGCCAGAGGCCATCGCCACCCCACGCTTGGAGACACCTCGCACCCTGGTGCCGGCCGGCTCGGTGGGCATCGCCGGAGAGCAGACGGGCATCTACCCCATCGCTACCCCCGGCGGATGGCGCTTGATCGGCAGGACGCCTCTCAAGCTGTTCGATCCGGAGCACGACCCTCCCACTCTGCTGAAGGCGGGGGATACAGTTCGCTTCGTGCCTATCTCGGAAGGAGGGGAGTGGGGTGGCTCTTGAGGTTCTGGAAGGAGGGATGCTGACCACCGTCCAGGACCTGGGGCGGTACGGTTACCAACGCTACGGCGTCCCGGTGGCTGGAGCGATGGACCCTTTCGCGCTGCAGGCGGCCAACGCCCTGGTGGGAAACAGCCTGGACAAGGCGGTCCTGGAGATAACCATCACTGGCCCGATACTTCGTGCCACCGAGAGTTGCCTGATCGCCGTCACTGGCGCGGATCTGAGTTTCCGGGTGAACGGGCGCCCGCTCCCTTCGTGGATGGCTGTCTTCGTGCGCCGGGGATGGATCATCGAGTTCGGCGAACGGAAAAGTGGCTGTCGCGCTTATCTGGCCGTGGCGGGGGGAATTGACGTGCCCTCCATCATGGGCTCGGAATCTACCTACTTGAGGGGTGGCTTCGGTGGGTTCCAGGGCCGTGCCCTCAAAGAGGGCGACCTCATCCCCCTGGGCCAGACCGCTCTCCACCTCCCTAACCTGGCGGGTAGAGCATTTCCATCGGATCGCATCCCTGAGTACAGCGACACGCCAGAAGTGCGCGTCGTCCTCGGCCCTCAGGACGACTATTTCACCGAGGAAGGGATAGCGGCCTTCCTTTCGAGCGAGTACAAGGTCGGCCCCGCCTCGGATCGGATGGGCTATCGCCTCCAGGGGCCGGAGATAGCCCACCAAGGGCGGGCGGACATCATCTCCGATGGGATCGCCCTGGGCTCGGTGCAGGTTCCCGCCGATAAACAGCCTATCGTCATGATGGCCGACCGCCAGACGACGGGGGGATACCCTAAGATCGCCACCGTCATCAGCGCCGACATACCCCTGCTGGCCCAATGCCTGCCGGGGGACGGCACTGTCACCTTCCAGGCGATAACCGTCGAGGATTCCCAGGCCTGCTATCGAGAGATGATGGACGCTTTGTTGATAGATTGAGAGGAGCAACTATTGAGAGGAGCAACTATGCAAAAGCTATCGTTATCGGGAGTATACGCTCCCATCCCAACCCCCTTCGACGCCGACGGGGCGGTTGCCCACGACAAGCTGGCCGGGAACATCGCCAGGTGGAGCCAGACGCCACTGGCGGGCCTCGTTGTACTGGGCTCCAACGGGGAGTTCACTTATCTGAGCGACGAGGAGAAGATCGGGGTGCTGAAAACGGCCCGCCAGGCCATCCCCAAGGACAGGCTGTTCATCGCCGGCACAGGCTGCGAGTCAACCAGGTGCACGCTGGAGTTGACGGAGCAGGCCGCAGCCATCGGTGCGGACGCGGCCATCGTCATCACCCCTGGCTATTACACCTCCAAAATGGACGCTCAGGCGATGAGGCGGCACTTCCTGGGGCTGGCCGAACGTTCCCCTTTGCCCATCCTGATCTACAACATGCCTGCTTGCACTGGCGTTGACCTCGCAGCGGAAACGGTGGTGGAGTTGGCGCAGCATCCCAACATCGTGGGCCTCAAGGATAGCTCAGGGAACGTGGTCAAGCTGGGGGATATCATCAGGGCGGCGCCTTCTACCTTCAACGTCCTGGCCGGCTCGGCCAGCTTCTTCTATCCGGCCCTGGTTCTGGGCGCGGTGGGTGTGGTGGCGGCCCTGGCCAACGTCGCTGCGGAGCAGTGCTATCGCATCTACTGCTATGCCCAGGAGGGGCGGCACGAGGAGGCTCGGCAGTTGCAGTTGAAGATGATTCCACCTAACACCGCAGTGACGGCCCGCTTCGGTGTCCCCGGCCTGAAGCAAGCCCTCGATTGGCTTGGCTACTACGGCGGCCCATTACGCTCGCCCCTGGGCCCGCTGGACGAGGCCCAGCAAGCCGCGCTACGAGCCACCCTGGCCGAAGGCGGAATCCTACCAGCATGACATAAAGAACTGACAAATACCCAATATCCAATACCCATAGGGGGCTCCCACGTGAGCATATTAGTTGACAAGAGTACTCGTCTCTTAGTTCAAGGAATCACCGGGCGGGAGGGAGAGTTTCACACCCGCCAGATGCTGGACTACGGCACCCAGGTGGTGGCTGGAGTGACGCCGGGCAAGGGTGGGATGGAAGTGGCCAGCGTGCCCGTTTTCAATACGGCCAAAGAAGCTGTGGAAGCGGCTGGAGCTAACACGTCCATCATCTATGTGCCGGCCCGCTTTGCCCCGGATGCCATCTACGAGGCCGCCGACGCGGGCATCTCCCTCATCGTGTGCATCACCGAGGGGATTCCTGCTCAGGACATGATCAGGGTGAAGGCGTACCTGGATCAGAAGGGAGCACGCCTGATCGGCCCCAACTGCCCCGGCGTGATCACCCCCGGCCAGGCCAAGGTGGGCATCATGCCCGGCCACATCCACCAGCCGGGGTCGGTGGGGGTGATCTCCCGCAGCGGCACTTTGACTTACGAGGTGGTCTATGACCTGACCGCGCACGGCCTGGGCCAGTCCACCTGCGTGGGCATCGGCGGCGATCCCATTCTCGGCTCCGATTTCATTGACATGCTGACTCTGTTCGAGGGAGACCCCGCGACCAGGAGCGTGGTGCTCATCGGCGAGATCGGCGGCACTGACGAGGAGCGGGCGGCCGATTTCATAGCCAGCGAAATGACCAAGCCCGTGGTCGCCTTCGTCGCGGGAAGAACCGCACCGCCGGGCAAACGCATGGGCCATGCCGGGGCTATCATCCAGGGCGGCACGGGTACGGCGGCGGAGAAGATCGCGGCACTGGAGGCGGTCGGCGTGAAGGTGGCTCGCTACCCCGGCGAGATACCTGACTTGTTGGTTGCTTGACAAAATCGGTGGAGGGTGCTATACTTTTGCGCCGGGGTGAAAAAGTATCACAGCTTTCTGAAGGGACAGACGGCGAGCTTGGCGGGGGGATGAACTCCGTGGTTCCCCCGCCTTTTTTCGCGTGGTGGATAGAGCGTGATAACGGGAGGATGAAGTGAAGTATTGGCGAAAGCCGCTGGACATCGAGCAGTTGGAGATTCCCCGTGGCCGAATCCGCATCTTGAAAGAGCGGTGCAAGGGCTGCAGTTTCTGCGTGGAATACTGTCCACGCCACGTGCTAGAGATCTCTGATGAATTCAACGCCAAGGGCTATCACCCGCCTCGCGTCAAAGACGAGGAGGCGTGTGTCAATTGTGGTCTCTGCGAGATGCTCTGCCCTGAGTTTGCTATCTATCTGAATGGGAGAGAGGAGACACCGTGAGCAAAGATGGGATTCTGACTGGGGAGTTCTTCATGATGGGCGACGTGGCCTGCGCCGAGGGTGCCATCTCCGCCGGTTGCCGTTTCTTCGCTGGCTATCCCATCACTCCTGCCACAGAGATCGCCGAACGCATGGCTGCACGAATGCCCCAGGTGGGGGGGACCTACATCCAGATGGAGGATGAGTTGGCCTCCATGATCACCGTGCTGGGGGCTTCGTGGGGCGGGGTCAAGGCTATGACCGCTACCTCTGGCCCCGGCTTCAGCTTGATGATGGAGAACCTGGGCCTGGGGATCATGACCGAGACCCCTTGCGTGCTGGTGAACGTGCAGCGAGGCGGCCCTTCCACGGGGCTGCCTACTCTGGTGGCGCAGGGTGATATGATGCAAGCTCGCTGGGGCTCGCACGGCTCCTACGAGATCATCGCCCTGGTCCCCAGTTCCCCTCAAGAGCTTTTCAACCTGACCATCCGCGCCTTCAACCTCGCTGAGAAATACCGCACCCCGGTGCTGATCATGACCGACGCCGAAGTGGGACACATGACGGAGAAGGTGGTCATTCCCCCGCCAGAGGAGATCGAAATCGTCTCCCGCCGCCGGCCCACTGTTCCGCCCGATGAATACCTGCCCTATGAGGCTGGCGACGACCTCGTGCCCCCTATGGCCAACGCTGGCGAAGGCTACCGCTTCCACATAACGGGACTCACCCACGATGAGCGCGGCTACCCCGGCATGGACGCCGAAACCCAGGAGAGATTGATCTACCGCCTGATTGAGAAGATCAGAAGGAACAGGGACGACATCATCCAGCTCGAAGAACATGGTTTAGAGGATGCCGAGGTAGTAGTTTGCTCCTACGGCATCGCCGCTCGCACGGCCCTCTGGCCGGTGGAGTTGGCGCGGAAGGAAGGCATAAAGGTAGGCACTTTGCGGTTGATCACGGTCTGGCCTTTTCCTGAGGAACGGATCAGGCGGTTGGCCCGGGAAGTTAAGGCTTTCGTGGTGCCAGAGCTGAACTACGGCCAGATCGTCCTGGAGGTGGAGCGCTGCGCTGCTGGCCAGGCCGAGGCGATCCTCGTCCGCCACGCTGGCGGCGGCATCCACGATCCGAGGAAAGTGCTGGAAGCAATTCGGAGGGCAGCGCGATGAGTGACAAGCAGGTGGTGAATCTGAAACCTGACAGGAATCCTATGGACGAGCTTCTGCGGGAGGATCGGCTGCCCCACATCTGGTGCTCAGGTTGTGGCATTGGGGTGGCCTTGACCTGTTTTATCAAAGCCCTCCAGAAGTCGGGGCTGGATTTGGACAAGGTAGCAGTGGTCTCCGGTATCGGCTGCACGGGGCGGGTGGCTGGCTACGTCAAGCTGGATTCCTTTCACACTACCCACGGGCGAGCGATTCCCTTCGCCACGGGCTTGAAGCTGGCCAATCCTGAGCTCAAAGTGGTGGTCTTCAGTGGCGACGGTGACTTGATCGCCATCGGCGGCAATCACCTCATCCACGCCGCCCGCCGCAACGTTGATATGACGATCATTTGCGTCAACAACTTCAACTACGGCATGACCGGCGGGCAGGCGGGGCCGACTACGCCTGCGGGGGCCATAACCAGTACTTCAGTCTACGGCTGCTTCGAGCACCCTTTCAACATTCCTTACCTGGCTGCTGCCAGCGGAGCGGTGTACGTGGCCCGTTGGACGGCCCTCCACGTGCGACGACTTGAGAAATCCATCCTTGAAGCGCTGCACAAAAGCGGGTTTAGTTTTGTGGAAGTCATTTCCCCTTGCCCTACCTTGTATGGTCGCTGGAACAAGCAGCGCACGGGCCTGGCCCAGATGCAATACTACCATGACAAGGGCGTCATAAGGCACGGCCTCGATCCCAAGGAAGTTGATATCGGGCTGCATGGGGAGATCATCGAAGGGGTGTTTGTGGACATTGAGAAGCCCACTTTTCTCGATTTCTGCAGCGCCGCGTTGGCTAAGAATGCTGAAACGGGGGGATCATGAGTCGAACGGAAGTCCGGCTAACTGGCTTTGGAGGTCAGGGCATCATTCTCTCTGGTTACATAGTGGGCAAAGCGGCGGCCATTCACGACGAGAAACAGGCCACCTTCACCCAAAGCTATGGGCCTGAGTCGCGGGGCGGGGCCTGCAGCGCTCAGGTGATCGTCTCCGACGAGCCCATTAGCTACCCTCACCTCACCGCCCCGGCCATTCTGGTCGTGATGTCGCAGGAGGCCTACAACAAGTACGCCCCAGGTCTGAGGGAAGGGGCCTTGCTCATCGTTGACGAGGATCTGGTGGAGACGGGTGAGATAGCTGGCGATGTGAAGCTGCTCTCGGTTCCGGCTACGCGCCTGGCCGAGGAGCTGGGACGGAAGATCGTGGCCAACATTGTCATGCTGGGCTTCTTCGCTGCTGTGACCGATGTGGTCTCCGTGGAGGCCCTGCGGGAGTCGGTTCGCACCTCAGTTCCAAAGGGGACCGAGGAGCTCAACCTGAGAGCTTTTGAGAAAGGGTACGAGTACGGCGAGCAGGAGACGCTATGACGCGGCTAAACGCCCGGGCGGTATTGATCGTCGGCGGTAGCATGGCCGGCGTGCAGGCTGCGCTTGATATTGCTAATTCGGGCCTGGAAGTCTACCTGGTGGAGAGATCGCCCTTTCTCGAAGGGGATACTGCCATCTTCCTGGAAGCGATGAAGCATCCGAACATCCAGGTGCTTACCCAGGCCGAGGTGACGCCCCCCCTCTTTTCCCCCCCAAAGTTGGGGGGGATGAAGGGTGGGCAGGGCGATTTCCAGGCTGAGGTGACACCCCTTCAGGGAGAGTTGGGACTTCCCCCCCAGAGCGGTGTCCTGAGCTTGTCGAAGGGTTGGGGGGGATTGAGGGGGGGCTTGCAGGGCGATTTCCAGGTCGAGGTGCAGCAGCATCCTCGTTACGTGGACCTGGCCAGGTGCACGGCCTGTGGCGAGTGCGTCCCCGCCTGTC
>CAZVCJ010000145.1:0-1552 GCA_964625745.1 uncultured Anaerolineae bacterium | reverse complement strand
ATGCCGTGCCGAGCATCTTCACCATCGAGAAGCGAGGGATTGCGCCCTGCAAGGCCGCTTGCCCGGCGGGCATCCACGTTCAAGGCTACGTGGCCCTCATCGCCCAGGGCAAATTCGCCGAGGCCCTGGCCCTGATCCGCGAAGCCATCCCCTTCCCCGGCGTCTGTGGTCGCGTCTGCCATCACCCCTGCGAGGCGGCCTGTCGGCGGGCCGAGCACGACCAGCCCATCGCCATCCAGTATCTCAAGCGCTTCGTGGCGGATTGGGAAAAGTCCGAAGTCCAGAGTCCGAAGCCCAACGTCAAACGTCAAACGTCAAACGTCAAAAACAAGGTCGCTGTCGTCGGAGGCGGCCCCGCTGGCCTCACCGCCGCCTGCTTCCTGGCCCGCCAGGGCTATCCTGTCACCGTCTTCGAGGCCCTGCCTGTGGCTGGCGGCATGATGGCGGTGGGGATTCCTGACTATCGCTTGCCCAGAGATGTCCTGCAAAGTGAGATCGAAGCTATCCAGGATTTGGGTGTGGAGATCCGCACCAACACCGCCATCAGCCTTCATCCCCCCCATCGGGGGGGAAAGAGGGGGGGCGGTGATTTGTCTTTGGATAACCTCAGGAGAGATTACGGTGCCGTGTTCGTGGCAGTGGGCGCTCACGGCAGCCGCAGGTTGAACGTTGAGGGTGAGGCTCTGGCCGGCGTGCTTCACGGGGTTGATTTCCTGCGGGAAGTGAGCCTGGGCCGGGAGGTCACCGTCGGCGAGAAGGTGGTGGTAATCGGCGGTGGCAACGTCGCCATTGATTCGGCCATGGTGGCCAGGCGAGTGGGGGGGCGGGAGGTAACGATTCTCTATCGCCGTTCCCGCGAAGAGATGCCCGCCCATTCGTGGGAGATCGAGGAGGCCGAAGAAGAGGGCATCGCCTTTCATTTTTTAGCCACGCCGACCCGGGTGTTGGGCGCGGACGGGCGGGTGACGAGCCTGGAGTGTTTGCGCATGGAGCTGGGTGAGCCTGACGAGAGCGGGCGGAGGCGGTCTGTTCCCATCCCCGGTTCGGAGTTCGCGGTCGAGGCGGATATGGTCATCGTGGCCATCGGCCAGGTGTTGGATATTGGATATTGGAGATTAGATATTGGAGATTGGATCGCTGCGGATCCCCTCACTCTGGCGACTGATGTGCCGGGCGTCTTCGCTGGCGGCGATGCGGTGACGGGGCCGGCTACGGTCGTCGAGGCCATCGCTGCGGGCAAGCGGGCGGCCGAGTCCATCGGGCGATATCTGAGGGGTGAGGACCTGGCCGCCGGGCGCACACTGTGGCCGCCCGACACTTCTGACATCGAATATTACACCCCACCCGTCGTCGAGCCAGAAACCAGGGTGCCAATGCCCAAACTCCCCCTGGCTGAGAGAGCGGATTTCGCCGAGATCAACCTGGGCTTCAGCGAGGAAGAGGCCGTAGCCGAGGCGGAGCGCTGCCTCTCCTGCGGCGTCTGCTCCGAGTGCCTGGAGTGCGTCAAGGTCTGCGAACCCCAGGCCATTGACCACAACGCGCAAGGGGAGCG
>CAZVCJ010000144.1:0-10445 GCA_964625745.1 uncultured Anaerolineae bacterium | reverse complement strand
TTGAATAGATCTCTGATTCCCATGAGCCTTCTCTCCTCTCTTATGACTGCAAAAGTGGACGTATCACCAGCAGGAGCAAAGCCGCCAGCAATGCGGAAGCAGGTATGGTGAGAACCCAGGCGGCAAGGATATTGCCCGCTACGTTCCAGCGCACCCTGGAGAAGCGCGTGGCCGAGCCTACGCCCAGGATGGCCGAGCTAACAACCTGAGTGGTGCTCACAGGCCCGCCCAGGAAAGCTGCCCCCAGGATAATGGAGGCCGAAGCGATCTGGGCTGCGAACCCATGCACCGGCCTGATCTTGTAGAATTTGGTCCCCAGGGTCCTGATAACCCGCCAGCCCCCAAAAGCTGTCCCCAGGGACATGGCCCCCGCACAAAGAGCCACCACCCACCAGGGCACGCTGAACTCCGAGGAATAGCCTACGGTAACCAGGGCCATGGCGATGATCCCCATGGTCTTCTGGGCATCGTTAGTGCCGTGGCTCAAGGCCAGGGCCAGAGAAGTGATGATCTGCCCGCGCTTGAAGAACCAGTTGATTCGCGGCGAGGCCCCGCGAGCCAGAAACAGCACCAACCTCATCAACAGGTAACCTGCTAGCAAGCCCAGGATGGGCGATACAAAGAGGGCGATTACCACCTTGAGCAACCCCCTCATCTGGATCATGGCCAGGCCGTAATCAACGCTCACCGCCCCGATCAATCCGCCCAGCAGAGCGTGCGACGAACTGGAGGGAATGCCCAAAACCCAAGTGATGAGATTCCAGATAATAGCGGCCAGTAAAGCGGCAAAGATAACCGCGATGGTGACAACCTTGGGGTCAACCACGTCGTGTCCAATGGTGGTGGCTACAGCCACGCCGAAGAGAAAAGGACCGCAGAAATGCGCCACCGCACTCAGAGTGAGAGCCTTGCGCGCTGACATGGCTCTCGAAGAGATCATGGTGGCCACCACGTTGCTCGAGTCGTGGAAGCCGTTTATGAAGTCGAAAAGCACTGCCACCCCAATGAGGGCGATACCTGCAATTGATAGACTCAACTTTCTCTCTCGCTTGTTAACCTATTTCCCAGGAACAGCGGTTGAAACCGCCTCTGGAGGGCGCGGGTGCGCCGGTCGTCCACCGTTCGGCTGAGCTCACGACGAAGCCTGCGTGGACGATTTCCGCGACCACGCAGGTGGTCGCCCGGCACGGAGTGCCCTCACAGGCGCGATTTCAATCGCCATCCAACTCAGGCCACGTTCTTGATCCGTGTTAGATCCCCATCCCTGGCAGCCTCCAGAAGGGGCCTCATGTACTCGTCCAATATCTCCGTAGTGAGGGGAATGGGCATATTCTGGAGTTTCATCATCAACTGCGGATCCCTGGCCGCTCTCAAGGCCCGCTCGATGTGGCCGTCGCTGAAACCCGGCACCTGGCCCAGTGCCGTCGGTAAGCCGATCCTTTCCGACAGCGCAATCATGGCCTCCGCCACCGCCATCCCCAGGCCGCGCCCGGCCAGGGCATCAATGTTGGCATCGGTAAGGCCGGCTTCCTGGTAGAGCTTCCCGATCAACTTCAACGGCCCCTCGATGGCTGGGGCGAAGAAGACAATATAGTAGGGGTTCACGATGGCGCAGGCCCTCCCGTGGCTCAGGATGTCAACCAGGGAGAAACTCGTCAGGTGTCCGCCGCTGGTCCCGCCTATCATAATGGCATATCCCCCCAGATCTGTACCCAGACCCAACGCCTGGCGCGCTTCCAGGTTGTCAGGCTCGACCATAGCTCGCTCCAGGTAATTGACGATGAGCCGGATTCCTACTCTGGCTACTTCCTCGACTCGCGGATAGAACTCTTTGCCCGCCGCACCGAGGAGCACTTCGACCAGATGGGCGATGCCGTCCAGGGCACCGTCGGCAGTGAGACTGGCGGGCATGGAAGTCGTGACATCGTACTGGAAGACAGCCTTGGGCGGGATGATGGCCGCGTCCACGATGAGTTTCTTTTGGCCAGTTTCGAGGCTTGTGACGTTGGAATACTTGGTCAGATGGGCACCGGAGCTAGAGGCTGTCTGCACTGCCACCAGCGAGGGGAGGGACTTTCCAGCTCGGGTCAGAGCTTCGGTGACCCTCCCCATCCCAAAGTAGTTGTTGACAGGCCCGCCCAGGGTAGCGAGCACTCCGGCGGCCTTAGCGGCATCAACGTTGCTCCCTCCGCCGATGACAATGACGACCTCCGCGCTCAACGCTCGAAGCTCGCTGGCCAAGCGGGAGACATCCTCCCGCGGGGCGTTGGGCCTCGCCCCCTGAATCTCGCCAACCATCACAACCCCGGCTGATTCCAGGGAGCGCTCTACCTGGCTGCTGATCCCCTCGCTCCCACGATGGGAGGGGACGATGACAGCGGCTCTTCGCCCGAGCTGAGACGCCAGCTCTCCGGTCCTCGCCAGAGCCCCCATTCCGAAGGCATAGCTATCCCCTTTGAATTCCCGAAGCAGTTCCCTGGCTTTCTCAAAGACGTCGAATTCCATTCGGCGACCTACTCCACCCGTTCCAACATCACTTTCTCCCCACTGCGCACCCTCCTGAAGATGGCGGGATCACCCTCCACGTGCCCGAAGACATTGACCGGACTGGCCGGGCGGATCTCATCGCCACGGCTGGCGGGCGTGCGCCCGAAGAAGATGCAAAAAGCATTGCCCACAGGCCTGTAGCCCAAATCGCCCTTCTCCACTACTGCCTGAGCATCTTCTTCATCCAGGTAGACGGGTATGGAGAAGTAGATTTCGTCACCCCAGGTGTTGGCCTGTGCTTCTATGGGCAAGGCATTCCATAAGGCTTCAGCCGTCGAAGTCTCGTTTAGCTCCGCGAAAGCAACGACGTCACCGGCGGTAACCTTGATTCTAAGCATTGGGAACCCCTTTCACGTTTTACGTCTTCACGTTTCACGTCTTCACGTTTCACGGCCCTTTCCACGTCTTCGATAGTGCCCCGGAAAGGCCCCGGCTGCTCCAACTTGAGCGAGGTCATGGCTGCCGCAAAGCGACAGGCCTCTTCGGGATCGGCGGTCAACCGACGGCCCAGGTAGCCCGCGAAGCAAGTGTCGCCCCGCCCGGTGCGGCCTCTCACCTGTCTGGGATTGAAGGGGGCCCGGTGATACTCTCCACCCGCGTAGACCAGCACGCCCTGAGGACGGGTCAGCACGATCTCCCTGGGGCCTGTCCTGAGCCCCGCCGAAGGGCCGTAGGCGGCCAACTCACTCATCGCCTGATACACGTCGGCCTGGCCCGTCAGCACCTCGGCCTCGGCGGTGTCTACTTTGAGCACATCCACCAGCGCCAGTCCCTCCTGCTTCCGCGGCCAATCCCTGAAGACCAGTTCTGTGCCCTCCCGCACGCGGACGAAGCCCTGGGCATCCAGCGCTACAGTGCCTCTTACCGAGAGTGTTCTGATCAGAGGGATGTCCACCTCGCCAGCCATGATGGGACCGACGAGAAAGATCCTGGCCTGGATGTCGGGCAGGTCTTCGGCGCGAAACGGGCCAGCGAAACCGAGCGGTTTGCACAGCCGCCGGTCCATGTCCTCGGTGAAGTAAGTGTTCTCTATCCCCGAAGTCTGCTCCGCCGGCTGGGCGAAGACCAGGATGCCCTCGTCTTTCAGCTCATCGAGCAGCCCAAAGTCGTCCTGCCTCAGACGGGTAATGACCGCCACCTGAAGCCCCATCCGCCGCAGAGCCATAGCCCCGTAGTAGACCGACCCACCGGAGGAGACCCGTTCCTCCCCTCGCACGATGATCTTGTCCTTGGCAAAATGGCCGATCACAGCGATGTCAACGGCGGTTGGTCTTTGGTCCATCGTCCTTGGTCCTAAGTCATCCTGAGATTCAGGGCGCCGGAGTCCCCAACTTGTTGGGGGGTAAGACCCTGAACCTGAACAAGTTCAGGACTCCGGTATGCTATCCTGGTGCGTTACCGATATGCCTGCGGCACGTACTCTGGCAACTTCTTTTCGGCGAAGATGGGCTGGAGGCGAGCGAACCGCTGCCGGCCATCCACCAGCGGGATGGCGGGCCAGTCGTCGCCGATCAGAGGGCGAGCATACCGCACAAAGTCGTCGGTGACGTCCACCCGACTGGGCGCGATCCAACTCTCGGGAAAGGTCCGTTCGGAGTTGGCAACTGCTTCCAGTGACACCTTGTCGTAGCGGACGTTATAAAAAGGACCCGGCTCTCGCAAGATGGTGGCCATGAAACCCGAACCTTCCTCGGCGGCTATCAGCACCGCCTTTTGCCCGACCTTGTAGGCTTCCTCCAAATCAACGCTGGAGGCATAGATGATGTTGTGGCGCTGGTCGGTGCCCGATACGTTGCCGCGAGCCGATCCCCGTGCAGAAAGCCCTGCCTCGTTCAAATAGTTCACCACGATCTGCTCGACCGTCATCTGGCTGGACGAGAACATGGTGTGGCCGAAGGCATCCTTGCGTTCGCCGATGGCGCCCACGTCGAATCCCTCGCTAATTACCACCAGCGCCCGGCCCCGCTCCCTGAGCACGTCGTTCACGCCATCGGCCAACTCCTCCACGGTCAGGCCCGACTCCCGCATGAAGATGAGCAGCGGCATCTCGCGCTCTGGATCGGCCAGGCGAGCGGCGGCCGGGATGAAACCGATCTTGCGGCCCATGGCTTGCAGCACCAACACCGGGTCGGACGGACAGGAGCCAGCGTTCTCCTGGTCGGCGTTCTGGACGTTGAGCGCCCAGTAACGGGCCACCGAGCCGTAGCCAGGGGTGTGATCTATGAGCTTGAACTCGCTATCACCCACGTCGTTGTCTATGGTCTTGGGCACGCCGGCAGAGATGATCTCCAGCCCCCGCTCCTGCGCCAGCAGCGCCATCTTGTGGGCCGTGTCCATCGAGTCGTTGCCGCCGATGTAGAAGAAGTAGCCGACGTCGTGGGCGCGAAAGACCTCGATGACGCGCTCGAAATCCTCCTGCTGAGCGGCCTTCAGCTTGTAGCGGCAGGTGCCGATAGCCCCGGCGGCAGGAGTAGTGCGCAGCAGGCAGATCTCTTCCGTGGGCTGGGCGGAGAGGTCGAGCAGTTTCTCTTTCAACACCCCTTCGATGCCGTGCCAGCCGGCGTAAACCGTGCCGAACACATCGGGCATGGCGCGGCAGGTCTCCACCACGCCGCGCAGCGAGTTGTTGATCACCGGCGTCGGCCCACCCGATTGGGCGACGACGACGTTTCGTGGTTGGGTCATGCTTGCGTCCTCCTGAGCAATCTCACCAGATTATACCAGAAAGTGGATTGCCTGGCAATTCCGAGCGCTCCAGGCTTGACAATCCACACCTTGTGTGGTATCTTGTAACCATATCACAGGAAAGGGGAAAACTTCATGAAAACCAAACTGCAAGAGCTCAAAAATCGTCTCGTCGAGATCAGCGACCTGGAATCCACCGCTGCGCTGCTGGAGTGGGACCAGTCAACCTACATGCCGCCCGGCGGCGCGGCGGCCCGTGCGCGCCAAATGGCCACCCTGGGGCAACTGTCCCACGAGAAGTTCACCGACCCGGCCATCGGAAAACTACTGGAAGACCTGCGCCCCTACGAGGAGGGCCTACCCTACGATTCGGACGAGGCCAGCCTGATCCGAGTCACGCGGCGCAACTACGAGAAAGCGGTGAAGGTGCCGCCCTCTTTCGTGGCCCAGCTCTCTAACCACACGTCCCTGTCTTATGAGGTCTGGACCAAGGCCCGACCTGCGAACGACTTTCCTACCGTGCAGCCCTACCTTGAAAAGACGCTAGACCTGAGCCGTCAACTGGCCGACTTCTTCCCCGGCTACGAGCACATCGCCGATCCCCTGATCGACTTCCACGACTACGGAATGAAGGCCTCCACCTTGCGCGCCCTCTTTGCCGAGCTACGCCAGCAACTCGTGCCCCTCGTGCAGGCCATCACCGCCCAGCCCGCCGCCGACGACTCGTGCCTGCACCAGACCTTCCCCGAAGCGCAGCAGTGGGCCTTTGGCCTCGAGGTCATCAAGCGCTTCGGCTACGACTTTGAGCGCGGACGGCAAGACAAAAGCCCTCACCCGTTCACGACCGGGTTCTCCATCGGCGACGTGCGTATCACCACCCGCGTCAAGGAAAACAACCTGGGCGAAGCGCTGTTCGGCACGCTGCACGAGTCCGGCCACGCGATGTACGAGCAGGGCGTTCGTGTGGACTTCGAGGGCACGCCGCTGGCCGGGGGGACATCATCGGGCGTCCACGAGAGCCAATCCCGCCTGTGGGAGAACATCGTCGGGCGAAGCCGGGGCTTCTGGCGATTCTTCTATCCCAAACTCCAGGCGGTCTTCCCCGACCAATTGGGATCAGTGCCGCTGGACACGTTCTACCGCGCGATCAACAAAGTCGAGCCCTCGCTGATTCGCACCGAAGCCGACGAAGTGACCTACAACCTGCACGTCATGCTACGCTTCGACTTCGAGCTGGCCCTGCTGGAAGGTCGCCTGGCAGTGCGCGATCTACCCGAGGCGTGGCGCGAGCGCTTTGAGGCTGACCTGGGCATCGCGCCACCGGACGACCGGGACGGCGTGCTGCAGGATGTACACTGGTACGGCGGCATCATCGGCGGCGCCTTCCAGGGCTACACTCTGGGCAACATCCTGAACGCGCAGTTCTTCGAGACTGCTCTGTCAGCTCATCCTGAGATTCCCGCGGAGATCGAAGAGGGCGAATTCGGCACGCTGCACGGCTGGCTCAAAGATAACATCTACCAGCACGGAAGCAAGTACACCGCCACTGAGCTGGTCGAGCGCGTCACCGGCGGGCCGATGAGCATTGAGCCATACATTCGCTATCTGAGGACGAAGTACGGGAAGTTGTACGAACTGTAGTTTCGTAGTAACGACTTTAGTCGTTCGCAAATGCGAAGAAGCGACTAAAGTCGCTACTACGAGTGTATAGACAGCCGGGACGGGGCAATCAGGGCGTGCGCATCCGGGCGATGAGGCGCACGATTTCGGCAAAGGTCACCGCGTCCCGGCCGCGTCGTGTCGCGCCCAGGCCGTCCATGTTGGGGCAGGACAGCAGGTCGGCGGCGTGCTCCGGTGCGACGCTCCCCCCGTAGATGATGCGCACGCTTTCGGCCACCACGCCGCCCCAGCGTCCACGCAATCTGCCCCGAATGACGCCGCAACCGGCCGCCACGTGCTCCGGCGAGGCAGGTGCAGCCACGCCGATGGCACCTTCAGGCTCGTAGACGAAGGCCATCGTCTCCACCTGCTTCGTCTGGCAGCCTGCCAGCACCCGCTCCAATTGCCGCCCCAGGGCCTCCGCCAGCGGGGACCGGTCATGGCGCTCCTCGCCGATCAGCAGGATGGGCGACAGGCCCGCGTCGAGCGCCAGGTGCACCTTGCGGTTGACCGCTGCGTCGTCGTCGCCCAGGTGTCGGCGGACCTCCCGGTGCCCCAGCATCACCCAGCAGCAGCCGACGTCGGCCAGCAGTGCCGCCGAGATTTCGCCGGTACGAGCCGGGTCGGCGGTCGGCGCGATGTTCTGCCCCCCCAACTGGATATGGCTGCCGCGCAGCGCCTGCGCCACCGGCCACAGCGCGGTGAAGGGCGGACAGATCACCACGTCCACCCTCTCTAGCAAGTCCCCCGCTATCGCCTCAAAGTCACGGATGAAGGCCCGGCTCTCGGCGACCGTCATCGCCATCTTCCAGTTGGAGAGCGCCAGCGGTTTACGAATCATCCTCAATACCCCGCCTGCAAATCAACCCAATTCGGCATCTCCTCCCCTCTCGCCGCCGCATTGAGCAACGCGGCCAAATGCGTCATGCACCGTATCTCTGTCTCGTCGGCTCCCCCAGCCCGATGCGGACTCATCACCACGTTGTCCAACTCGTGAAAGGGATAGGCTGAGGGTGGCGTGTGGGATCGAGCCGCTTCGTCGGCTGGATAGTTGTACCAGACGTCCAATCCGGCGGAGTGCAAGGTTCCCTCGCGCAAGGCGTGGTACAAAGCAGCTTCATCCACAATCGGGCCGCGCCCCACGTTGACCAGGACAGCACCTGGCGGCAGCAGAGCCAGCTCCCTCTCACCGATCAGCCCCGTCGTTTCGGGGGTGTGGGGCAGACAGATGATGAGGACGTTGGCCTGAGGCAGCAAGCTGTGCAGGGCGTCGGGAGGATAGACCTCGTCTGGGGAAGGCGTGACGACATGGCGCCGAACAGCCATTACCTTCATCCCCAATGCCCGGCACAGACCAGCCACCCGCTGGCCGATAGCGCCGTAGCCCAGGATCAGCGCCGTCTTGCCCTCCAGCAGGATAGCTGGGCCAGGCTGGTAGCGAGGAGTCCAATCGTGGGCGCGCAGTGCTCGGTCCATAGGGATGACCAGCTTGGCGGCAGCCAACATCAGGGCGACGGCCATTTCGGCAACGGGTGCGGCATTGTGGTGCAGGTTGTGGATGGAGATGTGGGGAAAGTCACGCATCAGGTCGCGCGTCGCCTCGGGCAGACCCGCCCAGGGAACGATGAGAGCGCACAGGTTGGGGCTGGCAGTCAGGTGCTCGCACCGGGGGCGGCCGGCGACCAGGATGTGGTAGTCAGCCGGCACGGGCAAGTCGGGGCCGAAGGTGAGATGAACTTCGGCATCCAGATGAGCGCGCAGATGAGCCAGCACGGCGGGATCGGGCTGGCGGAGCAGATGTACCGATAGCTTCATTCATTCATCGAGCAAGAAAACCTCTTCATCCCCGCCCACTGGAAAGAGAAAGCGAAAACCATCAGGCCCCAGCTTGCGCGTCAGCTTGGCCATGATGCGATCTACGTTGTCGTAGGGGCCGGCGATGAAGAAGGGTTTGCCATCTCGGCCACCCAGCGGGATGGGCACGTCGCAGGCGTCGGGGTCGGCAGCGCCCAGCACGAGCATGGCGTCGCGGTAGTCGGGGTCCGGTTTGAAGCCCAGGTCTTGGGCGTAGGCAATCGCTTCGCGGACGATCTTGGCCACCAGGTTGAGGTCGGCCTTGATTATTTTTTGCCGGGCCATCATTCCAGCCCGCAGTTTTTGCTCGTACTCCCGTCGGGTGTCGAACAGGCTGGCAAAGGCGCTCTTGACCCCCAGGCAGTCCAGGTCCACCAGGAAAGTGCCGGTGGCGATCTGTCCCGACGGCGAGCGGCGTGCCACCAGGATTTGAACGGTAGCCCCCTCCTCCCGCCACTCTTTGGTCAGAAGGCACTCGTGCAGAGGCCAATTGCCGGAAGCGCGGAGCAGGGCACGCGGGCTCTGCATCAGTCGGCTCAAGAGAGAGCGCTTCTCTTTGCGCCTGGTCCCCTTACGCTGGCGCGCCTCTTGCTGTCGTTTTGCCGATGGTTTAGCCATTTACGTCCTCCCTTCGAATCGCTGAGAGCACTGAACTCCGCTGAGGCCGCTGAATCAGTATCGTCAGCGCATCTCAGCGCCTTCAGCGTGTCACATCCTCACCTCAAAATGGAATGTCCGGAGCAGCGAACGCCCCATGGGCCACTGCCTCCAGCCAGCCCTGGAGCCAGAGCCGGACGCCGGGTGGGATCAGCCGGGCCAGGGTGAAGATGAAATCCCGATGCTGGCGGAAACGGGCCAGTTCAGCTTCATCGTCCGGATGGATCTCGGTCTCCATAGCCAGACAGATCACCGCCACGTTCTTTTCCGGCTCACTCAGCCAGTCCAGGGCCACGTTCTGGTAAGGCCAGGCATCGATCTGAGCCAGCAGCGCCTGGACGTCCACGCCCTGTTGATGCAGCCCGGCCACCAGGGATGTGGCCTCAGGACGAGTCAGTCGGCGATAGCCGCTGCCAAAGCGGTCGCCGGGCACTGGCACGTCGCAGCACCCGGCCAGCTTCCCGGCCACCTTGTGCAGTTCGGGGTCAAGCCACGGCCGCTGTAATACCTCCAGGAAGGTCTCGGGATCCACCTCCCTGCTTCCCACCGGTGGCGGGATGTACGGCGGGGCCGGCTCGGTCTGGCACCGGCGTTCCTCTTCCCGCTGAGCTTTCCATTCTTCGTGACGGGCAAACTCTTTCTCCCAGCGTTCCTCGCTCCCCTCCGGGTCGTAGAGGTCGAGGAGGCAGGAATCGGGACAGTAAGTCCAGTGCCAGCCGTGCTCGTGGTCGTCCTCGGCTGACTCGATCTCCTCCCGCATCATCTGGCAGATGGGACAGTTGTCGTCGGCAATGACCTCGTCCGCGTATTCCTTCGGGATCGGGTTGGGCTCACCCAACTGCTCGCGCCAGATGACCTCCCGTGGGGCGGAGCCGTAGAGTTCGTCCTGAGGCGTGAAGAACCAGCTCCGGATCAACTCGTCCAGCCGGGTTGTCTCCGCCTCGACGGTGGAATCGGCTTTGGCCTCAGCCAGCAACTCAGCGGCACGGTCCCGCAGCCAGAGGACCAGATCGCCGTAAAGGGCGCATTCTTGAACAGACATG
>CAZVCJ010000143.1:6849-10488 GCA_964625745.1 uncultured Anaerolineae bacterium | reverse complement strand
CCCCTGGACCAACTCATCCACCGCTACAAACCCGGCGACACCGTGGGAATCACCTACTGGCGAGGCGACCAGGAGCACGAGGTAACAGTACGATTGGGCGAGCACCCTGAGGAAAAAGGCATGGCTTATCTGGGGATACGCTTCACGTCCCTGTTCATGGAGTTCTTCGAGAAGCCGGAGGATTAGAAAAGCCTGCGAGAAGACCTCCGAGGTTTGGGAAACCTCGGAGGTCTTAATTATGTAAGAGGCAGAACGATGACCTGGGGAGTGTGGCGGGTGGGGTGCTCCTGCACCTGCACGTCGGCCTGGAAGACCTGGCGGATGCTCTCCTCGCACAGCACCTCGGCCGGGCTGCCGTTGGCTACCACCTGCCCTCTATCGAGCAGGATCAGGCGGTCGAAATAAAGAGCGGCCAGGTTCAGGTCGTGCATGGTGGCCAACACGGTCAGGTTCTCCTGGCGATTGAGGCGCTTGATCAGTTCCAGGATCTCGACTTGATGATTGATGTCGAGGTGCACCGTCGGCTCGTCGAGGAGCAGGATCTCAGGCTCCTGAGTCAGGGCCATGGCCATGATGACTCGTTGTTTTTCGCCCCCCGACAACTCGTTGAAGGGCCTCTCTGCCAGGGCCGAGGTGGCGGTCAGCTCCATTTTCTCCATCACCACCTGGCGGTCACGGGGGCCTGCGCCCAGGATGGGACGTACGTGGGGCGTGCGGCCCATCATCACCATCTCGTAGGCGCTGAAGGCGAAGGGCATGACCAGCTCCTGGGGCACCACTGCTACCCTTCGGGCGATCTCGCGGCGGCTGAATTCGCGGATGTTGCGCCCATCAAGGTAAACGTGGCCGCGCCTGGGGGCCATCAGGCCGCTGAGGACTCGCAGCAGCGTGGTCTTGCCTGAACCATTAGGTCCGATGAGACCCATCAGGTCCCCCTCCGGCAAGCCCAGGCTAACATCCCTGAGGACAAGGCCATTGTAGTAAGAGAAATCTACACCTCGCGCTTCGAGGGCGACACGATCCATCTCTTCCTCCGACGTTGATCCAACCCCACGATTTCGTAAATCGAAACCAAGCTATTCCCTCTGCAAATGGCAGGTATCGTTGAGCAACGAAAGGGTCGCCCACCTCTCGTCGAAATCCAGCCAACTGACGGCTGCCAGGTCCTGACGTATCCGCCATTGCTCCGAAAGTGGGATGCCTAAAGCGTGGCAGACGATGGCCCTTGCTGGCCCTCCGTGCGTTACGACCACCACCATCTCCCCAGGGTGCGCAACGATGACCCCGTTGACAACTTCCATCACCCGCTGGCTCATCTCCAACAGGGTCTCGCCATTGGGGGGGCGTACTTCTGCAGGGTCGGCCAGCCAGCGGTTGAACCGCTGGGGAGCGATCTCCGCGATCTCCTGGTAGGTCAGGCCGTCCCAATCGCCGAAGTCGAGCTCGGCCAGCTCGGCGATGGCGCTGACCTCAAGGCCATGGGGGACGGCTATCATCTGCGCCGTGGTTAACGCCCGTTTGAGGGGGCTGGAGTAGACAGCCGCCAGCGATTGGCCAGCCATCTGCCTGGCCAGAGCGTCTGCCTGAGCGCGACCTCGAGCGCTCAGCGGCGGATCCAACCGCCCAACATAGCACCCCTTCATCTCTGACTCAGCGTGTCGCACCAGGATCAAGCGGGTCAAACTATCACCCCTCCCAGAAGGGCGATCATCGCCAGGGCTAACACCTCGCTGATCTCACAAAGAGCCCCATAAGTGTCGCCTGTCAGCCCACCGAGGGCCTTACAGAAAGAGTGATTGATCAAGGCAGCCATCAGCCAGACGCCGCCGAAGACGGCCAATCCCCAAAAGCGGAGGAGCAGGAAAGCCAGGCCCACCACTGTAAGCGTGGCGACGACGAAGTCCCTGCCCCTGACGTGTTCGCTGAAGAACCGCCCCATTCCTTCCTCCCTGGCCGCAGGATAGAAGAAAGCCGCCTGGACCAATGCCCAGCGGCCCAAGGCAGGTGCCAGGGCGAGCGCCTGGAGCTGGAGAGCCATTGATAGTTCGTTGAGAAAAGACGCTTTGAGCAGAAGTGCGCAGAATACGGCCAATGCGCCGAAAGTGCCAACAGAGCTATCCTTCATGATGGCCAACTTCTGCGTCCGCGTTCTTCTGCTCAGCATGGCATCGCTCGTATCGGCCAGGCCGTCCAGGTGCATTCCGCCTGTGAGCACCACCCAGCTCACCGCCAGAATAACACTGACCAATGGGGCGGACCAAAGGCGAGTGAGCAGCTTGCTGGCCAGGACAAGAAGCCCCCCTATCAGCGCCCCCACCAGGGGGAAGTAGGCCGACCCAACCACCACCCCTGCGGTGGGGGCTTTCCTCGAAGGAATGGGTATGATGGTTAAGAGACGAACCGCTTCTAAAAAATCCATCGTTCCTGCCCAGGCTAAAGTTTCGTTAGCGCGCATAGGTGCTGGGTTAACCATCAAAAGCTCAGCGAGCGTCGGTCGAGTGCGCAGCGTATCGAGACCAGCGAGCGGGTCTAAAGGCACAACCCGCTTGGCTTCGATACGTCGCTCCGCTCCTACTCAGCCGGCGCTAGTCTCCTACTTAACCCCATCGGCGATACGCGCTAACAAAGTTTCTCAGATACGCCAGCCTGGCCAAAAGTGGCCATCTCGTTCAGGATCTTGACCGCAGCCTCCACGATGGAAATGCCCAGAGCAGCGCCTGTGCCCTCGCCCAACCGCAGGCCGAGATCGAACAGCGGGGTAAGCCCCAGGCAATCGAGTATCAACCGATGGCCGCTCTCCACCGAGCGATGAGCGGCGATCATATAATCCTTCACCTGAGGGGCCAGCTCAGTGGCGATGAGAGCCCCGGCCCCGGAGATGAAGCCATTGATGACTACAGGGATGCGGTGCGCCGCCGCCCCGATGGCGACGCCGGCGATACCGCCGATCTCGAAGCCGCCCACTTTGGCCAGCACATCCAGGGGGTCATCAGGATCGGGTTGGTTGAGCGCCAGCGCCTGCTCGATGACCTCGATTTTGTGCTGAAGCCGTTCGTCATCTATCCCTGTGCCGCGGCCGGTCACCTCCGCCACAGACGCGCCGGTGATGGCAGCGGCAATCGCACTCGCGGGGGTGGTGTTGCCAATCCCCATGTCCCCTATCCCCACGATGTCCATCCCTTTAGCTAACTCTTGCTCCACGACCTCGATCCCGCCCTCGATGGCCTGGATCGCCTGAGCGTGGCTCATGGCGGGCCCCCGTGCCATGTTCCGCGTGCCAAAGGCGACCTTGTGGTTCACCAGGTCGGGGTGGGGCTTCAGCTCGCCCGCCACCCCCATGTCCACGATCACCACTCGGGCGCCCACGTGGCAGGCCAGGACGTTGATGCCCGCTCCCCCGCGCAGAAAGTTGTAGACCATCTGGGCAGTTACCTCGGAGGGATAAGCACTCACCCCTTCAGCGACCACCCCATGATCGCCGGCCATGGTCACGATCACCTTGTCCCCAGTGCGAGGTCGCGCCTGACCGGTGATCCCGGCCACCTGGATGGAAAGCTCCTCCAGGCGCCCCAGACTGCCCTGTGGTTTGGTCAGGGTATCCTGACGGGCCTGCGCTTGTCGCATGGCGTCCCTGTCTAA
>CAZVCJ010000143.1:0-6749 GCA_964625745.1 uncultured Anaerolineae bacterium | reverse complement strand
ACTTGATCCGTTGTGGTAGCCCAGCCCACATCACGTATACCTCGTCGGCGGCCTGGGCCAGGGCCTGGTTGGCCCACCCAGCGATGTCACGGAATATCCGCCCCAGACTGGTCAACGGCACGATCCCCATTCCCACCTCATTGGAAACAACGATCACGCAGGCGTTGGCTTTCCTTGCCGCCCGAATCAGTGCCGCAACCTCGGCTAAGATGGCCTCCTCCCTGGACGCCACCTGCGCCTCATCCTCGTTGAAATCCTCGCCGCCAGTCAGCAGCAGATTGCTGATCCATAGCGTCAGACAATCCACGATGATCGCCGCCGCGCTGTCCCCTGTAGCCTCGATGGCAGCAGCTACGTTCTGTGGCGCTTCGACCGTCTCCCAGCCCGAGGGTCGGCCTCGGCGATGTCTTTCGATGCGCTGCCGCATGTGCTCATCGCCCGCTTCTGCGGTGGCGACGTAGACGACGGAGCGGTGCTCTTCGTCGCTGCAGGCCTGCGCCAACTGTTGGGCGAAGCGGCTTTTGCCGCTGCGAGCGCCGCCCAGGACCAGGATAAGCCTTCCCATTAGAAAACGTACTCCCGCTTGCTTCGTCTCAGCAAATAGATGAAGAACGGTGCTCCCAGCATGGCCGTGATGATTCCCACGGGGATCTCGGCTGGAGCCAGGAGCAGCCGGGCCAGCAGGTCGGCCAGGACGAGGAACAGGCTGCCCAGCAGGCCCGAGGCGGGCAGGAGCAGATAGTGATCTGGCCCGAAGATCAGGCGCGCCACGTGAGGCACCACCAGTCCGATGAAGCCCACCAGGCCGCTGACGGAGACCGCCGCCCCTGTGAGCAGCGAGCCCACCATGAGGAGGATCAGCTTACGCCGTTCCACATTGACGCCTAAGTGAGCAGCTTGCTCCTCGCCCAGGAGAAAGGCGTTCAGGTCACCGGCCATAAAGTAGGCCAGGAGCATCCCTGCCAGGATGAGAGGGGTAACGATCTGCAACTGCGGCCAGCCGCTGGCGGTCACCCCACCCATGGTCCACAGTATCACCTGATGGAGGGTCCGTCCGCTGACCACCATAAAGAAGGACATGACGGCGGACATCATCGAACTGGTGGCGAAGCCAGCGAGCAGCAAGGTAGTGATGGGTGTGCGCGGCCCCACTCGGGCTATGCGATAGACCATGAGGACGGCGATGAGGGCCCCGGCGAAGGCAGCCAGGGGCACCAGGGTAAAGCCATACCAGACCACCCGAATGGGCAGGAGCAGGGCGATAGTAGCCCCTAAAGCAGCGCCACCTGAAGTGCCGATAAGGTAGGGATCAGCCATGGGGTTACGTAGCAATCCCTGGAAGATGGCCCCTGCCACGGCCAGAGCGCCCCCTACCACCACCGCCGTTGCCACCCTCGGCAGGCGGATCTGAAAGATGATGGCCTCCGCTTGTTCAGTCCAGGTGGGCGCACAGCTCAAAACCGGCAGGCGATCTAAGAGCATCTTCGCCACCTCACTGGAGTGAATAGCCACCGCTCCCAACGATGTGGCTATGATCACACAGAAAACCAGAGCAGCGGCCAGGACCAGGATAGCCACGATGGATCTGCGACGTCGGTCGAGAGATTTCAAAGCCGACTCCTTTTATCCCCCTGTCTCCTACTCAAACAGCTCTGGATGGATGATCCTGGCTACAGCTTCCAAGCCATCAACGATGCGTGGGCCGGGACGGCTGATCAGATCATCGTCAAGGTCGAAAATGGCCCCCTCTTTGACGGCGGTGATGACCTCCCAGCCAGGACGCTCCCCCACTGATTCGGCGGTCACCCCATATTTGGAATCGGCCAGGATGATGATGTCAGGATCCTGGGCTATGATCTCCTCGGCGCTGAGTTGGGGCCACGGGGATTCGGCGTCAGCGGCGACGTTCGTTCCCCCTGAGAGCCGGATCATGGCATCCATGAAAGAGCCGGGCCCGGATGCCCACGGCTTGGAAGGATCGGTAGCATCTATCTCACAGAAGACCCTGGGCTTCTCCTTAACCTCACTTGCCTTTTCCGTAACGGCTGCGATCCGCCCTCTCATCTCGGAGACCAAGGCTTCCGCCTCCTTCTCGGCCCCTGTAGCCTTGCCCACCAATTGGATGTTAGCCAGGATGCCCTCCAGATCAGGGGGGGCTAGAATTGGGGCAGGGATGTCCAACTCCTCCAATTTAGCTATTACGTCCTCTGGGAGGTCAGCGATAGCCAACACCAGATCAGGGGAGATGGAGAAGATTATCTCGATGTTCGGATCGAAATAGGTTCCTATCTGCTCGATGGCTTTGGCCTCCTCTGGATAGTCACAGAAATCGGTCACGCCGACCACTTTATCGCCCAGGCCCAGGGCGAAGAGGATCTCAGTGTTAGAGGGTGCCAGGGATATGATGCGCTGCGGCGTCTTGGCTATCTCCACCGTGCGGCCAGCGTCGTCAACCACGCTGATGGGTTTGGCCGACTCCGAAGCCTCAGGCGCCTTACCGCCTGTGCATCCGACCAGGGCGACGATCAACAGGGCAAGCAAGCCCTGCAAGACTAGCGATCTATAGGTTTTCATTGTGTTACCTCCGTTTGTTTTCAACATAGGTGGGGACCAGAAACCAGGTTTTTGAGTTGATGAGATACTTTCCGCGCCGCAAGAGATCCCAGAAGCAACGATCTGCTTGCTCAGACAGAGAAAAACCTGGTTTCTCCAACTAAAAATCCCCTTGCCTGCTTCGACAAGGGGATTGTTTCACCGTACTTCGTACATAGCGTTCCCACCCCCTTTCTCTCGAAGGTTTCTGGAACAACGGAGAGGCAGGTATCCTGGCTTCGTTGGTCTGATGGTCTCCTGGTCACGTGGTCTTATGGTCTACAACTACATGACCACTTGACCACGCCACTACATGACCATCCGACCAAACTTCACAGTTGCGGGACAGCGCCGGACTCGCACCGGACTTCCCCTTTTCAGCCTGGCCTTTCGGCCCAGGTCACCTCTACCGGTCAGTATTCAGTTTTGCAGGTCATAGTATACCACAATTCGGTTATCTTGGCAAGAAACCGGGAGCGTGCAACCTGCGCGTCGGTTCGTTGGATGTGGAAGCCGCCGGCCTTAAGAGGGCAGCACTGGAGCGCGCGCAGTTCCTCCTGGGGGGGTTCGTCGCGGCTGTCGAGCTCGACAGAAACAGCCTGGTCTGCAATCGCCACCACGCCCCCGATCTCAAAGGGGATGCCCCAGGCAACGCGGTCACCGCTCGGCGCGTGCTCCAGGGCCGCCGCCATCTCGTCCGATATGCCGGCATCGGCCAGTTTGGAAAGAGGTTGACGCCGCGTTTGGCCAGCTCCAGGGCGTAGACGCGACCCAGCCCACCGCCGGCCCCGGTCACGATAGCCGCCTGGCCGTCGGAGCAGATGCCCTTTGCTTTGGCCCGGCGATCCACTTCTTCGCGGCTCATCCATTCGACGACGCCCTGATCGATGACCACCTCTCCCGTTTCAGCGTTGATCGTCCTGAAGAGCGCCTCCCCTTGGCCGACCTTCCAGAGCTGCGTTTTGATCGGCGTGCCTGGATAGGGGACCCTGGTGAAACGGTTTCGGAACCGCTTCAGTCGCTCCGGCTCACCGGGAAACAGGTGTTTGATGACGGCGCGGCAGGCGTAGCCGTGCGTGCAGGTGGCTTTCTTATTGCCCGCATTTTACGCCTAAGACAAGTTCTGGCGCAAGCTGCGAAATTGTGGTATACTTGAGGCGCGATCGAACGAGGAGGGGCTATAATGCAAAAGCTGATGGTTGGCGTAGACCTGGGTGGTACCCAGATTCGAGCGGTGCTGGCCGATGGGGAGGGGAATATCCTCCGTCGCGCCAGTTGCCTGACATTGGCGGAAGAGGGGCTGGACCCGGTCGTCGGCCGCATCAAAGGGGCGATCTATGAGGTGATGGGATCAACGGAGCGGGGACAGGTGCAGGGTATCGGCATCGTCGCCCCCGGGCCTTCGGATCCCTGGAAAGGGATCATCATGAAGGCTCCAAACCTGCCTGGCTGGAAGAACGTTCCTCTGAAGGACCTCATGGAAGAGGAGTTCGGTCTGCCTGTCCTGATAGGCAACGATGCCAACCTGGCAGCTTTGGCGGAGCAGCGCTTCGGAGCCGGCCAGGGTGTCGCTGATCTGATCTACATCACTGTGAGCACCGGCATTGGCGGCGGCGTCATCGTTGATAACAGGCTGCTGTTGGGAGCCCAGGGCCTGGCGGGCGAGGTGGGCCATCAGACCATTGAGGTCCACGGTCCCCGTTGCAACTGCGGAAACATTGGCTGCCTGGAGGCTCTGGCCGCAGGCCCGGCCATCGCTCGCTGCGCCAGGGAACTCATCAGAACCGGGATCGGGACGACCATCACCGATTTGGTTGGCGGCGACCTGGACAAGATCACCGCCAAAGAGGTCAACCAGGCGGCCCAGGCGGGCGATCCAGTGGCCATCGAGCTCTTCCGCCAAGCCGGGTTCTACATTGGCGTCGGGATAGTCAACCTGCTGCATATTTTCAACCCCAGCCTGATCGTCATCGGGGGGAGCGTGACCAAGGCCGGCGCTCTCCTCTTCGAGCCTATCCGAGCCGCAGTGCGCGAGCGAGCTATGGCCAGCTATTATTGGGAGGATACTCCCATTGTAGCCGCCACCCTCGGCGACGACGTGGGACTCCTGGGCGCGGTTGCCCTGGTGCTCTTGCAAAACGATGTCTGCTCAAAGGGGATCGCCAGATCCCCGTCCGAGGCCGCCAGTTGAGCCGCTGGATCTGGCGATCCGGCGGGAGCAGTAAGAAGGCAACGCACTGAAATTAACGGAGACGCCCCTGGGTAGCAGTTTTGGCGTCCTGGTTAAGTTGGTGAGTGGTTACATGGACATAACACAGCAAGTTTTGGATGACATTCTACCAAAAGTAGCCAAGCCCTCCCGCTACACAGGTCACGAGTGGAACAGCGTGGTCAAGGATTGGGACCGGGTTGAGGTCAAAGTAGCTCTGGCCTATCCGGACGTCTACGAAGTGGGTATGTCTAACCTGGGCCTGATGATTCTCTACGACATCCTGAACAGGGAAGAGGGCGTCCTGGCCGAGCGGGTCTATGCCCCCTGGATAGACATGGAGGAGGCCATGCGAGGCGCTGGCGTCCCCCTCTACAGCCTGGAGTCGCGACGCCCTCTGGCTGAATTTGACATAATAGGCTTCTCGTTGCAGTATGAGCTGAACTACACTAATGTGCTGAACATGCTGGATCTGGCCGGCCTCTCGCCCCTGGCAGCGGAGCGAGGCGACGCTGATCCGCTGATCATCGGCGGGGGCAGTTGCACCTACAACGCCGAGCCTCTGGCCGACTTCTTCGACCTCTTCGTGATCGGGGAGGGGGAGGAGGTGCTGCTGGAGTTGGTGCGGGCTTATCGTGAGTTTCGGGGTTCGGGTTTCGAGTTTCGAGTTGCGAAGGCGGATTTTTTGCAGGAGGCGGCTAAGATCGAGGGTGTTTACGTACCCGGTCTTTACGATGTGCGTTATCGCGACGATGGCACGGTGGCTGGCGTGGAGCCGCTGGTTCCTGAGGCCAGAGTCCGGGTGCGGAAGCGCGTCGTGGGGACCCTGCCCCCTGCGCCGACCAGGCTAGTCGTGCCCTATACTCAGGTGATACACGACCGGGCCATGATCGAGATCCAGCGGGGCTGTACAAAAGGCTGCCGCTTTTGCCAGGCTGGGTTCATCTATCGGCCTCTGCGCGAGCGACCTCTGGAGGAGGTGCTGGAGGCGGTGGAGGACATGGTGCAGCAGACGGGCTACGAAGAGGTGGCCCTGGTCTCCCTGAGTTCCAGCGACCACAGCCAGATCAAACCCCTGGTGCGACAGCTTACCACGGGCTATCAGCGCCCGCCCCTGGCTGTTTCCTTGCCCTCCTTGCGCATTGATTCTTTTTCGGTTGAGCTGGCGGAGATGTTTCAGGGGCGGCGCAAGACTGGCCTGACCTTCGCACCTGAGGCGGGCAGCCAGCGCCTGCGGGACGTGGTCAACAAGAACGTTACCGAGGAAGACCTGCTGCGCACGGCTGAGGCAGCCTATGCCAGCGGATGGCGGCGGATCAAGCTCTACTTCATGGTGGGCCTGCCCACGGAGAGCCTGGAGGACTTGGCCGCCATCGTGGATTTGGTGAAGAAGGTGCGGGCCGTCGGCCGGCGCCATCAGGGGAAGAGGGCTCAGGTCAATGTCAGCCTCGGCACCTTTGTGCCCAAGCCTTTCACCCCGTTCCAGTGGCTGCCCCTGGCCGACGAGGGAAGCCTGGAGGAGAAGCAAGAGTTGTTGCGGCGAGGGCTCAGGGGGCCGGGCATCAGCCTCAGTTGGCAGAGTCCCCGCACGACCCTGCTGGAGGCGGCCCTCTCCCGCGGCGACCGGCGGCTGGGCCAGGTCATCCACCGCGCCTGGCAGTTGGGGGCCAGGTTCGATGCCTGGGACGAGCTACTCGACGATGGCCTTTGGTGGCGAGCCTTCGCCGATGCCGGTCTTGATCCCAACTTTTACGCTCGCAGGGAGCGCTCCCTCGACGAGGTGCTCCCCTGGGATCACATTGACGTGGGGGTACGGAAGGAATTCCTGATCGAAGAGTACCAGCGCAGCCTGCGCGGTGAGACGACCATTGATTGTCGAGAAGGTTGCATTGACTGCGGGGTTTCGGACGTGTTTTGTTGTCCGCAATAAGGGTTGCCCAAGTTCCCC
>CAZVCJ010000142.1:0-10527 GCA_964625745.1 uncultured Anaerolineae bacterium | reverse complement strand
GATCGCGGCCCATGATACCACAAGTGTGTGTTCGTGTCACTTTTACCTTAATGCCAAAATAGGCGATGGCATCTTCATCAGTCTGGCCAAATCGTACCGCTGTACCGTGTTCACGGATGGCTGCTGTAATCGAGCGGCCCGCTCTTGCCCCTCCCAGTGTCGTCAATCCATCCTGTAGTTTCTGGATCTCCCCGGACTGGCCCACGGTATATCCCCCACAAAATGATACTATCGAGAAGGCAAAAAGTCAAGGCCCGACCGCGATCTCGGCCGGGAGCACGCAGTCGCCTCCCAACTTCAGCGGGAGGCGCTCGATGCCCTGGCAGGTCGTGTAAAGGCCCGGAGGCGTATCGGGGAGGACGAGAATTCGGTCTGCGAAGTTGGCCAGTCGGCTAGGCCAGATAGAGCCTACGCCCCGTTTTTATAATCAGGCTTATCAGGGGATCAATGAATCCGCCTTTTCTTACCACGAGGTAGGCAGACAGAGCACCGAGCAGCGCTCCAGCGATGACGTCCAAAGGATAATGAACGCCGCAGTAGATGCGGGACAGGCCAAATAACGTGGCCAGCACGAGGAGCGAAGCCCCTAACCGGCGGTTGTACAGCCATACGGCAGTGGCTACGGAGAAACCAACAGTGGCGGGGTTGCTGGGAAAGGATGAATCCGTGGGGTGGTAGAAGAGCAGATTGACTTCGTGGTTAACGAAGGGACGCGGTCGAAAGTAGATCAGATTGCAAAGTTTCAAGACGATGTTGGCCACAAACAGGGCTATGATGGCCCGGAGTATCGCGCTCTGATTTCGTTCCCTTTGGTCCCGATCCTGCCCCTCGAACCAGAAGATGACCAGGATCAAAGCCATGGTCGTCGTCAGAAAATATTCGTTGACTAATAACCGCGCCAGGCCATCCAGCAAAGCATAGCGGCCAGCCAGGTTATTGATCAACCGAAACAACTGAAGATCGAAGGACATCATATTGAATACGTGCCAAACTTGTTTGGCCTATCACTGAATACTGTTCTTAACCAACGAATTGCCAGGGTGGATGTTGCCCGGCTATTAGCCAGGCTTAGATGCCCCTTTCCGGGCAGTGACTTCAGCGTGCCTCGCGCCGTTTCCTCGCCCAGGGCTGCACGAGCCTGGGCGAGAGGAGTTATGCCATCTTGGTCGCCATAGATCAGGAGCAAAGGACGGGAACCCAGTTTATTGATGTAATCTAGTGGAGCCAACTCAGCCACCAGTTTTCCTCGCCTCCGAAAACTGGCCCAGCGGATAGCTTCCAGGTAGGACGTTTCCTTCAGGATGCCCAGCCCCGGCTGGGCGTTGGCCCGCTTCAGGAAAGGAGCTAAGGCCAGCACGGCCGCGATTTGTTCGTCAGTCGCAGCAGACCGGATAGCCAGATCGCCACCCAGGCCAACTCCCAGCACGCCGATGCGCTCAGGGTTGACCTCGTTCCGTCGCGTTAGATAGGCCATCGCGATGGGCAGCAGGCTCAGTACTGCAGGATAGCGAATTTCCTCTTCAGAGCCCCAATCCATAGCCAGGACGATGAAGCCTGCCTCGATCAAGTCGGCCACCAGGGGGTGCAGGGAGAGGGGGGCTTCCAAAGGGCTGGACAGGATGCAGATGGCTGCTCTGGGCTCGCCTTTAAGTGGAGCGGTGTCTTCTGGCAGGTAGAGCCTTCCTTTCAACTGCTGCCAGGCGACGGCCTCGTGGCGAAGGCGACCACCGGCCTTCGGATCAGACTTCTCTCGACGTTGCACCCCGTGGAGAATAGAGGAGACAAGCAGAGTGGAGGCCAGGGCGCAAACCCCGGCTGCTCCAAAGAGGAGCACCAGCTCTGACCCGGCCAGGCCGGGGATGAAGACTTCTTCCCATGTGGCGAGGAAGAACCAGGTGAAGGCCCCCATGATGAGGGCAATGGCCAGCAGGTAACCCCAGATGGGCTTCCTGACACTTCCCAACCAGGTAAGGCCAATCAGCCTATGGCGGGCAGCAACGAACTGCAAGACCCCCACAATGGTGACGAAAGCCAAAAGGAAGTAATTTATGGCCAAGTGGGCGGATATAAAGTTCAGCACGCAGTGTACCCCTTGGTCAAATGGTCAGGTCGTCCCTGGTTTGCTGGTCAGACGCTCCGAGGACCAGAGACCACTTGACCACGGACTATCCGACGATCTGACTACCCAACTACCCGACCAGCTAACTCCAAAGCTTCAGATAGGCCGGGATGTCAACGGCCTCGCGGGGGCCGACCAGCACTTCCCAGCCAGACAACTCATCCTCCAGCTCGCCGGAGATGACGGCTACGAAACCGGGAATAACGATCTTGCGGTGAGCGATCTTATCCCCCACGTTGAACTGCTTGACCATCTTGACTATGGTCTCGGCGTCGAAGTTGCCCGCTGCCCAGGCAGTGAGCACGCTCATACCCTCCGCATCACAGACCAACAGCCAGGCAGGCACCCCTGAACCCTCTACTTCACCCGCCACGCTGAAATAGGTCAGCGAGAAGTTGGTGGTGGTCAGGAGAGGCGAATCGGCCGTTGGCTCGCCAAATTCGTAGATTCCTGGTTCCATCTGGATGGGCTTTTGCGGGTCGGTGTAGATGTTCAGCCGCAGGGTCAGCAGGGAGTACATGGTGGCTGGATCGAAGTGGTCGAGGACGACGAAGCCACCATACTTGGCGATGTGCTGGGCAGCGAGGACCACCTCCTCGGCCTCTGATGCAGCCCCTTCGCCCGGGAAGGTGATGATGGGATAGCCCAGCAGCCGGAAGTTCTTCTTCAACGCCAGGCGGCGAAGTTGGGTCAGGGTAACCAGGGTATCTCCAGGCTCCCTTGCTCCCAGGTCGAGAACGATATCTTCCACGCCAGCGTTCTTCACCTGCTCGACCAGATTGGCCAGGCTGGTGAGGCGGTGTCCTGATGGTTCGACAGGCTCACCACGACGGCTTGTCGAAGGGCCGCCCTCCCCACGCACGGCCAGGGGCAGTTTGTGCTTCTTGGCCAACTCGGCCATGGCCTGCCAGTTGTCCCCGTCGGCGGCGTATAGCAGAGGGACATCTCTCTCAAGCTTAGCTACAGCCGCTTCCAGGGCCGCAGGGTCCTTGGAGATGAGGACGAGAGGTAGATTCGCCATGGCCTTCAGGGCCTCGACCCGCTCAGCGAACAGCGCGGGGTCCCCAGAAGCATTCTCCACAGCAAAGCCGCTGACGCCCAACTCCATCCCTACCCGCACCACAGAGTAGCTGGCCGCCTGGGTGACTACTTCCTTGAACTCCTCCAGCGGCTGGGTGTCCTTGACCCTCACCAGTAACCCCGGCTCGTGGTAGAAGGTCTTCTCGTGGCGGAACATCACCGTCTCGTTGCCCACCTCGATCTTCCTGCCATCGCTGGAGATGGTGATCAGGCGGATGGGCGGAGCTGCTGCAGCAGCCAGAGTTTCCTTTGCCTCCTCGGATACATAGGGACAAGCCGCAAGCTCGGCCTGCTTCGCTGCCAATTTCATAGCGAAAGCCAAACAAGTGGGGAACCCACACTCCTTACAGTTGGTTTTGGGCAGCAGCTTGTAGATTGCAAGACCGCTTAGTGCCATTCTATCGTCTCCTTACTCAAGATGTTTTGCTATCATTTTCATCTTCTCTCATCAGCTGGTAGGCGTCTCGGATGTTCTCTTCCAGTTCTTGAAGGGATGTTCCTTAGGTTACCGATGTGTGCCTTTGTCTTTATATCCACCTTGAAATGAGCTTCGGGCATTTGATCCCAATATTCGCTCAGATCGTGGGTATCGAAGAACTCTACGAGTTCATCAAGCGATGCAAAACAAGGCATGGTCATCAAGGGTATGTTCTCGTCTACGAGGATCTTCATGCCACACCCGCTAGTGCTTGAATGGGTGTAACCTGCTCTTCGGCAAGTGCACCAGCATAGTCGAGACAGGCGAGGATATCTTCGCGTTCAAGCGAGGGATACTCCGCCAGTAACTCCTCGATTGTGTCCCCATTGGCCAACATACGAACAATCTGGTGGACAGGGATGCGAGTACCTTTGACACAAGCTTGTCCGTGACACACTCGCGGATCAATCGAGATACGCTCATACATGACAGCACCTCTAGCCGCTTGCCATCAGCTTCTCAATGAAACCCTGGACGATCTCCACTGTCTCAGGGTGACGTATGGTAACGATATCGGCGCCGGTTTGGAGGAGAGTGGTGGCTGTTGTTGACTCCCAGGTGACTCCTCGCTTGGTCCAGTCGCCCCAGGCTTCTGGCACGCCCTCGCCCGCCTTGGATTCTTTCTGCCGCCAGGATTCCTCGCCCACGAAGCAGATCATGGGTTGCTGGGTCATGGAGTCGCCGGTGAGGGCTGCCATGCGCAGCCTCTCCATGACCGAATAGCCGTATTCGATCCCGTAACCTAGTGCCCCGGTGGTGGGGTCCATCAAGATGCGGTTCAGGGGAAGGGCCATGTCGCTGATCAGGATGGTGAGCTGCTTGGACAGGTTCACGTCCATCGGCGTGCTGGAGATAACCAGTTGGTCGTGAGCTAACGCTGCCGCGACGATGGTGCGGTAGTTCTTGTCCTCGCACAGGCCCAGCACTATTCGCTCGCCCTTGGCGGCCTCGGCCACGGCCACCAAAAGCTCGTTGTCCAGTTCAGCCTGGCCGGGCCCGCGCACGATGAGAGGGAGCCCCGTCGCTGCCAACACTTTCTTGACTGTGGCCGCAGCTTCCCCAGGCGTGGTCTCTTGGCCCTCTTTATCAGCGCCCCTCAGCCTCAACATGATGAGATCGGCACCGTAACCCTCAGCTTTCTTGGCCCAGGTGACCGGGTCGTTGAGCGCGTTGCCCCAGGCCTCCTTCAAAAGGACCGACCAATCTTCGGGATAATGGTCCTGGATTTCGATGGCGATGACGGGCGGATGGGGCATTTCGCCCTCAAAGTGCAGGAAAGAAAGGGTGGTCTCACCGCCCACGGTGACCGTCTTGGCCCTGCTCCCTCCTTGCTCAGCGGTGGCACCCAGGGTAACCTCCCGCACTGAGCCCGTCCATTTCTCAGTGGGTATCTCTACTGTGACAGGCATCCTAGTTGTGTCCTCCTTATGTTGGAAGTTGGACGTTAGAAGTTGGATTGTCAGACCTTCCAATTTCTAATTTCTAACTTCTAATTTCTAAAACAGTGGCGGCATGGTCAGGGCCGGATGTCCCTTCTCCTCCAGGAAGGGCAGAAGCTCCTCCACGGTAGTGGCCGCTCGCTCGTCGGCGATCTTGTCTATGAGGTCGGGATCGCCTTCTCGCTCGGCAGCGGCCTTCAACTCCTCGGTCATGGATTCCTTAAGGAAGCTGGACATCCAGACCACCCGCTTGAGTCCTCCATCGGCGCGGATGAACTTGTTGCTGATAACGAAGAACTTCCCGTGCCCCATCACCCCAGGGGTTTGGATGCCGCCCCCACACATGCCAGCCAGGGTGGAGAAGGTCATCCCGGCTGGGGTCATGCTGGGGTCTTCGCGGGAGACGATCATGAAGCCATTGGCTTCTGGGATGATCATCATGATGCACTCGAAGCAGCCGCAAGCCGTCATCGGGTTCTCCATGGCGGAATACATCGCCACTTCTTGCACCGTCCCGTGGGAACCTGCCTTTGCATACTCGTTGATTCCCTCGAAATAGCCCTTGACCGGATCTATGACTGAGCCCTTCAGGATGGGCTGGTTTGGCCCAGTGGGGTTGATCTGGAACGAGGCCTTGCAGTCCAGCCAGTTATACGCGCCGCAAAGCCCTAATCGCTCCGGGCTGACCACGCAGACGTGATCGGGGGCAAAGCTCTGGCAGAGAGTGCAGCTATAGAAGGTGTCCACGCTCTCGTCAGTCATCTCGGCCAAGCGCTTGTTGCGGAAATCGTAAGCCACGCGAGCCTTCTCCAGCCACTCGGCGTACAGCTCAGGATCGGTGACGATGGCGACCTGCACTTTGTCCACGATGGCCTCAAAGTCGGAGTGGAAGCGGGCGTGGAGGATTTTGCCGAAATGTTCCAGGTTAAAACCTTTTTCGGCCGCAGCCTTGCTGAGACGAATCCAGGTAATGTCGCGCTGGCCGATGTGTTGGATGCCCGACGCACCATTGACGAAGTAGTGAATCTGTCGCTCCAGCACAGGCTCAAAGTCCTCCTGCATCTTCCGCCCGGCCACCTCGACCACGATCCCCACGTCCATGTATCCCCCCTCTTCGATGTCCTCGAAGCCGGGGCCGATGACCTCGATCTTGCCGTCCTCCACCTCGTCCATGGGTCTCATACCCAGGTACTCGAAGGCGCGGGAGTTCTTGCCGCCGAACTCGACCCTCATGTCGGCCCGGCGCACCCTCTCCCCCTCGAACGCGCTGCCGTAGGGAACAGGGATGGGCACCTCAGCAATCTTCACCTTGACGCCGCGCACCTCGATGCAGCGCTGTACCAGTCGCCTGGCCTTCTCGGCATCTGTCTCTCCCTCGATATCGTCGAAGGGCATGGAGATGACATGCTCGTACTGGGTGACACCGGTGGGAAGTATCTGGGGGATGACGGTGTCGGCAATGACCGGGAAGCCGTAGCTGATAGCACCCGCTGCGGAAGCGTACTTCAAATCATCCACCTCGCCCAGAGCCAGGGCGAAGGCGAAGACGCGGTATTTGTTGTAGAGCAAGATATTTCGCGTCTGGCCACCTTTCATGCCGCCGAAGGTCAGCGCCGAACGGGTGGCGAAGCCCAGGGCGTAGATGGCAGAGATGGTATCGGTGCCGAAGGGTACGATGTAGGTGTCGTAGCCCATCTCCACCCCTTCCTCCATCAGTTGATGGATGATGCTCCGCCCATTGACGTTGCCGGACAGGAAGACCAGGATGTTGCGCTGTTGCAACTCCCGCACGATCTGGACAGCCGCCTCGTTGGACTTGGCAGCGCCGATGATGGCCGCGAAGCCGGGCATCCGGCCGTCCACCAGTTGGATGCCCCAGGAGCGCAGTTGGATGTCATCAATGGGGCCGTTAACGTAGCCGCCTGCCTCCTCCCCCTCCATGTCGGGGCTGGTGAAGCTGGTGCCGGTGAGCTGCAAGCCGGGCATCGGCTCTGGCTGCTGGCCGTAGGCGAAACGGAGGCCCTCGATAGCCTCCTCCGCCAGGAGCGTGGCCACCCCGGAGTCGAGAGTTTCGCCCAGATAGGGCAGCCAAATCATACCTTCTGGTTCTGGGTGCAGCAACGCCCTGGCCCGATCAAGCACAGGAGGTAGATCACCGACCTTGCTCACCTCCAGGCCAGTGAAGCCCAGGATGACGGGGAGGTAGTACGCCGTGTTCGGGAATTGAATCGGCGTCTCAGGCCCCAGTCCTTTCAGGGCTTTCTGCAGCAGATCATCGGCTTCATTGACGATGCGATTAGCGCCGCGGATGGCGGCGGTAGCGATATATCGAGACATTTAGTCGTCCTCCTTCTGAAGCTTCTTAAGCCTTCTGTAAACCTCGTCGTGTTTACCGATATCCTCAATCGTGATCACCGTATTTGTCCTGTCGAGCGAGTAGGGGATACGATACTGCCCACAATGCAGACTGTATTCCCGATGACCCTGCAACCGCTCGTGGGCGATAACATCGGCGTTTTGTACCAGCCAGGTGACCTTCTCGTAAATGTCTTTAGCGATCTGGGGGTTGCGCTTGGCGATCTTCTGGAGTCGCTTTCTGGCCCTCTTTCTGAATCTTAGCCGATACATTCAGATGTCAACCCCCAACTTTCTCAGGTCCTCCCATACCTCCTCGGCGTCAACCGTTGGTTCTTTCCTGGCCTCGTCCAATTCTTTAGCATACTCAGGGGTAGGCACCCAGTCGCTGTAGAAAGCCTTGTAGCCTTGCTCGTCCATGAAGTAGGCCCTCACCTCGCTGGGGAGTTTGCCCTCCTGCTTGTCCAGGTAATCGGCATAGGCGTCTTCGCTGAGAAAGACGAGGTAGCCATCATCGTCAATGTAGTAGCGCCGTTCTTCCCTGGTCACCTCTCTCACCAGCTCCCTCAAGTCGCCGACGGTTATGGTGCCGACGGGTTGATCTAAAGCCAGCTCAGACATGCTTCCCCCTTCTCACGCTAACTGGGGCACTTTGGCGCTGTAGAGGTTCACTGGCAGACCAGCCTCCATGGCCTCCACAAACTGCCGCATCAGCCGGTCGCCGCTCTGGCCAAAGCGGGTGGGGTCGTATTCCACCAGGCCCAGAGCGGCACGTTTCTTGTCTATGTGCTCCAGGGCCTTGCGGATGGCCTCGTCGGGATCGGGGATGAACTCCAGCTTGCCGCCGACCCGCTTCTCCCAGTCCTCGCTGATGAAGCGGTCCACGATGGGGCTGCTGGCCACTGGCGATTCGCTGCCGAAGATGGTGTACACGCCCGAACCCACGAAGTAGCAGCCGATGGAGATAGCCTTCTCGCTCATCCACTCCGGGGCGAATCCCACGCCTGGGATGTCGGAGATGTCCTCGCCCAGCCCACCCTCACTGGCCATCTGGCTGAGGGTGGTGAGGATGCGAGTGTTGTCCACGCAACTGCCCACGTGCAGCACCGGCGGGATGCCCACCGCCTCGCAGATCTCCCGCAGTCCGGGGCCGGCGTATTGGGCCGCCTCTGGCGACAGGAGCCCGTACTTGGCGCAGGCGATGGCTCCGCAACCGGTCATCACCACCAGCACGTCGTTCTCGATTAGCTTGCGGGTGATGTACTCGTGAGAGTAATCGTGGCAAGTGCGGGCGTTGTTGCAGCCCACCACTCCTGCCACACCACGCAGCCTCCCCTGCACCACGGCGTCGTTCAGCGGGCGGAAGGAGCCACGATAGAAGCCGCCCAGGGCGTAGTTGATGTACTCGTGGGAAAAGCCAGCTATCAAATGGTTGACCTCTTTGGGGATGCGGGTCTCCTTACGGTTGGGGAAGTTGTCAATCCCCATCTTCACGATCTGTTTGGCGATCTCCAGGGCGCGATGCTCGTCGAACTGGACGTGGGTGGCCCCTTCGATGTGCGCCTTGTCGGAGGTGGTGACCAGGGTAGTGTGGAACTGGTCAGACAGGGGAGCCAACGCCTGCATGATACACTGGATGTCAACCACCATGAGCTCGATGGCGCCGGTCATGATGGCCAGCTCCTGGCTCAGGAAGTTGCCGATGGTGGGCACACCCTGGCGCATCAGCGTCTCGTTAGCCGTGCAGCAGATGCCCGTCAGGTTGATGCCCTTGGCCCCCTTGCTCTTGGCGTACTCAATCATCTCTGGATCGCTCACCGCCACCAGGATCAACTCCGACAGGGTCGGCTCGTGGCCGTGGATGACGATGTTCACCTCGTCCTCGCTCAGGGCTCCCATGTTGGCCTTGGCCATGAGGGGAACTGGCGAGCCAAACAGGATGTCGGTGATGTCGGTGGACAGCATCGAGCCGCCCCAGCCGTCGGCCAGGGCATTTCGCAGTCCGGCCATCAGGATGCTGTCATAGTCCTGATCGTTCCCCACGTGGGTGCGGTGCATGATGTCCACCACCTCCCGGTCTATGCCCCGGGGGGCGATGCCCAGCTTGCGCCAAATCTCCTGCCGCTTCTTGGGGGCGCGTTGGAGGTAGATTAACTCCCCTTTCTGCCGGCCGAATTCGGCCAGGGCCTTCTCTGCCACATCCCTGGCTATTTCCAGGGTCTTCCGGCCTTGGGTAGCTATCCCCAGCAGCTCCGCTACTTCTAGCAGTTTGTTCACGTCGCGGATCTCGTAATCCGGGGCCTCACCCTCAGCGGCGGCCAGGAGCGTCAGGGCCATGCCGCGCCCATGGTCGGAGTGGGCGGACGCACCGGCGGCTATCATGCGGGCCAGGTTGCGGGCAGCCACCGTTTCCCTGGTAGCCCCACAGATGCCCCTCTCGTGCTTGCCAACCAGGCGGCAGGGGCCCATAGAGCAGTTCCTGCAACAGGCCCCGTCGTGCCCGATGGGGCACGGTTTCATCGCTTCGGCGCGAGAGAAGGCAGTGGAAAGGCCCTCGGCCTCGGCAATCTCCAGCATAGTCTCAATAGTTGGATCTATCGTCTTGTTATTTGTCATTATCGTGTTCCTCTTTCTGGCATAATAAGACCTCCGAGGTCTCCAGTAGAGCCTCACCGCGTGCAGACCATGTCCTATTCATCAACCCACATTGTGCAAAGACTACACAAGACCTCGGAGGTCTAAGCCACTAACTAATACTTGCGGAAGTCTCCAGACATTTGCAGGTCGAGCATGTTAGTCTCAGTGACTCGCCTTATCGTCTTGAACCAGGCGGAATCGTCCTCCTTGCCCTCAGGCGGGCTGGGGATTTCCCAGTCCTCTCCCGGCCCATAGCCCGCTGCGCGAAGGGCCTCTTCTATCGCGCTCGGCTCCAGGCGAGCCGAATCGTAGCCCACGACGACGCGCTTGAATGCACTGCTGGCCACAACGTCCTCCACGCCGTCCAATGGCAGCAAAGCCTCACGCACAGCCTTGACGTGATGGTCGGCGTACATCTT
>CAZVCJ010000141.1:2314-10536 GCA_964625745.1 uncultured Anaerolineae bacterium | reverse complement strand
CGCAATTCCATGCATTATCAGGATGTGGGTTGATCGTGATCGGCTTGGACAATATGGTATTCCGTAAATTCAACGCGCGGTCAGGCTGGAAGAATAGCTCTAATTCGGCATCTGTTACTGCATTATTGAAGAAGAACACGTTAGTAATCTGAAGGTATTGACTTTCGCCCGGGGCCAGAGCATGTAGTGGCACCAACGAAAGTGGCTGCAATGTTACATAGTGGTACTCTTCTAGCTTACCTACACCAAGTTTTTTGAGCACAACTTGAACAGCGTAATTTCCTCCACCACTAGGTGGTTCGAAACGTACTCCTCCCCTATTCGTGATAGTGAAGTTGATGTAATTGGTTTTAAACACAGTTGGCTGAGCCGGGTTGATGGTGAAATCCGTCAGCACTAGATCGGGTAAAGATGGCGTTGGGGTGCGGGTCGGCGTCCGAGTGGCTGTAGGTGGCACTGTTCCGGTGGGCGTTCTCGTTGGCGTCCGAGTAACCGTGGGGGTCGGAGTGTGGGTGGGTGTGGGACTTACTCCCTCCCACCACAACTGCGCCCCTGCCCAACCTACGTTCTCGTAGTACTCCATCTCCACATCGTGTTGACCGGCCGAGAGCTCGATCTCAGCAGTGTATTCTGTCATTCCCTGATTGTGCCACTGATCAATCAATAGCCAGCCGTCAACCCACAGACGCACGCCGTCGTCGGTGCGGGTATGGAAGCGGTAGCGACCGCTATTGGGAAAGTTCGGCGTACCGGCCCAACGTACAGAGAAGTGGTCAACTGGCAGGATAGGATCAGGTGCATCGTAATTCCAGATAAAATCTATTTGGTCATCGCATCGCACAAGAACGGGCAGTCCTGACAAATTCTGGTTTTCGTAGTACTCACCCCGCCAACGGCTGGGGACACAAAGCAGGTAAATATAGTCGCCCAGCGAACAGGCGTCTACACCGTATGAGGGGTCAAATGAACCATAAACCTCCACCCTATCCCCAACGCGAGCAGCGTAAACTTCGTTATCTCCAAAACAGCCTGCAATATTGCCAAAATTCACCCATACCTCGCCGCTGATCGGCGGACCAGAGAGCACTTCTTCTACCTGGACCCTCATCGCTCCCCAATCAGGCCCTTGGTTGATCTCTCTGATCGTTCCCCGAAATCGGACCTTAACCTCTGCTTCCCCACACCTAGCGATGATGTCATTAATAGCGGCGCCGGTGCCAGTGCCGTTGGAGGCGGTCTCAATGAAAACGCCGTTTGTGGTCGTCGCATAGTATTGCATGATGGATCTGACTGTGGGATGGTGCTCTGGCCAGAATACTGTCGGCACGAAGACTGCCGAAATCTTAATGTTCCGAGCAGCGGCTTGGACCGCCATGTTGTGAGCGTGGACGTCGTCCACGCCGGGGGTAAAGTTATCGTCGAACCCTCCTGGGCGAGCATCGGTCACCAGAATAATGATCTTCAGGACTCCATCCCGGAATGCGGGGGTGAAGTTCACGTTTTGAGGCCGCCCAGCAGCCGGAAGCGCGTTTATTACCGTGTTCAGCGCTTCGTCGGAAGCTTCTGGCTCATTCACACCACCACCGTACACACTCAGCGCCTGAAACTTTTGCGCGGCCGAAGCACGGTTGTTAGCTGCAAAATTCTCCAGGATAGTGATGTCATCGCCGAAGGTCACCAGAGCCAGTCGATAGTCGTTCTCGGACGCCGCCTCGATATTGCCAAGTATCCCAGCCAGTTCCGTCTTCACGTTGTCAATGGCCTCACTCATGCTAGTCGAGTGGTCGACAACGAAGGCTACATCCATAGGTCCGCAAATCCTCGAGGCTTCCCGTAATACCCATTTGATGGCATCAAACTGGATCGTCTTGCTATACTGTTGGCCTTGGTATATGAAATACCAATCTGGAGTCACATCCTCCAAGCGCACATAGTCACTGGTACCTGCATTGAAGGCGTATGTCCCAAGGGAGACCCAGCCGCCGCCAGCACTGGCTATGCTCTGCTGATCGCGCTCAACAATGTAGTCTCCACTGGCAGTGTGGATCTGGTAGCGTGCTCGACCTGTATCTGGCCGATCGGTGACGACCCGGGGAATGTAGGCAAATACTTCCCACTGCCCGCCAACAGGCAGACTGGGAGTCCATGTGGCCCAGTTGTTGACGCTCGAACCTTCCCAAGTATCGGTGCAATAGGTCCAGTAGGCATGCCCATTGTAGGTCGTATCGCCGGATCCAGAATGATACCAACCACCCGATGGCCCGTATCGCGTGAAGCCAGGGTCCAGATCGTCTACGATCACTTCAGTAGTAGATAGCAAGGAGCCATCAGGCGATACCGGTGTGGCTGTAGGCATCTCCGGTGGTGGGGCCGGAGTGCGAACAACGATCTCGTCGGGGGTCGGCTCCCCTGGCCAGCCCAGCACCGGACCGGGATTAATACCGGAAAGACCGATCAATGTGATGACCAACGCAATCGCTACGACCGAGGCGAGGCCAAAGCGCTTCATAAGCATCCCTATTCCTTTTTTCATCGAAGTCCCTTCCGCTGATGATTCTGCTCTCAGGTCAGCCTGCCGAAACAAGAAACGCCAACAGCAGGCATAGAGTTACCCCTGCGTTGGCGCTCGTTTCGGACCACCAATTGCCACTTGTACTTTAGCTTGAGGATTCGTCGAGAGGTCAATGCCAGGCTCCATCGCCATGTCCTCCCGTGCTAAGTCACTTCAATTCTCGTCAGCCTCATGAAGGCGATGTATAGTAAGCTGCGGTAGAAAACCTGACCATATTATACCACCAAAATCGCTCAGACGCAATACTCGGTCTGGCGACCGTCACGATTTTGGGACAAGGCTCTGTTCTGTCTTTAGAGGCCAGGCAAAGCGGCGCTCTGAGCTGGAGACGCCCGCTGACGATGCGCGCTTCCAGGGGTAAGGCGGATCCTCACCTGAGTTTCGGTATTGCTCAGCTCTCCGCAGCACCCGCCGAGGGAGCGAACGTTACTAACAACTCCCCAATGACCCGCTCGATGAGACGAGGCACAGTTTGCTTCTGACGCCTGGCCAGTTCTTCCAGCGTCAAGTAAGCCGGTTCGGGTAATTCGATAAACACGCGCCGCAAATACTCCTCGCGCTCGAAAGCCCGCCACCGTCCTTCCGAGCGCTCCGCATCACGGAAAGCGTCCTCGACCGAAAGCACTTCCTCTTCCGGTTCATGGGGTGCGTATTGCTTGCTCATGGTTGGAAACTATTCTTTTACAGTCCCAAAGACCTGGTCAAAAAACCATTCCTGATCAAGACTTGCCTGCCACTGCTGGTGCCGTCGAACCGACTCGAGACGACGTTGTCGCGGTAGGGTCAGAAAACGAACGGTCTCTACCGGCCCTAATGTCGCCATCAGGGCCTCCAGGCCACGGCGGATCATCTTGTCTTCCGGATAGACGCGACGGGTTTTGGGCATCTTGAGCTTCTCGGAGGTTGGTCAATGGTAACGTGTGATCATATTTCGGGTTAACCACAGTGTACCACAGCTTCCCACATCTGTCAAGCCTTCGTATTTGCTCATAGAAACATTCAGTCCTCGCCGGACGAGGTGCCAGGCACTTCCAACGGAGTCCCCAACGTCCAGGGAGACTGTTCTCAGTGCCGCTTCCTGTGCCAAAGCCATTATGTAAGTGCCCGGCACCTGGAAAACTGAATAGCCCTGGCCGTCGGCCAGTTGCCAGGGAAGATGAAGTAGAGTATAATAGACTTGTGCGCTAACGCCCCAATATCCAATATCTAATATCCCTTTGAGGAGGTCCTTCCATGAGAAAATACTATACCCCTATCGCTACTTTGATTATCTGCGCCATGGTGCTTGGCGGATTCCTGAGCGCGTGCGCCAGAGAGACGCCTACACCGACGGCTACGGCTACCGCTATGCCTGCGCCTACCCATACTCCTGAGCCTACATTCACTCCTGAACCCACTTCTACTCCCGGCCCTACTCCCACTCCCTTACCTCCCGTATCACCGCAGGTGCTGGAGCGGGCGCCGGCCCCAGGCGAGGAGCTGGGCTTGACGGCACCGGTGCTCCTGGTCTTCGACCAGCCGATGGATCGGCCCTCGACGGAGGGGGCGTTCGCGATCCAGCCGGTCGTGGCGGGGAGCTTCAACTGGCCCAACGACACGACCCTGGCTTTCGCTCCGACGGCGGCCTTTCCGCGAGGAGTGAGCTACAAGGTGACCGTGGCCGAGGAGGCCAAGAGCGCCGTGGGCCTGATTCTGGGGGAGCCCTTCAGCTTCCACTTCAGTACGGTAGGCCACCTGGAGGTTACCGAGGTCCAGCCTGCTCCCGATACCACCGAGGTGGGAACCGATGCCCTGGTCACGGTGATGTTCAACCGCCCCGTGGTGCCCCTCACTGCCATCTCCGAGCAGGCGGGCCTGCCCCAGCCCCTGACCTTCGTCCCGCCAGTGACGGGCGAGGGCCAGTGGCTTAACACCTCCATCTATACTTTCCGCCCTGAGGAGGGCTTCGATCCGGCCACGACTTACCAGGCGCGGGTGGCGGCCGGGCTGGAGGACACTACCGGCGGCGTCCTGGCCGAGGACTACGTCTGGTACTTCACCACGGCCATGCCTGCTGTGGTATGGACAATGCCGGCCGATGGCGAGGTTCAGGTGGCGGCGACTCAAGCCATCAGCATCACTTTCAACCAGCCTATGGATCACGTTTCGGTCGAGGAGAGGTTCTCGTTAGTGACAGAGGCCGGGATAGCCATCCAGGGCGGTTTCCGCTGGGATGAGAAGGTGATGGCCTTTGTACCCTCTGCCTCTCTGCCGCTGGAGACGGGCTACGTGGCCGCTCTGGAAGCAGGAGCCAAGGCGGCAAGAGGGGAGGGGCGCATCGCCGAGACTTACTCCTGGCGCTTCACCACCGTTCCTTACCCTTGCATCCTTGAAACCCATCCGACCGATGGCGATCTGCGAGCGGACCCCTATGGTGGGGTGAGTGCCACCTTTGCCGGGCCAATGGACTGGACCACCATCACGCCTAACACGGCCATCATCCCTGAGCCGACCGAGGTCTACACCTACTGGAGCGACTACGATTACAGTTTCTACATCTCCTTCGATATCCAGCCCTCCACCGACTATACCTTCACCTTCGGGGCGGATATAGCCGACCCCAGTGGGAACACCCTGGGCGAAGAGAAGGTGGTGCGCTTCACCACCCGCGATCTGGACCCCTCGGTCTATTTCAGTAACCCTGCCAACGTGGGTACCTACAACGCCTACACCGAGACGGTGATCTATGTTACTTATCGCAACGTCTCCCGCCTGAACTTCGGCCTCTACCGCTTGAGCAGGGAGGACTTCATTCGCCTCAACGGCAGCGAGTCTTGGAGCTACTGGGACGACTTCAGCCCCGACCCGGCTGCTCTGGTGCGCCAGTGGTCGGAGGAGGCCGATGCCCCCCCCAACCAGTCTGGTGTGCTGAGCACCAAAGTAGCCAGCGAAGAGGGAGGGATCTTGGCCCCAGGCCTCTACTATCTGGAGCTCACTGCTCCCGAAGTGCTAGAGCTGCCTTACGGGCGGCCCTCGAGCCAGATCATGGTGGTCTCCTGCCTCAACCTGACTCTGAAGCAGGCGGAGACGGAGGCCCTGGTTTGGGCCACCGATCTGGCCAGCGGGCAGGTCGTCCCTGGCCTGTCGGTAAGTGTGCAGAGCGAATCTGACAGCTTAGCTGAAGGATGGACGGGCCAGGACGGTGTCTTCAAGGCCGAGTTCCCGCCCCAGGATATGTGGGATCCCCTCTTCGTCTTCGCTGGCGAGGGCAATGATTTCGCCGTGGCCCTCAACCGCTGGACTCAGGGCATCTCTCCCTGGGAGTTCAACATCTCGGCTCAGTTCTACAGCCAGCTCTACTCTGGCTACTTCTACACCGACCGGCCCATCTACCGGCCGGGGCAGACGGTTCGCTTCAAGGGCATTCTACGCACCGACGACGACGCCCGCTACAGCCTGCCCCAGGGCGTGGAGAGCCTGGCGGTGACCGTCAGCGACGACCAGGGCAAGGAGATTTATGGTGAGGATCTGCCCCTCAGCGATATGGGCACCCTCCACGGCGAGTTCACCCTGGACGAGGAAGCTGTCCTGGGCTATTACTGGATCAATGCTCAATTTGCTGACCAGAGCTTCGGGGTCGGCTTCCAGGTGGCTGAGTACCGCCGGCCGGAGTTCCAGGTGGGCGTGGAGACTGATCGAGACGCCTACGTGCAGGGGGACGAGATCGCCGTTAGCGCGGTCGCCACCTACTACTTCGGCGGCCCGGTGGCAGAGGCCCAGGTGCACTGGAGCGTCCTCAGCCAGGATTACTTCTTCCCCTGGCAGGGCAAGGGCTACTACGACTTTGTTGACTACGAATGGGAGGAGCGGGATAGCTACTACGGCTCTTTCGGCGAGCTCATCGCCGAGGGCACGGGGGAGACCGACGCGGAGGGCCGCTTCACCTTCAAGGTGCCGGCCGGCATCTCCTTGAAGAAGCTGAGCCAGGTCTTCACCATCGAGGCCTCAGTGACCGACATCAACGACCAGCAGGTCAGTTCCCGCACCGAGGCCGTCGTCCACCAGGGCCTGTTCTACATCGGCCTGGCCCCCATGACCTGGGTAGGCACAGTGGGCGAGGAGCAACGGGTCAGGATCATCACTGTGGACTGGGAGAGCGAGCCTGTGCCCAACGTGCCACTGACGGTAACATTCTTCGAGCACAAGTGGTACAGCGTCCAGGAGAAGGCCGACGACGGCAGCTTCTATTGGACCAGCCAGGTCGAGGACACGCCGGTACTGACCACGACGGTGACCACCGACGGCGAGGGTAAGGCGCTGGCCGCTTTCGTCCCTGAGAAAGGCGGAAGCTACAAGGTGGTGGCCGTGGGCCGTGACAAGCTGGAGCTTGCCCTGAGCCCTGTCGAGGGGAACGAGATCCGCAGCGCCACCTACCTCTGGGTCAGCAGCCGCGAGTTCGTAAGCTGGCGACAGGAGAGCCACAACCGCATCGAGCTGATCCCCGATAAGAAATCGTACGCGCCGGGCGAGGTGGCCAAGATCCTCATCCCCTCGCCCTATCAAGGGGAGGTCAAGGCGCTCCTCACCATCGAGCGCGGCCACATCATGAGCCATCAGTTGCTCACCTTGCGGAGCAACAGCGAGCTGATCGAGATTCCCATCCTCTCCGAGCACGCGCCCAACGTCTACGTTTCGGTGGTCATCGTCAAGGGCCAGGACGAAACCAACCCCCTGGCTTCCTTCAAGATGGGCTACGCCAGCCTGCCGGTGTCCACTGTGGAAAAGGAGCTACAGATCACCATCACCCCGGACAAAGAAGGCCACTATGGCCCACGGGAGACGGTTACTTACGACATCCGCGCCACCGATTATCAAGGGGAAGGAGTGACGGCCGAACTGGCGCTGGCCCTGGTTGACCTGTCGGTGCTGGCCCTGGCCGGTACAGGCTCTCCCAACCTGGTGGACTTCTTCTACGGCGAGCGTGGGGTGGGGGTGCAGACGGCGACCAGCCTGGCCCTGTCCGTGGATCAACAGAACGTGCTCTTAGCCGCTAAAGCCAAGGGAGGGGACGGAGGTGCCGAGGCGGCCATGGCGGGCCTGGTACGGAGTGAGTTCCCCGAAACCGCCTACTGGGACCCGGCGGTGCGCACCGACGAGAGCGGCCAGGCCCAGGTTTCGGTGCAACTGCCCGATAACCTGACCACCTGGCGATTGGGCGTCAAGGGCATCACCGCGGCCACCGAGGTAGGGGAGGTCACGAACGACGTCATCAGCACCCTGGACCTTTTGATCAGGCCCGTCGCTCCCCGCTTCTTCGTCATCGGCGACCAGGCCACCCTCTCCGCCGTGGTCCACAACAACACCGACCAGGCCCTTCAGGTGGAGGTGTCGCTATCGGCCGAGGGACTCACCCTCAAGCCCCCCCTATCTGGGGGGGGAGGGGGGGGCGGCACCCAGCAAGTGGAGGTGCCCGCTCACGGCACGCAGAAGGTCAGTTGGCCGGTGACAGTCCTCCCCCCCAAAGTTGGGGGGGAAAGAGGGGGGGCGGCCAATGGAGTCATCGAGGAGACCACACTCCTCTTCGCTGTCCAGGCCTGCACTGAGCGAGGCGAATGTGGCGGCGGCCTGTCCGACGCCGTGGAGATCACCCTGCCCGTCTATCACTACTCCA
>CAZVCJ010000141.1:0-2214 GCA_964625745.1 uncultured Anaerolineae bacterium | reverse complement strand
GGCGCCACGATCCCACCCAGGGCGAGCTGACGGTGCAGCTTGACCCCTCGCTGGCGGCGGGGATGCGTGACGGCCTGGGCTATCTGGAGCACTACCCCTACGAGTGCATCGAGCAGACGGTGAGCCGCTTCCTGCCCAACGTGATGACCTACCGCGCCCTGAGGCAGTTGGGCGTCGAGAATCAGGAGCTGGCGACGCGCCTGCCTCAGCAGGTGAGCATCGCCCTGCAACGCATCTACACTGAGCAGCACTACGACGGCGGCTGGGGCTGGTGGCTGGCCGACGAGAGCAACGCCTTCCTCACCGCCTACGTCCTCCTGGGCCTCAACGAGGCCAAACGGGCCGACTTCGTCGTAGATCAGGAAGTGATGGATCGCGCAGCCAAGTTCCTGGGCGGCAGCTTGAAGCGTCCCGCCGAGCTGAAGCAATCTTACGAGGCCAACACCCAGGCCTTCGTTCTCTACGTCCTGGCCGAGTACGGGCAGGGCGACCTGGGCCGCAGCGTGGCCCTCTACGAGCGGCGCGAGATGTTGGGCAACTACGGCAAGGCTTATCTGGCCATGACCCTGGGCCTGCTGGCCCCTGAGCAGCGGGAGAGGGTAGATGCCATCCTCAGCGATCTAACGAGCGCCGCCGTCCTCAGCGCCACCGGCGCCCACTGGGAGGAGGCGGCGGCGGACTACTGGACCATGAACACCGATACCCGTTCCACGGCCATCGTGCTGGCGGCCCTGGCGCGCCTGGCCCCCGACAGCGGCCTCGCTCCCAACGTCGTCCGCTGGCTGATGGTGGCTCGCAAGGAGGGCCACTGGCTCTCCACCCAGGAGACGGCCTGGTCCCTCATCGCCCTGACCGATTGGATGGTGGCCACCGGCGAGCTGGAGGCAGACTACGCCTATCGGGTCAGTCTCAACCAGGAGAAACTGAGCGAAGGCCGGGTGACCGCGGCGGACGTTGGGGAAACGCGCAAGCTTCAGGTGAAGGTGGCCGATCTGTTGAAAGACGAGGCCAATCGGCTGCTCATCGAGCGCGCGGAGCCTGCGGGCCAGGGCCGGCTCTACTACTCGCTCTACCTGCGTTACTTCCTGCCGGTGGAGGACGTCAAGGCTTTGAACCGCGGCATCATCGTCGCCCGCCAGTACTCGCCCGTTGAAGACCCGGAGCGCTTCGTGGACGGGGCGGAGGTGGGCGACGTGATCCAGGTCAAGCTGACCCTCATCGCCCCCAGCAGCCTGCACTACCTGGTGGTGGAGGACCCCTTGCCGGCCGGCTGCGAGGGCGTGGACGTCAGCCTCAAGACCACCAGCGTGGTGGGGCAGCCTCCTGAGCTGACGCGGGTGGGCGAGGACTGGGGTTGGTGGTGGTTCAGCAACACCGACATGAGGGACGAGAAAGTCGTCCTCTTCGCCACCTACCTGCCCAAGGGGACGTACGAGTACACCTACCTCATGCGGGCCAGCGTACCTGGTGAATTCCTGGTCATGCCCGCCAACGCTTACGAGATGTACTTCCCCGAAGTCTTCGGTCGCAGCGATGGAGGGAAGTTCACCGTGACTAGCGCCGAATAGTTTTATAAGTGTTCGCACTACTCAAGAAGCCACCTGCGCAGCAAGCAGTCGGGCAGGCTTAGCCTACACGCCGTGGCTGGGCCGCCAAACAGCGAAGTCACACCAAACAGAGCGGCCCGGAGATATAGTGGCGAGGGGGCGGCTTGAATCGTGAAAGACGCGAAAGAGCACGAAGATGGAATTAGCGGAGATAATCAAGCTTGCACGAGGGGAGGGGAAGGCCGATCTACTGCTCAGGAATGGCCGAGTGGTGAATGTCTTCTCCCACGAGGTCATCGAGACCAACGTCGCCATCGCTGCGACCGAATCGTGGGCCTGGGGGATTACCGGGCCAGGGAAACCATAGACCTCCAGGGGCGAACCGTCTGCCCTGGCTTCATTGATGGCCACGTGCACATCGAGAGCAGCATGGCGACGCCGCCGGAGTTCGCCAGGGCCGTCGTGCCCCGTGGCACCACCAGCGTGGTCGCCGATCCCCACGAGATCGCCAACGTGCTGGGCATCGAGGGCGTCCGCTACGTGCTGGATGCCTCAGAGGGCCTGCCGCTGACGGTGTTCGTCATGGCCCCGTCGTGCGTGCCGGCTACCCACCTGGAGACCTCCGGCGCCGAATTGCTCTGGGTGATGCGACAGGAAATGGCCCATC
>CAZVCJ010000140.1:0-10805 GCA_964625745.1 uncultured Anaerolineae bacterium | reverse complement strand
TAGAGCGGCGGCCTCCGAAGCCGTGTGCGGGCGTTCGAGTCGCCCCGGGGGTGCTTTCCTAAGACCTGTTGCCGGCTTTTGCGCTGTCGGCTGCCCGGGCTCGGTCACGGCCAAGCACGGCCGGCTGAATGTCATCGCTCCATTGATCTGTACCCCGCGTATCTGGGAGAGGACTCACAGCCATGAAGGACTAACGTGAGTATGGGCGAGACCGAGTACGTCATCTACCTGGATGAAGCACAACGAGACCGCTATCGGCATTTTCATCGTACGGAACGAGGCCAGGTGGTCCTTTTCCGGGTTCAGTACGAAGCGCTGATCGAGCAACAGTGGGTGGCTATCGTCCGCTACGACACGGCGCATGGCGTTCCCCATCGTGACGTGATGCATCCAGATGGCAGCCAAACCAAAGAGCAATTTCCGCACTATTCCCGGGCTCACGTCCTGACGATGGGTCAGCGTGACATTCGGCAAAACTGGCGCACCTATCGCGCCAGGTATGAAGAAGAAACGAGGTAGTGAGATGAACACGATGTATCAATTGCATTTTGAGGAACTGCTGGCCGAGTTTGACCAGTATGTTTTGGAGCATCCAGGTTTCGCACAGCGTATTCCCCACGATGTCCAAATCGTCTTTGTAGACGAACAGGATCCGGATTTCAGCCGCTGGAGCGTGCAGACCTTTGGCAGCCCACTGCCCCACGATGACATTCCTGATCGCCCCGTCGTCTACATTGAGGTCGGTGAGCTTGTGCCTCGGCGATCTCGGCTCAAGTCTCCGCGCCTGATTTCCAGCATCCCTTCCTACACCTTTGCCTGAGAGGCGGGAAGAGGCTGAACGCTGACATAAGCTCAGCGGATAGAGCGGCGGCCTCCGAAGCCGTGTGCGGGCGTTCGAGTCGCCCCGGGGGTGCTGGAGCCACCTGATGTGCAGTCAGGTGGCTTTATTTTACTGTGATGTGCACGGGCTGACTCTCCAGCCGGTTGCCCGCTGGGTCGTAGCCAACGGAGATGATTGTATGCTCGCCTGGTTCCAGTGGCCACAAGGCTCTGTAAGGCGGGGTAACGAAATCGGCCAGGAACTCCTCATCCACATAGATGGTTACGCTGGCCACGCTGACCTCATCGCCTGCCCGCGCCGCAACCTCTATCCTCTGATCGCCCCGGGGCAGGGCCGGATCTAAACGATAAACGCTGCCCTGGTGAGGGTTGGTGATGACAAGCGGGTTTAGGGTTTCGGCTGGCAGCACTGTATAGACGCGCTCCACTATTTGCTCCGGCGGCGTATCGGGGGAGGCCAGTTGACCGGTGGCGGCATCGAGCGCGAAGAGTTGGTGCATCTGGCAGGTCTCTGTCGGCTCGGTGCCGGCGATGAAGAGCTCGGTCCGCCGATGGGGGCAGTAGGGGTTGGGGAGCTGGCCTGAGAGAGTGCAGACCTCCACCTGGGTTAAGCCCTCCGGCTCGACGAACTCCTCCGCCGGTCGGGCCTCCAGCGCTTCCTCCACGAAGTCGTGCCAGATGGGAGCCGCCCCGGTGACGCCCGAAACGTCGCGCATGGGCGAATTGTCGGCGTTGCCAGCCCAGACGCCAACCGCGAGATGCGGGGTGTAGCCTATGGTCCAGTTGTCCCGCCAATCGGTGGTGGTGCCCGTTTTCACCGCTGCTGGCCGGCTCAACTTGAGCACACTCCCCTCGCCGAAGGCCGGCATGCGGGCCAGGTCGTCGCTGAGGACGTCGGTGATGAGATAGGCGATCCTTTCGTCGAGGACTCGCTCACCCAATCTGGGCTTTCTCTCATACAGGATGCGGCTCTGGCTGTCCTCGACGCGCAGGATGGCCACCGGCTCCACTTTGTACCCTCCGTTGGCGAAGGCGGCGTAGGCGGCAGTCAGTTCCAGCAGGCGCACCTCGCCACCTCCCAGGGTCAGGGACAGGCCGAAGCGTTCGCTATCGTCGAAGGTGGTGATGCCCAGGCTGCGGGCCAGCGCGGTCATGTTGTCCAACCCCACGTAATCGAGAACTTTGACTGCCGGCAGGTTGTAAGACGAAGCCAGGGCCTGGCGGGCCAGCACGGGGCCGTGGAACTCCAGGTCATAATTGAGCGGCACGTAGGGCTCTCCTTCCCTGGTCGTAAAAGCCGTGCGCACGTCCAGGATCATGGTGGCCGGGGTGTAGCCCTGAGCGAAGGCGGCAGCGTAGGTGATGGGCTTGATGGAAGACCCAGGTTGACGGGGAGCCAAAGCACAATTCACCGCCCCGTCAATCTCAGGGTCGAAATAATCGGGGCTGCCCAGCATGGCCAGCACCTCACCCGTGTTGGGATCCAGGGCCACCAGGGCAGCATTATGCACGTTGGGGTCTGGCAGATCGCGCCGTGGTCGGTCGGCCAGGATTGCCAGGCGGCAGCGGGCGATGGACTGAGCCAGCTCTTGCATGTCCACGTCCAGGGTTGTGTAGACTTCCAGGCCGCCGTGGTAGAGTTCCTCCAGACTGAATCGTTTCTCCAGGAGGCTCCACACGTACATCACGAAGTGGGGGGCGCGGATGGGGAAGGGCACGGCGGCGAAATGGAGTTGTTCCTCGCTGGCCAGCCTGGCCTCCTCTTCGCCTATGTAGCCGTTTTTGACCATCAGCTCCAACACCACAGCCTGGCGTTCCCTGGCCGCCTGGGGATTCTCCAGGGGGTTGTAGAGGGCGGGGGATTGCGGCAGGCCAGCCAGAAGGGTGCACTCGGCCAGGTCCAACTCGTCCACCGACTTGCCGAAGTAGGCCTGGGCAGCGGCCTCCACCCCATAGGCCAGGTTGCCGTAGCAGGTCTGGTTCAGATAGAGGGCCAGGATCTCGTCCTTGCTGTAAGTTCGGGCCAGGCGCCAGGCCAGAATGGACTCGCGCAGCTTGCGGCTCAGGGTGCGCTCAAAACGCTCCTCAGGAGACAAGAGGAGATTGCGAGCCAATTGCTGAGTAATGGTGCTGCCACCAGAGATCACCTCACCGCCCCGCAGGTTGATGACCAGGGCGCGCAGGATGGCGCGAAAGTCCACCCCAGGATTGGTATAGAAGTTGGCGTCCTCGGTGGCGATGGTGGCCTGGCGGAGGTGAAGGGGAATCTCGTCGAGGGGTAAGGGGGTGTGCTTGCCGGCGTGGGGGTCGATGATCTCGTAGAGGAGGCGGCCCTGGCGGTCGTAGATTTTAGTGCTGGGGGCGATAGCCTGGCCGTACAGATCGTGGAAAGAGGGAAGATCAGCGACGAGCCAGGCGTACAGCGCCCCGCCCGCCACGAGCAGGGTTATTGTCGAGATCAGTAGCAGGAAACGCCAGTTTCGTAACGCCATGATGCCATCCTCAGTAGATCCGATTCTGCTCCAATAGTGGTTGAAATCGCACCTGTGAGGGCACTCCGTGCCGGGCGACTACCTTCGTGGTCGCAGAAATCGTCCGCGTAGGTGGACGACCGGCGCATTCGCACCCTCCAGAGTCGGTTTCAACCACTATTTTGATTATACACCTTTTCGTCAACCTTAACAAAGTTTGCCTCTTTGGTTGGCCTGTGCTATAATACCAGCGAAGCTCCGCCTCAAACCGACAAGTGATGGGACGCAGATACACGCAGATTTTCGCAGATGAAAAGAAAAATCAGCGTTCATCAGCGTTTATCTGCGTCCGAAATCTTGTCTCAAGTGGTGAAGAGCCGGAGGATGATGCCTGGGTGTTAGATTGGGCCGACTGGGCCGGAGCGTACAAAATCCTGCTCCGTCGCCAGGAACAGTATCGTCGTGCTATCCAGACCTTGCGAGAACAATCGCAAACGCTAACCAGCGTCATTGAAAGAACGGCCCGTATTGCAAAAGCCGTAGTTTATAGAAGCAGACCGGGGAGGGTGCCGGAGTGGACGATCGGGACGGTCTCGAAAACCGTTGTGGGGGCAACTCCACCGTGGGTTCGAATCCCACCCCTCCCGCCATAGACCTCCCACTCAATTGGATAACGCGGAGAGGTAGCATAGTCTGGCCTAATGCGCACGCCTGGAGAGCGTGTGAGCAGAAATGCTCCGTGGGTTCAAATCCCACCCTCTCCGCCATTTGACTTTTTGCTGCTTATGAAGTACCATATCAACGGTCGTGCTAGATGGGGAGCTAGCGGTGCCCTGTACCCGCAACCCGCTATAGCGGGGTCGAATTCCCCCTCGAGGGTCGGTGTTTTCTGGGACTGCCGCGGTTAAGTGGCGTTGAAGGTTGGGTCCTGCGCGGCGGGAGCCTACGAACCCCGTCAGGTCCGGAAGGAAGCAGCGGTAAGTAGCAACTCCTGGGTGCCGCAGGGTAGCCTGGCTGGAGTTGGCTGGCCTCGGTAAGCCGGGGAGCCCGATTCGACAGGGGGTGCACGACCATCGCTTTGACCAAAGGAGGGGGCGGGGGATCGGATCTCGCTCCCTCTGTCGTATGGAAGGAGAACCAGCCGGGAAGAGCTTCGGCGGCTAAGCTTCGGGTTCCGAGATCGTGGAGGACGCTTGTTAGAAGAGAGCATCCAGCCCCAACCTGAACCACTTCGATGGAACGAATTCATTAAGAATATAGCAGGCTGGCGACCTCGAAAAGAGCTGCTGGCGTTGGCTGCGGTGTTGACCCTGGCCGGCATCCTCACGGTCGGGTATCTCCAAACGCAAACTCAAGTGACCCTCATGCTAGATGGTTACTCTGAGCCCTTCCGCACTCACCAGACCTCGGTTGAATCCCTTCTGAAAGAGGCCGGCCTGGAGCTCTGCCCGAAGGACACCATCTCGCCAGGGTTAGAGGCTTCCATTGCGAACGGGGATGTTATTTCCGTCCGCCGGGCCAGGCCAGCCACCATCCAGGTTGATGACCGCACGGTTGAGACGCGAACCCACAGCCAAACGGTGGGCGACCTGCTGCAGGAGTTAGGGATAGCCCTTCAGCCTCGTGACAGGGTTATCATAGATGGGCAGGAAGCGAGTTTGACAGCCAGCCTGCCGGGGCACAGCCCAACCAATCGGCTTGCCAGTAGCCGCAGCGGTAACAATAGTTGGAACGGCCAGGAGGAAGGTGCTCCCTTGCATGTCGTGATCCAGCGGGCAGTGCCTATGTATCTCGATGATGATGGCAATCTCGCGACTCTTTATACTACCAAAGCCACGGTGGGCGAGGCGTTACGCGATGAGGGCGTCAATCTCTACCTGGGCGACCGTGTTGACCCCAGCCTGGGCAGCTCTATCTCGGCGAACATGCAGGTCTCCATCCAGCGCTCCAGGCCAGTAACTATTCAGGTAGATGGTCGCCTCATCAGGACACGCACTCAGGGGGAGACGGTGGCTGAGACCCTGGTCCAGGAAGGGGTAGTTCTGCTGGGCAAAGACTACACAGTGCCAGGCGTAGACGTGCCCATAGACGATGATGCGGCCATTCGCGTGGTGCGAGTGACGGAGGAAATGGCCATTGAGCAAGACCCTATCTCCTTCGAGACGGCCTGGCAACCCGACCCGAATCTGGAGCTGGACCATCAGCGACTCGATCAGGAGGGCGAGGACGGAGTTACCAAGCGGCGCATCCACGTTGTCTGCGAAGATGGCCAGGAGGTCGAGCGATCCCTGGAGGCCGAGTGGGTAGACTGCGAGCCAACCAACAAGGTTATCGCCTACGGCACTAAGATCATTCTGCGAGAATTGGAGACCCCCGAGGGCAGCCTCACATATTGGCGCAAGATCCGGGCGCTGGCCACATCGTATACGGCTGCCACCTCGGGCAAGGACCCCGACCATCCTCTGTACGGCATCACCCGCCTGGGTTGGGAGATGAGGGGGGGCATCGTGGCCGTTGACCCCCAGGTGATCAACATGGAGACGGAAATGTACGTGCCCGGCTACGGCCTGGGGGTGGCTGGAGATACTGGTGGCAAAATCAGAGGACGGCACGTTGACCTGGGTTACGAAGAGGGCGAGCTCAAGCTGTGGTATAGATGGGTTGACGTCTACCTCCTGGCTCCATCGCCGCCCGCAAATCAGATCCATTGGGTGTTGCCCAGTTGGCCGAGGGAACGCTGATGAAGCCCGGCGACTTTCAAGCTAAGGTGCAACGCACTGCCGAGAGTGCGTTGCACCTGTTTGTTTAACTGCTGAAGTGACGGGGCGATGATGAACGTGCGGAGGCTTCTGAAGGAATTTGACATACAGCCCAGGAAAGGCCTGGGCCAGAATTTCTTGACTGATCAGCGAGCATTAGAGCGTATCGTTGAGGCCGCCGAATTGGGGCCTGAGGACGTCGTCCTGGAGATCGGGCCGGGCTTGGGCACGCTGACCCGCCTCTTAGCTGAGAGGGCCGGAAGGGTGATCGCCGTTGAGCTAGATCAGCGCTTGGTGGAGGCGCTCAGGCAAACGGCTACCGCAAAGGCTGATCTGCCCAATGTGGAGATCATTCGTGGCGACATCCTGGAGATGAACCCGGCTGATTTGCTGGAGCGGCACGTGGGATCACAATTGCTCGCGGTGGGTTGCGTGCAACCTTCGGTTGCCTCCCGCCGCCAGGCCGCTGGATCTGCCCCCCTGCCCTCCCAAAGTTGGGGGGAACGGGGGGCGGGAGCAAATTATGATGCACTGAGTCTACAGTACAAAGTCGTCGCCAACCTCCCCTATTACATCACCTCCGCCATCCTCCGCCACCTCCTCACCGCCGAAGTCAGGCCCAAGCTGATGGTGGTGACTGTCCAGTTGGAAGTAGCCCGGCGTATAATCGCCCAGCCCGGTGATATGAGTCTGTTGGCGGTGAGCGTTCAGTTCTACGGGCAACCTCGCATCGTGACCCGTGTTAGAGCCGGCGCCTTTTACCCCTCCCCCCAGGTTGACTCGGCGGTGATACGCATTGATCTACACCGCCATCCCGTGGTCGAAGTGGATGACGCTGGCAGCTTCTTCGAGGTGGTGCGGGCGGGTTTCGCCCAAAGACGGAAGCAGCTTCGCAACGCCCTGGCAGCCGAGTTGAATCTTCCGGCCAGTGAGGTGGCTCAAGCCCTGAGCAGGGCTGGCGTCAACCCCAGGCGCCGCGCCCAGACCTTGAGCATTGAGGAGTGGGTCAGGGTTTGGAGGGAGATGCAGACATAACACAAACTGCCCAGGGCCTTTGGCCCTGGGCAGTTTCGGTAGGGCACATTGCGAAAAGTTGGGTAGCGATTGAAATCGCACCTGTGAGGGCGCATCCGCGCCCTCCAGAGGCGGTTTTCAACCGCTGTTCCCCGTCATGGATGCTCTCCCCTACTACTTACCGATGAGGGCGTCTATTTTGTCGCTCACGATTTCCAGGGTAGCGATGGGGAAGGTGTGGGCTTCGACACCATCCTTCAGCTCGACTATACTCGTCCTTATCTCCTGGAGAGCGGTCTTGTCTTTCCCGTCAGCCAGAGCTGCCGCTGCTTCCAGGGCGGCATCACACTCCGCCAGATCCCGCTCAGCAAGCCCCGCCTCTTTCTCGGCCAGGTGAATCCGCGCTTTCAAAGCCTTGGCCGAAGCCTTGAGGAGCAATACCTGGAACTCGGCTTTGGTTGCCACTTGCGTGGCCTCTTCCTGAAGCCGGTCGGCGTTGGCGGAGATGTCCTCCGCCAAGTCCTCCCGCAGGTTTTCCCTGAGCCGGTCCCCCTCCGTCTCTGCCTTCTTCAGCTCTGCTCTGAGCTCGACGATCTCGCCGTCTGCCTTCTCTATGGCCGCTTCGAGCTTGTCTATCTCGCCCCCCGCCTGCTCCATCTCATCATTGAGACGATCCACCTCGGCGGATATCCTCTCCGTGCTGGCACGATTGGCAGAAATTCCCCTGTTGCAGAGGAGACCCACTATCACCAGGGCAATCAGCAGGAACAAGGCGGCTGCTACCATAATCCAGGGGAAGTATGCTTTTAGCTTCTCTTTCATTTCTCATCCTCCTTCGGGATGTGCTCTCCCAATGATTAGTGTTCAATAGTCACATTCACTTCACAGGGATCCAAGTAGTTGCCCGTTTTGTCCACCACCACTAAACGGAAGGTGTAAGCACCGGCAGGAAGAGACGGGGGTATGGTCCAATTGCCCAGGATTCCATCAACTACCGGCTCTTTGAAGTCTTGGATGAAGGACCATTCAGTTTCTACCTGGTGGCGAAACTCGAACTTGTAGTAGTCAAACTTATTAGGTTCTTCATAATACGCCGACCCTCTGATTTCCACAGACCCCTTCAGGACAGCGTTCACCGTAGGGTTAGTGAGCCTGGCTAGAGGATTTGGACAGTTAGGCAAAACAACGGGTTCGGGCGTAAGAGTGAGAGTAACCTCCGGGGTCGTCGTTGGACGGGGTGTCCGCGTGGGGCGGGGCGTAGGCGTGATCGTAGGCGGCTCCGTAGTTGGGGTTGGCGTCGGCTGCAATAAGGCTGTTGGCGTGACCTCGATCTCGGTCTCCAGATCCAGATTTGGTTCCAAATAAATGGCGGTGAAGTAGATTGTCCCACCTAAGATCAACAGAACGAAAGCCATGCCTATAGAGCGAATCCTGGTGCTGGCGGCTGCTTCTTTCTCCAGAGTAAAAATCGCCCTGCTCTTTTCCCGGTGGGCCATGATAGCCCTTCCAATGTAAGACAAAACGCCCAGGACGCAGGCGCCTATCAGCCAGATGTAGTACTCAGAGACCAGCTTCACCAGTGTCGTCATTTGTCTAAAGAGCCTCCCTCATTAGTTAACCGACTGATGACCCCCTTGAGTAGAACAGTGAGCTTAGGCACGAGGATCGTGCCGGCCTCCAAGACCTCCTCGTGAACGGCCTTGTTCTCCCTCACTGGTTCTATGACGGCCACGTTGCTGATTCCGGAGATGCCCAACACCCGCATGCCCGCATGGCGGGCGACGGTGACCTCGGGCACGGTGGACATGCCCACGGCATCAACGCCGATGAGACGGAGGAACTTCAGATCGGCTGGGGTCTCAAAGGTGGGGCCGGCCAGACAAACATACACCCCTTGCTGAAGGGTAAAGCCCAGGTCATTAGCTACTCGCAGGGCCATCTCCCGCAGTTTCAAATCATAAGCTTGGGACATGTCAACGAAGCGAGGCCCCAGTTCGGGATCGTTGGGGCCACGCAAGGGGTTGAGGCCAGTCATGCCGATCAGGTTGATGTGATCGGTGATGAGCATCAAGTCACCAGCCTGGAAGGCGGGATTCAGGCCACCAGCGGCGTTGGTCACGATAAGAATACCGATGCCCAAAAGCTGCATGGCCCGAATGGGCAGGACAGTGCGCTGGGGGGAATAGCCCTCGTAATAATGGACGCGGCCCTGCATGACCAATATCTCCTGGCCTTCCAACTCTCCAATGACCAATCGCCCAACGTGGCCTTCAATAGTGGAAACTGGAAAATGTGGGATCTCGCTATAGGGTATCACATCGGCTCTCTGCACCTCTTCGGCGAGGGGGTTCAGTCCTGTGCCTAGAATCAAGCCGATGGTCGGTTCGCGGTCCGTGCGGCCGCGGATGAAATCGGCTGCCTCTGCGAATTCCTTGCGGGTGAAGAATTTGGCCATCATTGCCTCCTCGTCCGGTCAGCTAAAGCGAAAGCGCTTTCGCTCGGCTACTTTGCCCTCGGGTGAGCCTCGTCGTAGACCTGGCGCTTGTGCTTGCTGGTTACGCGGGTGTAGATTTGGGTGGTGGCGATGTTGGCGTGTCCCAGAAACTGCTGAACGTCCACCAGGGTGGCCTCTCTGCTCTCCAGCATGTGGGTGGCAAAGGAGTGGCGAAGGGTGTGAGGAGTGATGTTGGGGTCAAGGCCCGCTTGCTTGACATAGTGCTTGATGATAAGCCAAAGGCCCTGGCGGGTCAACCGCCGGCCCCGAGGGTTTAAGAAGAGGGCTTTCTCCTCCAGGTCTTTAAGGAGTTGGAGCCGACCTTTGCGCAGATAGGTCTCGATAGCATTGACGGCGCGGCTGTGTATGGGGATGATCCTTTCCTTGTCGCCTTTGCCGATGACCCGCACACAAGTCGAAGGCAGATTCACGTCGTCTATGTCCAGCTCCACCAACTCGGTGGCCCGCATGCCGGTGGCGTACATGAGTTCGAGCATGGCTTTGTCTCGCAGGGCCTTGGGAGTCGAGCGTTTGGCGGGTTCGGCCAGCAATAGCCCCACGTCCTCGGCAGAGATGGCCTTGGGCAATTGCTTCTTCACCTTGGGCGAATCCAGGGTAGCCGTGGGGTCATCCTTGATCAATTCCTCTGTCACCAGGAAGTGAAAGAAGGATTTGGCGGCTGCCACCTTACGGGCCACGGTAGAAGCAGCGTATTCCCTCTCTTTGAGATATAGTATATAGGCGATGATCATGTCTTTGTCTACTTCATCCCAGGACTTGACCTCGAGTGCATCCCGCTCGTTTAGGAATCTTGCGAACTGGGCCAGGTCGTTCCGGTAAGCAATCAGGGTATTTGGCGGAGAGCCCTTCTCCAGAGACAAGAAATCCAGAAAGTCCTTGATCTTTTCTAGCATGGTCAGCTCCTTCCAATAAATCGTACAGTAGGGAAACTGTCGAGTATATTATATCACAGGTTTGCATAAAATCAAATCGGGGTTGCAGCTTATTCCGATGAAGTCTATTATATCGCAGAGAGCTGGATTTGCCAAATCCCCACTCACAGTATCAGCATCGTGTCGCCGAAGCTGTAGAAGCGATACTCCCTCTGGACAGCTTCTCGATACGCTTTATCAATCAACTCCTTGCCAGTGAAAGCCGCCACCAGCATCAAAAGGGTCGAGCGCGGCAGGTGAAAGTTGGTGATCAGGGCATCTACGGCGCGGAACT
>CAZVCJ010000139.1:0-10836 GCA_964625745.1 uncultured Anaerolineae bacterium | reverse complement strand
TGCGAGGCCAGATCAACGTCGCCACCTGCCCTCAGTGCGGCAACGCCGGGATGCTCAACGCTCCCTTTGTCTACCACGACCCCGACAAGGAGCTATTCCTCTGCTTCCTGCCACCGGAGCTGAACGGCGACGAACAGCACAAGTTCGTGGGCGACATGACCAACCGCCTCATGAGCTACCTGCCTCCTGCGGAGCGCAAGGGCTACCTCCTGCAACCCAAAACCTTCCTCACCATGCAGAGGCTGATGGACGAGGTAGTGCGCGCTGAAGGCGTCACCGAAGAGATGCTGAAGACTCAAAAGGCCAGGTTGGACTTGCTCCGTCGCTTCCTGGATGCGACCAGTGACGAAGCCCTGCGAATCCTGGTGCGGGAAAACGACGCTCAATTGGATTACGAGTTCTTCTCTCTCCTGACCGGCTCGATAGAGATGGCCAAGGCCGAGGGCGAAGAAGACAGGGCCAAACGCCTTCTAGGGCTGCGGGAGAAGCTGTTGGAGTTCAGCAGCCTGGGCAGAGCCAGCCGAGTCGAGCGCGAGGTCACCGCGGCTTTGGAAGAGGGAATGACGCGAGAAGAGTTCCTGGAGAAGGTGATAGAATGTGAGAGTGACGCCGAGCTACAGACCGTGATAGCCCTTGGACGCCGCATGCTGGATTACCAGTTCTTCCGCAGCCTGACCAGCAGGATCGAGGCCCATGAGGGGGAAGGAAACGCCGAGGCAGCTCAGCGGCTCAAGCATCTTCGATCCCGCATCCTGGAGATCAGGGACAAACTGGATGCCGAGACCCAGGCCATCCTGCGAAAAAAGGCAGACTTGTTGCAGGAGATCTTCGGGAGCGAGGATTTAGAAGAAGCACTGCGAGAGCACGTGGGAGAAATTGACGAAGCCTTCTTTGCTGTCCTTTCGGCTAACTTTAAGCAAGCCGAGGCCGGCGGAGATAAGGAAGCAGCCAAAAGGCTCAAACAGCTGGAGACTTTGGCCTTCCAGTTGCTGGAGGAGATAACACCTCGCTCTATCAAGTTCATCAACCAACTGATGGAGGCTCAATATCCCAGAGAGACGAAGAGGCTTCTGGAGGAGAATGTCGAGCAAGTAGACAATGAGTTATTGAGGGTGCTGGGGCTCATCATCGAGAATCTTACCCGAAGCGGAAAAAGGAGAACAGCCCGGCAACTGAGGGAGATCAGGGATCAAGCGAGGGCCATGTCGCAGTAGCGTTTTGATCGCCAAAGGTCTCCTGGCCGTGGCGCGAAAAGGTTCGGTCGGGAGACCTTCACTTATCGCAGGGAAAGACCTTCGCCCATCGCAGAGAGGGTCACGTCACAGCAGCCGTCATGAGGGGATTTTGTCCAGGCGGAAGCCGTGGCCGCGCACCGTGACAATGTACTGGTGGCCGGTATCCATCTCGCCTATCCTCTCGCGCAGGCGGCGGACCAAAGCATCAATGGCCTGGTCGGAGACCCCTTCCTCAGCCACCTCGGGCCAGACTGCCTCCACGATCTCGTCGCGGCTGCACACCCGCCCATCTCTATCGTACAAGAGCTCCAACAGCCGATACTGTGCCAAAGAGAGCGGGGGATCAAGCTCTCGTCCTACGACAAGAACCAGGAGCCTCTCCTTGTCCAGGTAGAGACCGGGGCGTTTCCTTCTTTCGAAAACCAGGGGGGCCGTGGCCTCGGCACCGACGAAACTCAGCCTGACGCACAGAGCGATCTGGATCTCGTCGCCATCCTGCAAGACGTAGGGCCCTATGGTCTCGCGACCGTTAACGTAGGTTCCGTTTCTGCTCCCCAGGTCTTCCAGGACATACTGGCTGTCTAGCCGTCGAATCTGAGCGTGGCGACGGGAAACCCGGCGCTCCCCCAGCACGACGTCGCAATCCTCGCCACGCCCAATGATAACCCTATCTTTCTCGATGGGCCAACTCCGGCCAGCGTCCTGGCCCTCTTGCATGATCAGCGTGGGCATCCCTATCTCGACCATCGCGCAGTGCCTCCTGCGTTACAGCAAAGCAGTTTGACAAGAAGATGATTATAGGTTAAGCTATAGGCAGATTCTGTTACGAGGGTAGAGGCTTTGATCCTACCGTTAGCACTCGGTACCGTCCTGCGGTCAAGATACAAAATAGTGGAACTGGTGGGACAAGGCGGCATGGGCGCTGTCTACCTTGCCGAGGATCTACGCCTGGAAGGAAGACAGTGCGCTGTCAAAGAGGTGCAACTCGAGACCGGAGCCGACTTCGCAACCCAATCTCGAGAGCAATTCCAGCGCGAAGCGAGTGTATTGGCCAGACTCGATCACCCCAATCTGCCCAAGGTCTCCGACTATTTCTCGGAGGGGGGGCGGGACTATCTGGTCATGGACTTCGTGGCCGGCCGCAACCTCAAGGAGATCATGGACGAGGCCCGTCGCCGGGGACTGTTCCTGGAGGAGAAACAGGTACGAGCCTGGGCCGATCAACTCTGCGATGCCCTGGAATACCTCCACAGCCAGGATCCGCCCATCCTCCATCGCGACGTCAAGCCCGCCAACATCAGGCTCACCCCCGGCGGCACTCTCAAGCTGGTGGACTTCGGCCTAGTCAAGCTCCTGGCCCCCGACGACTCCAGAACGATCACCATCCTCCAGGGTCGCGGGACGATTCAATACACCCCGCTGGAGCAGTATGGGGGAGACACTGGGCACACCGACATCCGATCTGACATCTACTCCCTGGGAGCCACCCTCTATCATCTCCTCACCAACCAGCCCCCGGCCGACGTCAAGCAGCGCTTCCTGCAGCCCGATTCTCTGCCCTCCCCGCGCAGCCTCAACCCCCGGCTGTCCCCTCGAGTCGAGAGGGCCATCTTGCGGGCCCTGGAGATGCACCCCGACAAGCGGCCGCTCAGCATAGCCGAGTTCAAAGCTGAGCTACACTCCTTCCCCATTCCCGAGCCTTTGATTGACATACTCCCAACTGAAGGAGAGTGGGCAATTGCGACCCTGGAGAACAGGCCTCTATTAGCCATCGCCCTGGCCCTGATCGTCCTCGCCTTTCTGATTACCCTCAACAACGGACTATAGGATTCAACGGACCTGCTCCCCTGCCCCCTTGCTTCCCTGCCCCCCTGCTCCCCTGCCCCCTTGCAGCCTATCCCACATCTGCTGGCCCAGAACGTAACCCAGGGGCAGCAAACTGAAAAGCAGGCACATCAAAAAGGCTCCCCAGTTTGATGAAAGCCGGCGGAACAACCCTGCCCCTGGCAGGTTCAGCCCGTAGAGGCTGTAGCCCGCCATCCCCCCCACCAGACTCAGCAAGAAGAACCTCAATCGCCGCGATAGAGAATGGCCATTGTTGAGTTGTACTACGTAGCTCACTCCTCCGATCACCAGGCTACCCAATACGGCCAGAACAAAATCGCCTATATCCACTCGACGAGCCGGTGGCTCGATAACCTCTTCTTCAGGGGAAGCTTCGGTCGGCATGGTCGTCGGAGTTGCAGTTGGCTCAGGGGTAAGGGTAGGCGTAGAGGTAGGCGTGGAGGTGGGTGTGGGAGTATCGGTTGGGGTGGGAGTAGGTGTTGGCACAGGGGTATCGGTCGGCGTGGAAGTCGGCGTTGGCGTAAAAGTCGGCGTGGGTGTGTCCGTGGGGGAAGGCATCACAGTGGCGATGGTAGCCGGCTCATCGCCCTGGATGATCACTTTCAATGTGATAGATGTCCGGGCTGGATCGCTAGTCACCGTGATGTGCAACTCCCCAGTCTTCTCCAACTTAATGGTCGTCTCCGCTACCCCGCCTACTGTGGTCACGTAATGGGGGGGCGATTCCACCGATTCGGCTGGATAGAGGAGGCGGAATACCACCGGCGTGCCATCGGGCACCTGATGGCCGTTCCTATCCAAGATAACGCTGGTTCGCACCTGCAATGTGTCCCCTACGTCGAGGTCAATAGGCGTAGGTGTTCCCTCCTGTTTGATGAGCATGGCAGGCGCGATAACCTCAATGACTTGATCGGGATTGGGCTCAGTTCGCGAAATCAGGCTGTACTTTATCCCCTCCACGCTGACCGGGGAGGTCCCCAGGGGCATGATCTCCTGGAAGAGAGCCCGCATCGAGGCCTCGACGAAAGGCTCGACCTTGCTATAAATGCCGTAATAGGCCGTCAACTTGCTGATCTCGGTGCTGTCCAGGTAATAGGGCGCGTTGTACGCCAGCACCACCACCTTCTTGCCAGGTAGAACGTCGGGGCGCAGTTTCAACAAGGATTTAACCGCGTCGGACTGAGGGTAATCTTCAGGGTTGAGATCCAGCATGGCAAAGATAAGCCAGTCAGCCTCGCGCATCAGGCCCTCGACGTCCATCTCAGGAACCGCACCCTCGGCCAGGAATTGTTTTAATTGACTGAAAGTTAAACTGTTGATGCGCGCCGGATCCACCTGCCCAATGGCCTCGGGCCCGTAGCGCTGGAGGATGGTCCTCTGCAAGGCATCAGGCTCGATCCAGGGGAACGGCTCACAAGTGGGGCAATCGCTTGCCTGCCGGTCTTCAGTAAAGATGAGAATGTCTTCGCCAAGAATAGGTGGGCTGGGCAACCTATCGGCCAGCTCATCTGGGCCAGGATAGATGAGAGTAATGGCCTCTTGAGCGACCTGGAACACGGCCTCCCTTCCCTGCTCCACCGCCTCTGCCAGGTTTTCTACGTCTACCTGAACCGCTTCCAGGGAGAAATCGGGGTATAGCCTATACTTGAGGCTCAAAATACGCCGCAGGGCCTCGTTAACCCGGATCTGGAAATTGGGATCGCTGCGGTATTTGTCGCGGAAGAACTGAATGGTGGCCTTGATATTCTCCAATTGATCTGGCCAACTATCGGTCAAGGCAAACTGGGAGAGCATCAACAGATCGTTGCCGGCCAGGAATGCCTCCTGAGCGATGCGCTTGTGGGGGAAGGTCTGTAATTGGGGATCGTAGTACTTGCGCACCGCCGGGACCCCCAAAGCATTGCTGACCATCAGCCCTCCCTGACTGCGCCAGGGCTCGAATTCGGCCAAAGCCATGAGTGCCTGGAGGGCCTGGGGGTCGAAGCTGATAGGCCGGGTGAGTTGGCGGATGTTACCCTGAAAGCCTCTATAGCGGATGTGGGAAGTCATCAGGGCATCGGCCATGGCCTGGGGATCATCTTCTTGCAGTTGGGTGACGGCAAAGAAGGGAGGCAACTCGATCTTGCGCAGTTCTTGGAGTGACTTTTGGACCGTGGCCACTTCCTCGTCGGCGCGGCGATCACTGGCCCCGTGGCCAGGGAAGTGCTTGGCCACCACTGCTACCCTGCCTTCGCCCCCTATATGCACTCCACGGATGTAGGCCTGGCCGAACTTGCCCACCCAATAGGGGTCGCCTCCGAAGACACGGGTGCCCAGGTCTCCCTTGAGGCCAGGACGAGGGTTGTCTAACACGTCCAGCGAAGGACCCAGGAGCATGTTGATACCCATAGCCCCCAGTTCCCGCCCCACGATCTGGCCTATCTTCTCGGCGCGCTGCACGTTCCAGGTAGCGCCAAGGGCCATGCTGTTCGGCACCTCTGTCACACCAGCGGTGATCTGGGAATAGGGAAAGCCATCCCCCTCCTGGGTGATGGCAATGAACAGAGGAATGGGGGTTATGGTGCCGGTCAGTGGCTGACTGAAAGCGAGGGCCTGAAGGCCATTAGTTAGTGCGGCTACCTGGCGCGGCGTGTCCTCTTCGTTGGTGAAATTAGCGTTGCCAGCCAGGAGCACCACTCCACCCACCCGGTAGTCCCTGATGAGCTCGGCGACATCTGACCCCAGGCCGTGATCGCTGCCAACAAAGGTGACCAGAAACAATTGGCCTACCTTTTCTTCCACCGACATGCCATCCATGAGCCCCTGAATGAAATCGCTATCATCTTGCGCTTCCAGAGGGATCGGCAAGAGCAGGGAAACCAAGATAATCCCCAATACTGCCAACGATAAGCTGCCAGACAGAATCCGTCCCATCAACACTTTCCACACTCCTTGCGTGCTAACTATAAGTATACCTCTTTAGGGCAAAACCGTCAAACACGACCTCGTGAAACGTGAAGCGCGAACCAGGCCTCACGTTTCACGTTTCACACTTCACGCATAACGGGTTTACAAACTAAGCCATCTGGTGTACAATTGGTTCTGCTATAATAATCGAGACCAGGTACCAGGAGGCTGGAGATGATCATAGCCGTCGTTGATGGCATGGGTGGGGGAATCGGCGCTCAAATCGTGACCCAGCTCAGGCACGAGCTTCCCCTGGAAGTGGAAATCCTCGCCCTGGGCACTAATGCCATCGCTACTGAGAAGATGATGAAAGCCAGGGCTAGTCGTGGGGCCAGCGGCGAGAACGCCATAAAGGTTTCGATCAACCAGGCCGATTTCATCCTGGCTCCCATTGGCGTGGTAATCCCCAACTCGCTGATGGGGGAGATCACCCCAATCATCGCCACGGCCATAGCCAATGCGCCTGGGGCCAAGCTGCTCCTTCCCATTAACCAACCGCACTTCGAGATCGTGGGCATCGAGTGGAAAGCCCTCACCAAGCAGATCAGCCAGGCCATCGAAATGATCCGAGAGAAGACAGAAATGGCCAATGAATCAATGAATCAATGAATCAATGACCATCCGACCACCTGACCACCTGACCACCTGACCAAAGGCATTTGACAGTTTCCCGACTTTGTGCTATCATATTTACCGGCATGAAGCCGGTTTTGAGATCATGAAGATCACCAATGCCTGACCCGAAGGTCGGGTTGGTGATCTTTGTATTTCAGGGAGGTGAGAGACAATGTGCGAAGCGACCGTTTATCTGACCGACGACGGCCAGGAAAAGAAGATCATGCAGGACGTGGTATTGGTACAGCCAGAAGGCGATGCCTGGCTACTGGTCACGCTGCTGGGCGAGCAGAAGCTGGTACGGGGGACCATCAAGAAGCTGGATTTCCTGAAGCACACTGTGCACTTGAGCCATCCCCAGGAATCGCCCGCCACTGAGGATTGATGACTTTGTTGAAAAACGTCGTGTTGTGGGACACATCCCCACCAGGGAGCGCCGGAGTCCCGAACTTGTTCGGGTTGCCCCCACCGGGCTGCCAGTTTGCCGACGACAAGCCCCCCTCAACAAGTTGAGGACTCCCACCGGAGATGCATTTTTCAACAGAATCATTGATACCGGGCGGACACCCCGCTCCTGAAGTCACCAGAACAGAAAGCAAAAAGGGCCATGAAGGCCGTGGGGCTGGCTTGAAGCCGGGCGGCCCTTGCGGCCCTTTTTCATTCTCTATTTCTGGTGAGAATCCGTGTCAATTCGTGGAAAAACTGTACAACACGGGAGGAATGGTATGACACATAATCACAAGCACGATCAAACTGCATCCGACGACCTGGCCAAGTTGCACATCCTGCTCCCTCACTGGATCGAACACAACCAGGATCACGCGGCAAGCTTCCGGAAGTGAGCGGAGAGGGCGCGGGAGATAGGTCTGGAGGCGGTGGCAGAGCAGATGGAGGTGGCCGTGGAACGAATGGCAGCCTGCGGTGAAGCTCTGGCCGCTGCTCTGAAGGAACTGGAGAAGTAGAGGCGCCTGTGACCATCGGTGGGGAGCGGCTATGTCGGCCCTGTGCGGAGGCAAGACAGAAAGACGAGGCGTGATCAAATGACCACCCAACCCATCTACCTGGACTACAACGCCACCACGCCCATTGACCGCCGCGTGGCGGAGGCGATGGTGCCGTACCTCTACGAGCATTTCGGCAACCCGTCGAGCGCGCATCCCTACGGCGTGGATGCCAAGCGGGCGGTCGAGCGCGCCCGCGCGCAGGTGGCCACGCTGCTGGGCTGCCAGCCGGCCGAGATCATCTTCACCAGTGGCGGCAGCGAGTCCAACAACAGTGCCATCAAAGGCGTGGCCGCCGCCTATCGTGAGCGCGGCAACCACGTCATCACCTCGGCTGTCGAGCACCCGGCGGTGCTGGAGCCCTGCCGGTGGCTCGAAAGCCAGGGCTACCGCGTCACCGTGCTGCCGGTGGACGAGTACGGGACGGTGGACCCCGCCGACGTCGAGCGGGCCATCACTCCCGATACCGTCCTGGTGACCATCATGCACGCCAACAACGAGGTCGGCACTATCCAGCCGATCGCCGAAATCGCGGCCATCGCCCACCGCCACGGCGCACTGATGCACACCGACGCGGCGCAATCGGTGGGCAAGATACGGGTGCGCGTGGACGAGTTGGGAGTGGACCTGCTTTCGGTGGCGGGACACAAACTCTACGCCCCGAAGGGTGTCGGCGCGCTCTACGTCCGCTCCGGCGCCAGGCTGGCCAAGTTCGTCCACGGCGCCGACCACGAGGCCAACCGCCGTGCCGGCACCGAAAACGTGCTGGAGATCGTCGGACTGGGCCAGGCGACCGAGATCGCCGGGCGGGATCTATCGCGCAACACGGCCCATACGCGGGCCATGCGCGATCGCCTGTGGGCCGGCCTGACCCGCGAGCTGGACACCCCTGGCCTGCTCCGGCTGAACGGCCACCCGGACGAGCGCTTGCCCAACACCCTCAGCGTCAGTTTCCGCTCCATCGAGGCCAACACGCTCCTTGCGGAGATCAGCGAGCAAGTGGCGGCTTCGGCAGGGGCGGCCTGCCACGCCGACCAGGTGGACGTTTCGACGGTGTTGCAGGCGATGCAGGTGCCGCTGGAGTACGCGATGGGCACGGTGCGCTTCTCCGTCGGCAAGATGACCACCGCCGAGGAGATTGACCGGGCCATCGTCGTCGTGAGCGCCGCCGTGCGACGGTTGCAGCCGGAGGGCGTGCTGGTCACGCCGGTGCTGGCCGAGATCGGCGAGATCAAGTTGACCCACTACACCCACGGCCTGGGATGCGCCTGCAAACTGCGTCCCCAGGAGTTGGAGCGGGTGCTGGCGAAACTGCCCTTGCCGACCGACCCCGCCGTGCTGGTCGGCGTGGAGACCTCCGACGACGCTGCCGTCTACAAACTGACCGACGACCTGGCGGTGGTCGAGACGGTAGACTTCTTCACCCCCATCGCCGACGATCCCTACGACTTCGGGGCGATTTCCGCCGCCAACTCGCTCAGCGACATCTACGCCATGGGCGCCCGGCCGCTCTTTGCGCTCAACATCGTCGGCTTCCCCTCGAATCGGCTGCCGGTGGAGGTGCTCCACCGCATCCTGCTGGGCGCACTCGACAAGGCTGCCGAGGCCGGCGTGAGCGTCATCGGCGGGCACACGGTGGACGACACTGAGCCCAAGTACGGGATGGCCGTCACCGGCGTCGTGCACCCCGACCGGGTGGTGACTAACGCGGCGGCCCATCCCGGCGACCAGATCGTGCTGACCAAGCCCATCGGCACGGGCATCATCGCCACCGCGGTCAAGCGCGGCCTGGCGGACGAAGCCACGGCGCGGGAGGCCATCGCGCTGATGGCGGCGCTCAACCGGGATGCGGCCGAGGCGATGGTGGAGGTCGGCGTCTCGGCCTGCACCGACGTGACCGGCTTCGGGCTGCTGGGGCATCTGCGGGAGATGACGGCGGGCGCCGGAGTGGACGCGGTGCTCTACGCCGACCGCGTGCCGGTGCTGGAGGCGGCGCGCACCTTCGCCGGGGCCGGCGTCGTGCCGGGCGGCACGCGGGACAACCTGGCCTTCGTCGAGCCGCACGTGGACTGGGACGAGGGCATCTCCGAAGTACAGAAGCTCGTCCTGGCCGACGCGCAGACCTCCGGCGGGTTGCTCATCGCCGTGCCGCCGGAGAGGCTGGACGCGCTGCTGGCGGCGCTGGCGGAGCGGGGCGTGGCCGGGGCGGCGCACATCGGCGAGTTTACCACACCCGGCCCTGGATGCATCGCCGTCCGCCGGGGGCGGGATTGACCCTATCCGTCACCGGTTCTTCAGGCGACTGGCTGCTGAGTCGAGGAGAGGGGGTGTGAAGTTGCCAACTTGCTAGTGATATTGGGTAGTCACCTGAAGCGAAGTAAGTGATACTCGCTCGTGGCAGAGGACACTCTGCCATCTGGCCAGGGACTATCGTCCCCTTGGAGCATACATTGTAGAGGAGGAAACAAAATGCACATTCCAGACGGATACCTTAGTCCGGCGACCTGTGGTGTGATGTACGCCGCCGCAGCGCCTTTCTGGTACAAGGCGGCGAAGAAAGTCAAAGAGGCTCTCACCAGCAAAACTGTTCCTCTCCTGTCCATCTTTGCCGCCTTTTCCTTCACCATCATGATGTTCAACGCCCCGGTGCCCGACGGAACAACGGCCCACGCCGTCGGCGGGACGTTGATAGCCCTCATCCTGGGACCCTGGGCAGCAACGATCGGGGTCTCCATCGCCCTCCTGATCCAGGCTATCTTCTTCGGCGACGGGGGCATCCTGGCCTTCGGGGCCAATTGCTTCAACATGGCCGTCGTGCTGCCCTTCGTCGGCTACGCCGTCTATCGCGCCATTAGCGGCGATGCTCCCCTCAGTTCTTCGCGCCACTGGATCGGGGCAGCCATTGGCGGCTACATGGGTATCAACGCCGCGGCCCTGTGCGCGGCCATCGAGTTCGGCCTGCAGCCGGCCCTCTTCCACGCCGCCGACGGGACGCCCCTCTATTGCCCCTATGGCCTCTCACAGGCTATTCCAGCCATGATGTTCGCCCATCTGACCATAGCTGGCCTGGCGGAGGCGGTGGTCACGGGAGGGGTGGTGACTTTCCTGCAGCGAGCCATGCCATCGCTGATGGAACTGAGGGCCAAAAAGGAGGTGGCAGCATGAAAGGAATCAACAAATTGTGGATTGGCTTA
>CAZVCJ010000138.1:0-10853 GCA_964625745.1 uncultured Anaerolineae bacterium | reverse complement strand
GTTAGCCGCTGAATTTCGCCCAACTTTGGACCTCTATGATATTGCCCTCTGGATCTGTTACGTACTGAAATGTCAATGTTCCAACTTGCGGATATTCTTTGACAGTTAGCGCACCGACCGCTGAACCACCAAGAGCAAACACTTTCTGTACGGTCGTTTCCACATCATCTACAGCGAAAGCAATGTGCGAGAACCCGGGTGTATTTGGTCGCACTTCCGGAGGTGAAGGCATCGGGCCATATTCAAAGATCTCCAACGTTGGACCGTCTTCACCAAAACCCGGTAAACGGAGGTGTATGCCGCGAATATGTGCCTGCTCAATGCCGGTTGCCTTATCCAACCACTCACCACTTAGATTCCGCTCTGGTAGGAGAGGTGAGCACTCAAAGACATCGTGGTAAAACGCCGCCAATCGCTTCCAATCTTTGGCGATTAAGTTCGTATGTGCGTATTTCATGGGCATCGTAATCCTGATAAGCAGCTAACGTAGTGGTATTATTACTTGCCTGCTCCCTATTTTATCACAGTACGCAGGGCTGCGCAAGTCCGAACTTATGGAACTCCTGCCTGGGCAGGGCAAAGTGAACAAGACACAAAACAAAGCCGCCGACTTTCGCGCTCAGTCGGCGGCTCCTTTCTTTCTTACTCGGGGTCCTTCCCCTGTCCGGTTGGACATTCAGGACTAATCAACTGGGATGGCATCTCTTCCCAGTGTCCTGAGGAACGCTTTCACCACCTCGGCGTCCCACTGCTTGCCCATCCCCTTCTTGAGAATATCGGTAGCTCGTGCACGGTACATGGCGCGGCGATAGGGGCGGTGAGAGGTCATGGCCTCGAATGCGTCGGCCACAGCCAGGATACGTGCCCCCAGGGGGATCTTCTCTCCGCTTATTCCCCCAGGGTAGCCTGTGCCATCATAGTGCTCGTGGTGGTGCCGCACCATGGGAGTGACCTTTCGTAAGGAGGGGATTGGCTCCAGGATCTTGGCCCCAGTGATGGGATGATCTCTTATCGCTTCCCATTCCGCGACGTTCAAGACGGCAGGCTTGTGCAGTATCAGCTCGCTGACGCCGATTTTGCCGATGTCGTGTAGGAGACCCGCGTAGAGGATTGTCTCGGTCTCCTGGGGCTCTAACCCCAGTTCTTCGGCTGTAGCCGCGGCATACCTCGCCACCCGTACTGAGTGACCACGGGTGTAGGGGTCTTTGGCATCAATGGCGATAGCTAAGGCGATGATGATCCTCAAGGTATCGCCCGGCACCCGACTGCTCTCCACCATTGGCCTCTTTGCTTCCATGGCTTGCTCAACGGTGGCGATCACTCCATCAATGTCCAATGGCTCTGTGAGACAGGGTCTCTCACTGTCCATGGTGGCTGCCACTTCACTCAAGATCAGGCTGGTTTTCATAAGTAGTTCGTGCCCTTTCGTCGTGCGGATGTGCGATCTGTGATGTGTCGTATGGCTATTTCATCCTGTTTATGCAGATTTCCGCGCCAGGAAATACATGCACAACCAGGTTATCACTGCCGTGTCCAGTTCCACCGGTTAGCCACACGCATGATGTCTACGATATCCACATCCCCGTCGTGATCGTTGTCATAGACACTGCCCGGCGGCTGCGGTTGGTCCCACTGGACTGCCTCGGTCATTATGTCAGCGATGTCCACGTCGTCGTCACAAGTGTTGTTCAGCAAGTCGTGAGTGGCATCCGGCTCCACATCCGCCCAGTGGCAGCCTAGACTGGCAGCCACATCCGGCTCACCAGCTCCCAGTTGTCCAGCATAGTCCGGGTTGAGTTCATCCAAATCCTGGACCTTGGTCATCATCTGCCCCTCAATCTGGGCCAGGGTCAGCCAGGGAGCCAACGAGCGCAGCAGAGCGATTTGCCCGCTGACAAAGGGCGTGGCCATTGAGGTGCCGCTCCACCACCCATAGCCATCAACAGGGAAGGTGCTGTAGATGCTCTCTCCCGGCATGGACAGGTCAACCCACGATCCATAGTTGGAGAAACTCGTCTTCAGCCGCTGCTCGTCCACGGCTGCTACCGCAATGACTCCTTCGTCGGCGGCGGGGTACTGGGGTTCGGCGCTGTCCAGGTTACCGGCCGCAGCCACGATCATCACGCCCGCCGAACGGGCATAATCAGCCGCTTCCTGGAGCACGCCGGACTGAAGGCTGGTTCCCAGGCTCATATTGAGCACCTGAGCGCCCTGATCGGTGGCGTAGATCATGGCCTCGGCCACGTCAAAAACACTCCCCACTCCATCGCTATTCAGCACCCGCAGGGGCATGATCTGGCTCTCAGGCGCCACCAGGAGGACGATGCCGGCCACGTGGGTGCCGTGTCCAACGGCCTCGTCAATCAACTCATCGCCGTCGTCGTCGAGGCCGTTCCCCTCGTCGGCCGGTACGGTGTCATCGTCTACGAAGTCATAGCCAGCCACCAGTTGCGGCGCCAGGGCGGGATGGTCCAGTTGCACCCCGGTATCCAGGACAGCTACCACCACGCTGCTGCCCGTGCTCAATTCGCGAGCCAGAGGCAGGTCCAGGTGTTCATTGGCGTATTGATCCTGACACGGTGCGGGGTCATAGCCAGCCCACGCGCCCATCCGATAGCCGTCGGCCTCCGGCGCCTCGCCGAACAGGTTAGGCTCGGCGTATTCGATGCGGGGGTCGTTTCGCAGGTTGTCTACGGTGTCCCGCTCATTGGTCCCGGGCTGCAGGCTTAGCAGGTAGATCCGATCCAGCAGGCGGCCCAGAGTAAGCGCGTTGTAATCGTTATTGATGCCGGCTACGTCCGCTTCAGGTTTCAAGTGAGCTACCACCTGGCCCGACACGTAGTACTTCTCGGTCTCGATCTGGGTGGCATAGTTGACGCCATCTAAGACGTAGTACGTGACTTTGACATAGGCTCGTACTTCCAGTGGGCCGTGATTCTCTTTGAACTTGGTGCTGGCCTCGGCCACAAAGGTGGCTACAAAGCCGGAATCGCCGGCCACCACCCAGTCGCCGCTGAACTGGCCTTCAGGATCAGGCATGCTCCGCACAAAACCGTAGAACCAACGCTCATCAAACTGGACATGTTGCCAGGCTTTTTTGTAGTGATCAATGGCCTTGTCGTACTTGCGGTTGTCCATCTCCTCCTCGGCCCTGACCAGCTCCTTCTGGGCCGAGGCGATCTTGTGCAGGAGCTTCTGGCACTTGGTGTTATGACTGTCTGTCGTATAGCAGCCGGCCTCCTGCGCCCTCGCAGTGGCCTGTTCGATCGCTGTGGAGGCCAGAGCACGGTCGGCAGCGGTTAGATAGCCGATAGCCATCAAGGAATGATCCCTTAGCGCCTGCGTGACATCGGTCGCCTCCAGAATCGTCATTAGTTCCTCGACAGCTCCCTTCTCCTCATCGAAGACTATCTTGCCTTTGTTAGTCAGGCTCCAATCGGTCTCCCAGAGGTTGGGCTCCAGACTCTCCCTGATGTGCTCGATGGCCTTCCTGATGGGATCGTCGAGCGAAAGATTCTCCGGGTCGACATGGCCTTCGATGACTTCGATGGCCTTGTATTTCAACTCCTTGGGGCTGTCGTCGTTCTCACCATCGCTGTGGAGCTCGTACTTGGAATCTTGTTCCGGCCCCTCGGTATGCTCCGACGTGGGCGTCGGGTAAGGCTCCGGATCCTGAGCGTAAGAAGCTATCACCAGCAACGCCAGCAGTGCCAGTAGAACGCCAAACACCCGCAGTAACTTACTAAGTTGAAGCATATCCTCACCTCCAACAAGTCAGATCAGAACTCAATGCTGGCCCACCAGTACGAACGGGGCCCAGTAGTAAGGATGGCTCTTGGTAGCCAGCAGTGCCCGTTGGGCAGTCCGCAGGGCCGCCGCTTTTGATTGACCAGCCTGCAAGCAGTGGTAGAACTCATCCATCAACTGGGCAGTGCTGGCGTCGTTGACCAGCCACAGGCTGACCACCAGCGATGCGGCCCCGCCCCCCAGGAAGGCTCGCGTCAATCCCAGTAACTCGTCTCCTTCTACCACCCGACTGCGACCGGATTCGCAAGCGCTGAGGGTCACCAACCCGGCATCTATCTCCAGCTCGGCTGCCTCAGCCACCGTCAGCCAGCCATCTCCCAAACGCAAGGCGGAGAAGAGGGGGTTATCGCTCCGGAATAGCCCGTGGCAGGCCAGGTGGAGCAGGTCTTGACCCGGCGCCGCGGCTCGCAGCGCGGGCATGGTAGCTTCCTGCCCTCGCAGTAGCTGCGCAGCGGGGAGCAAAGCGGCCACGGTCTCGGCCTCCTGGGTGACATAAGGGATGCCGACATCGGGGACGCCAACCACTAGCGCTTGTTCCAGCGGCCGGCGTGGCCGGGTCTGACAGCGCGCCATGACCGTGGCGCTGGTAGCATAGGAGATCTCGTAGCGTTCGATCAGATAGCTCTGGCCGTCGTACAGGGCGTGAAAAGGGACCCCATGCAGCGCCCCGTAGGGGACGATGATGAGCTGCTTGCCATCCAAGTCATCGGCCAGGGGGCGCATCAACTGGTCGTAGAGCTCGGTCAGGATAGCGCGGGCGCTTCGCTCCAGGATTGCCTGATGGCGGGCCACGTAGTCGTCGCCCAGGCGAAAGCGATTCCACTGCACCCCCAGTCGGTCCAGAGTTGGCGCCAGCTCACCTGGCGTGGCCAGCCGACGATAAACCCTCACCCCCGGCCCCTCTCCCAACTCAGGGAGAGGGGAGTTGGTCCTCACCTCTGGATGGGGGCTGACGACGAAGGCCAGTAGCTCGTTGCCAGCAATGTAGTAAGCCAGCAGACGCGCTTCTGGGGGGAGCGTGGCCTGCACCGCTTCCAGCGACAGTGGTCGCGCCACGTCGAGAAAACCGGGCCCAACGGCTTCCAGACGCAGGCGCAGGCGGCTGATCTCCTGCTCGTGGTGGTGCGCCTGACCCTGGAGCCGGGCCAGGCGGAGGCCGCGCGTGCTGTCCTTTTCGGCGTCGGTATCGGCAGCCAGCAACTCGTTGTAGATCAAATCCAGATCGGCCCGCAGTGCCCCCAGCCGTTCCCGCAACGTTGCCTGGGCCTCGTCAGCTTCAGTGGCCTGGAGTCGGACATCAATGCTGCCGGCCAGCAGGTCCAGTAGAGCTCTCGATCGGGCCCGCTCGGCGACGGCGAAGGCTTGCCGCAATCCGTCCTCATCGCCGATGGCCAGGTACAACTGTATCAGGTCCTCGTAAGGGATCAGTTTGTCCCGCAGAAAGGCAGTTCGCAGGGTCTCCTGGGGCAGCGTGGCCCGCAGGCGCTCGATTTCGTCTATGGCTTGCGTCAGATGGTACAGGGCCTGGTCGGTTCGCTCCTGGAGCCGATACAGCCGTCCCAGTCGGGCGTGGGCCCGATAGCGCAGTTGGGGCAGAGCCAATGCCTCGGCCTGGGCCAGGGCCTTCTCCAGGTGAGCCAGTGCTGTCTCTGGCTCTTGATCGGCCAGCAGGTCGGCCAGGCGCAGGTGAGCGTAGGTGCCTTGCACAGCCAGGCCCAGCTGCTCGCAGAGGGCCAGGGTGTCCTGGGCAAGGGCCAAGGCTTCAGCGCCACGCTCCAGCGACTCCCAGAGGCCGACCTGTTCCAACCAGACAATAGCCAGCCAGGGTTCGTTGCCCAACTCGCGGAAGATGGTTTCAGCCTCCGCCAGGGCTGCTTCGGCTGCGGCCGGCTGCCCCAAGGCGGTCAGGGCCGCCGCTTGGCGGACTAGAGCCTGGCCTTGATCATAAGGCATGGAGGCGGCCCGAAAGATGGCCAGTGCCTCGTCGCAGGTTGCCAGCGCCTCCGGATATAGATTGAGAGCCAGGTACGCGGTGGCGGTTTCCAGGTCCAGGTTGCCACGCTCGGCGCCAGGCCCCAATGCCTCAAAGGTTCGCCGTACCGTCTCGAAGGTCTCCAGCGCGGCGCGGTAATCGCCTATCAGTGACAGGGCAGCGCCACGATTGGTCTGGGCCTGAGCGGTGAAGAGGGTCAAGCCTTTATCTTCCAAGATAGCCGCCGCTTCCTGGAAGGCCTGGACAGCCTCGCCACCCCGGCCCAGACTGAGGAGTACCATGCCGCGGTTGTTGTGGACGTGGCCTAGCCGCTCGCTTTGATCTGGCGTCGCGTAGCCGGCAGCAGCCCGGTCGTAGGCGGCCAGGGCGTCGTCGTAGCATCCCATCAGATCGTAGATCAGCCCTTGGTTTTGAGCCACCAGGGCAGCTATGAAGGGATCCGATGTCTCGGCAAGGGCTCGCTCTCCAGCAGCCAGCGCCTCCGGGTAGCGCCCCAGGCCGGCGAGGGCATGCATCTCGCCTACGCTGGTGCGTACGGCGTCCTGTGGCCGGCCAGCGGCCAGGAAACCCTCACGGGCCGCAGCGATGAGGGGCAGGGCTTGAGTCCACTCACCTGCCAGAGCGTGGGCCTGGGCACGCAGATAGCGGGCCTGGGCAGCAGTCAAGGGAGCTGGAAGACTCTCGGCCAGTTCGGCCAGGAACTCTGCCAACTGGGCGCCCCGCGAGGGGTTGTCCCGCACCAAAGTGTCGCCGGCCGCGGCCAATGCTTCCAGGGTCTCAGCGTCGTACCGCCCCTGCTGGCGCAGGAAAGCAGCCCTGGCCTCGGGGTTGGGTTGGGCTAGCAGGCCGTCAATCAGTTCAGCCAGTGGTGAGGTCAACGTGCTCAAGCGCGATCTCCTCCCCCTCACTCACCAGGATGAGTGTGTAATCACTACCAGGGGTGACTTCGAAGATGAACTCACCCAATTCGTTGGTGCTGGTCAGACCAAGCTCTTGCTCCCCGGCCAGCAATTGCACTGCGCAGTCAACCATGTCCAGGTCTTGGTCGCGGGGCAGAGCCTGACCCAGGATGCGCACCTGGCCCAGCTCCGCTGGCAGGAGGTGAAGCTCAATGTCCATCCGATCAGTGGTGTAGAGCAGTTGGCCAGGCTCGGTTAGCCCACCTCGGGCGCCGACCAGAGCCGGCTGGAGCCGGCTGTCGAAGGTCAGTTGGGCCACCAGGCGTTGGAAGAGGCCCGGTCCGCGTCGCTCTTCGGCCCAACGGCGGAAGTGGGTGCGCAAAGCTTCGCGCACTCGCTCGGGCGGAGCTTCGAGCGGCATGGCCCGACGGAAGGCGGCCAGGGCTTGCAGCCAGGCCAGGTCCGCTCGGGTGCGCGGGTCAGCGTCGGCTAACTGATTCCTTGCTTCGGCCGCTTCGCTCTCTGAGAGGCGACCATCCACCAGGTCGGCCAGGATTTCAAAGGGAACTCGTGTCTGTGGGGACATATCTCTCCTCCTCGACGGTGGCCAACTTTGTTGGCACGGCGTTAGATAATCTCACCTGGTTATGCCTTTGGAGAGGCCCAAAAATACATGTCAGCCCGCCTCGAGGAAGGCTTTGAGCTTGGTCAGGCAGCGGGCGCGGGTGGGGCCGATGCTGCCCACGGGCATCTTCAGGCGACTGGCTACCTCAGCGTAGGAAGGTTCCATCGGGTCGAAGTACAGGGATAGCAAGAGTTGCCGGCAACGCTCTCCCAGGCGGTTCAGCGCTTCGTGCACTGTTTGCAGCGTCTCCCAGCGGTCAATGGGGTCAGGGGCTCGGCGACCGAGCAGGATGGCACTCTCGGCTATGTCTTCTTTTTCGCCGGGTAACTCCCGTCCCAAGCGGGCCATAGCGCGCCAGGTGTGTCGGCGGGTCACGGTGGTCAACCAGCCGCCCAGGTTGACGTCTTCCGGCAGCCGGTCTATGCTTTTCAGCAAGATGATGAAGACCTTCTGCGCGACGTCGGCAGCGTCGGCAGCGGAGAGGCCCTGACGGCGGGCGATGGAGAAGACGAGTCGCTCGTAGCGGGCGATGAGGGTCTCCCAGGCACGCTCGTCGCCTCGGCGACAGGCGATGATCAGTTTCCAGTCGGTATCAGGCATGGCACAATGGCTGAGACGATACACACATAACGGAACGCGGCTGACAAGGGGATAGAGTTCTTTGCTACACCTGAAGTATACCACAGGTAGCAGGGGAGGGCAAGGGGGACTCTGGGAGTCAAGGATAATAGATTCAGAAGGATAGTTCCTTAATTAGTTCCTGTTGGGTGCGGGGCCGGTTCTCTCGTTTGGGGTCTCTCAGTCAGGTCTGACGCTCAGGTGTCACCTTGCCGCCGACATGGAACGCTGGAGTGTTGTCGGCCCTGAGTATGGGAGAACTTGGCTCGCTCACATTGAGGCGTGTATTTTTCGTCCTCCTCGAGGGCATAACTGAATGACTCCATCAGTCTATGCTTGTGGATGTCTGATGTTGTGCCGAAACTCTAACAACTAACTCGAGGAGGATACCCATGATTAGAAAGACGACTCTATTGCTGATTCTCGCTTTAACGCTCACCATGCTCTTCGGCTCGTTCTCGGTTGCCGCAGATGAATTGGTGGAACCAGCCCAGGTGGCAACTGCCACTTCCACTGAACCCAACGATACGGAGGAGGTGCGGTTCGAAGGCTCCATCACAGACATCGCCCCTGGGGTCGAGCCAGACACGGCCACCATCACTGTGGAGACCATAGACGACGCAGGATCCCTGACGCCTGTCGCGCCGACCACGTGGATCGTTCACATCAACGCTGATACGCGCATCCGCATCGGAGGCGAGGAAGGCACCATCACTGATCTGGCCGTCGGTCAGCAGGTCAAAGTGGAAGGCACCCTTCAGGACGATGGCAGCGTCCTGGCCGGTAAGATCCACGTGAAGCAGGAAGACGACGCTCAGGTTGGTTTCCGTGGCACCATCGTCGCCAAGCCCGAGGTCGCTGTTACCCCGCTTCCCACTCTGACGGTGCAGATGGGGTCTCGCACTATCACCGTGGTCACCGACGAGAACACCGTGATCAAGGACGCCGATGGCAACACCATTACCTTTGCTGACCTGGAAGTCGGCCAGTTGATAGAGGGTAAGGGCGTCCTTCGTGACAACGGCAGCATCCTGGCCAGTGAGATCGAAGTGCTGGAGGACAATGGTGGTCCCGGCAACAAACAGGTGCGTTTCGAAGGCCGAATCACCGACCTGCCGAACGGGTTGATCGGCGAGTGGACGGTGGAAACCACCAACACCGCCTCCAGGGCTGTCACGTTCTCTGTTGATGAGAATACCAAGATCAGGCCGCCTGGAGTCAGGCCAGAAGTGGGGGACTGGGCCAAAGTCACCGCTGTCGGTCGGGAGGACGGCACCCTCCTGGCCCTGAAGGTGCACATCAGGGAGGACCACCCGCCGCGCCCGGTGGAGTTCCGTGGCATTATCATGCGGATGGAGGGAGATCCCCCGACAATGATCGTGGTGAGCGTCTGGAGCGCCACCGACACCGAGGGCTCGCTGGTGGATGTGCTGATCAACAACCTCACCCGCATTGAGGGCGAGCTACAGGTGGGCGCTCACGTGAAGGTGCAAGGTTTCCTGCTGGACAATCGCTCTGTGCTGGCCAAGCTCATCGTGGTCAAGCCTCCCGAAGTCGAATTCAGGGGCCGCATCCAGAGCATCGAGGAAGGTGTGTGGATCGTTGCTGGCTTCACCGTGCTCATCACCGATGACACTGTCATCACAGGCGCCACCCCGCAGGTGGGGCTGCTGGCGGAGGTCAAGGGCAAGCAGGTGGGGCCGCGGACTGTGTACGCCACTGAGATCGAGGTCAAGGACCCTGGCGGCAGCCTTGAGCCGGTGGAGGTTCGCGACATCATCGTGGCATTGCCAGAGACCGGGGGTCCCAACGGAACCTGAACCATAACCACTGAAGGAGGAAGAGAGCATCTACCACACCAGCGGCAGCAGCGGCTCATGTTCGCTGCCGGCCGGAGCAGTGCTGGGCGACATCGTGGACATCATACTGGTGGCGGTGGATTGGGGAGAAATAGAGAAATGGGGAAGCTGCCAACTCTTGTGCTCAGTTGGCAGCTTCTTTCTTCTGGGGTGTCTTGGCCTCTACGCTTGGCTTCCTGTTGTCGCCACTGCCGTGGCGGTTGTCGGTCACGTAGAAGCCGGAACCTTTGAAGACAATGGCCGGAGGTGAGAACACCCGCCGCACGTTACGATGGCCTCGTGGACACCGCGCAACATGTGGGTCATTGTAATTCTGAAGGCATTCGAAGTGAAGGCCACATTCGAGGCACTCGTATTCGTACATGGGCATTGGGGCATCTCCTCAAGTCTCGTTGGCGTGAATAGGGATAGATGACGCGCAATGACCAAATCCCGACCTCTTTCGAGTTACTGGGATTTGGTCATTGACGCATTGGCGATTGCTACTTGGTCTTAACTTTGATGGTCTTGGGCTTGACTTCCTCAGCCTTGGGGAGAGTCAGGGTCAGCACGCCGTTCTCGAACTCGGCCTTGGCCTTCTCCACCACGATAGTCGTGGGCAAGGTCAGGGAACGAGAGAAAGCTCCGTAGCGTCGCTCCTGGCGGATGTAGTTGCCTTCCTCGACTTTCTCCTCGGTCTTGGTCTCGCCCTTGATGGTCAGGGTATCGCCGGTGATGGTGATGTCAATGTCCTCGGGCTTGACGCCGGACACAGAGCTCTTGACTACCACGTCCTGGTCGGTTTCATACATGTCCACCGCCAGGGTCCCGGGGCCCTGGGGAGCCAGCCAGCCAGAGCGAGGCCGGATGAAGCTCTCCTCAAACAGCCGATCCATCGCTTCCCTCAGGGAGATCAAATCCCGGAAGGGTTCCCAACGTACTATGTTAGCCATTACTGTTCACCTCCTTTGTAGATCTTCAACTCTATTGTACCTCAGTTGTGTAAGAATAACGCTAGAGAGTGTATCGGAGAATGTAATTTTATGGTAAGTTAACAATTGAATAGCGCCCTG
>CAZVCJ010000137.1:0-10973 GCA_964625745.1 uncultured Anaerolineae bacterium | reverse complement strand
GCAGGGAGAGGGTTAGGGTGAGGGTGGGACGTTTCTGCTCCCTACGGATGGCGCGCCGCGCCATGGAAGACTCGCAATGATGTCATCGGGCGGGGTATATAGAGCTATGCCCAACTCAAGGCGCGGCTAGTAGTCCAGGATTCCGATGGTATCTGACCACCTGCCAGTGATGAGCCCGTTGATCTCATAGGTGCCCTCATCCCACAGGATGGCCCGGCCAGCGCCGATGGCGTAGAGGTCAATTCCCTCTCCAGCCATGAGCACCGAGACGTCCTGTCCACGGATCCGGGCAGCCCCGTCGAAGCCAGCGTATTCGGTCCAGCCGTCAGGGAAGACCTTCTTGTGGCCGTCGCTCCGGATTTCGATGGACTCCTCACCTTTGACCCAGAGCACGCCCCTGCCACTGATCCGCATGTAGCCAGCGCCGTGGAGTCCGGCGAACCCGCCTCCTTCGGCATTTAGGGTGCCCATGCCATTGTCACTCTGCGCGCTGACGACCGAGGCGAACCCCAGGCTGGCTATCACCAGCACCGCCATCAAGACAAGAATAGCGGTTGAAACCGCCTCTGGAGGGCGCGAATGCGCCAGTCGTCCACCGTTCGGCTGAGCTCACGACGAAGCCTGCGTGGACGATTCCCGCGACCACGTAGGTGGTCGCCTGGCACGGAGTGCCCTCGCAGGTACGATTTCAATCGCCATCTTTATCTGCCAGCGGAAGTTTGACATTATCGCTGCTCTTTGCTATACTAATAGCGGATGGGGAGGGCAAGTCTCTCCGAGTCCGGAGGGATGGCCGAGTGGACTATGGCGACGGTCTTGAAAACCGTTGTGGGGGCAGCCTCACCGGGGGTTCGAATCCCTCTCCCTCCGCCAAACTAGCCAATTCTATATCCAGCCCGGGGAGATGCCAGAGTGGACGAATGGGACCGCCTGCTAAGCGGTTGAAGGGCCAATAAGCTCTTCCGTGGGTTCGAATCCCACTCTCCCCGCCTGTTGCGCGCCCTCGTAGCTCAGCGGATTAGAGCGCCTCCCTGCGGAGGAGGAGGTCACAGGTTCGAATCCTGCCGAGGGTGCCTTTTTATTTTTGGGCGCCCGTATCACCTTCCTACTTTGTTTATTGCCTGATTGTCCTCCGAAAATACACTCGAAGAGTATTGTAATAATCGAGGAGAGGAGTACAGGATGTCCGATTCTGGACACATCATTGTTCTCATCACGGTCGGCTCATCGGAGGAAGCCGACAAAATAGCCCAGGCATTGGTCGAACGGATGCTGGCTGCCTGCATCAACATAGTCCCCTCCATTACCTCGGTGTATCGTTGGCAAGATGAGGTGCAGCGCGATAGCGAAGCTCTCTTGATCGTCAAAAGTCGCCGGGATGTGTTTGAGCACCTGAAGAGATGTGTCAAAGAGCTGCACAGTTACGAGACTCCTGAGATTATTGCCCTGCCCATCGTGGCCGGCGATGCTGACTATCTCCGTTGGCTCGACAGTTCAGTGCCTGGCGGCTGGCACGACGTGGACTGAGTCTTTATTCTTGACATTTCGAACATTTGTTCGTATAATATGGGCAGTCCAGGCGGGGAGGTGGTTAGTGTGGATACGCGCCAAAAGATCGAGGTGCTGGGCCGGTCAGCTCAGTATGATTTGTGCGGTGAAGCCTGCGGCACGGAGGCGAACCGGGTGCGAGACGACCTGGGCCGCTGGATCTACCCGGCCGTGTTGCCCGACGGCAAGAGGATCAACCTCCTCAAGATACTGCTCACCAACGCCTGCGAGAACGACTGCTACTATTGCGCCAACCGCGCCAGCCGCAACTTCCGGCGCCTCAGTTTCACCCCAGAGGAGCTGGCCTACGCTTTCGACCAGATGCACCGCAAGGGACTGGTGAAGGGCCTCTTCCTCAGCTCCGGCGTGTGCAACGCGGCCCGCACCATGGACCGCATGATCGCCACGGTGGAGCTGGTGCGCCAGCGATATGCCTTCCCCGGCTACGTCCACCTCAAGATCCTGCCTGGCGCTACTTTCGCCCACGTGGAGCGAGCGGTGCAATTGGCCAATCGGGTCTCGGTGAACCTGGAGGCCCCGAACCCGGAACGCCTGGCCCGCATCGCTCCCCCCAAGGATTTCACCGCTCACCTCCTCCAGCCTCTGCAGTGGGCTAATCGCCTCATCGGGGAGGGCCAGGGCAGGCGCGCCTCGGTTAGCCAGACCACCCAGTTCGTCGTCGGCGCATCGGGCGAAACCGACCGCGAGCTCCTCTCGACCACCGCGCGGCTCTATCGGGAGGTGGATTTGGCGCGGGTTTACTTCAGCGCCTTCCAACCGATTGCAGATACTCCCCTGGAGGATCATCCCCCTACGCCGCCTCTGCGCGAGCATCGCCTATACCAGAGCGATTTCCTCTTCCGCAGGTATGGCTTCACCTTCGAGGATTTGGTCTTCGATGATTCGGGCAATCTGCCCGGTGAAGCTGACCCTAAGCTGATCTGGGCCCAGGCCCATCCTGAGTGCTTCCCCGTGGAGGTAAACCGGGCCGGTCGCGAGGAACTGCTCCGGGTCCCCGGCATCGGCCCTACCTCGGCTTCCCGCATCCTCAAGCTGCGGGGGCAGGGCAAATTCTGCGAGCTTTCGGACCTCCGCCAGATCGGAGCCATAGCCAAACGTGCCGCCCCCTTCATCTTGATGAACGGCAAACAGCCACCCTTCCAGTTGAGCCTATGGCAAAGCTGATGATGAAGCCTCTGGAAGGTGTCCTGGCGGGTGTCTGTGGCGACTGGTGTGGCAAGTGCCCCAATTTCGGCCTGACGTGCCAGGGCTGCACCGAGCACAGTGAGTGCGACTTCTACCGGTGCTGCGTGCTCAACAAGGGTCTGGAGCATTGTGGGCTTTGCCCTGATTTCCCCTGCCTCAAACTCTCGGAGTTCGTACCCGACGACCGTCCTGGGTGCACGCCGGGCTACCACATTGATGCTCTCAAGAGACGGGTGGAGGTCGGCACAGAAGCCTGGCTGGCCGAGCAATGTGCATACTGGAGGGGGAGGGGACTCGTGAACCTTTTGAGAGCCCAGGGTGTGTATATAGAAACCTCTGACTGCAAAGAATGAGTAAGTGAGGATTCCATGACTTGACAAGGTTGTCCAATCATGATATATTGGTGTTCCCCATTAGAGTTGTGTGACTCACCAGTATGCACTCCTAAGCATGAGCATAACTCCACAGCAGCTTGGAGAAAGCCACTTCAAGACCGAAGAGACATTCGTTTTTTTACCTTATTTCTCCAACTGCTTTCGCAGTCCAGAGAGGAGGTGATGAAAGCCCAAAAGCGTAACGCGCCCCACCCATCTGAGCTGGCTTGCAGGATTGGGCTTCCTTGGGCTACTCGGAGATAACCCCAAAAAACAAGGAGGAGATTGAGAAATGAGAAGCAAGCTTTTAGCTGTTCTGGTGGTGCTGGGCATAGTCATGGCCGCCTGCGCGCCACCCACCGCCGAGGTGGTCGAGAAGGAAGTGATCGTCGAGAAAGAGGTTCCGGTCACCGTCGAGGTGGAGAAGGAAGTAGTGGTCGAGAAGGAGGTTATTCAGACCGTCGAGGTGGAGAAACAGGTGGTGGTCGAGAAAGTGGTCACGGCTACGCCTAAGCCGGGGGCCGATAAGCAGGGCGGCACACTGGTTCTGGGCTTTTACCAGGAGCCGGAGCTGCTGAACTCGCTCATCCGCACCCAGACGGTAGCGAGCTGGGCCGGCGACTTTCTCGAGAGCGCGCTGGTTGACGCCGCACCGGACGGCAGTTTCTACGCTCAACTGGCGAAGGAAGTGCCCACCGTTCAGAACGGGGGCGTCTCGGATGATGGCCTGACCATCACGCTCAATCTGCACGAAGGCTATCTCTGGGAGGACGGCGACGAGTTCACCTGCGACGACGTCGTCTTTACCTGGCAGACGTACATGCATCCTGAGAGCGGCGCGGTGAGCACCACCGGTTGGGAGGACGTCGAATCGATCACCTGCCCCGACCCCTACACCGTGGTGGTTAAGTTCACTAAGTTCTACGCGCCCTATCTGGCCATGCTCTCCAATCCCGTCCTGCCCAGTCACCTGGGCCTCGACCCGGCCAAGATGCAGGAGTGGGAGTTCAACCGCTGGCCCCTCAGCCTGGGCCCCTACAAGCTCGAAGAGTGGGCCTCTGGCGACCACATGACCCTCGTGCGCAACGAGAACTTCTGGCTGTGGAAGACAGAGGGCAAGCCCTATGTGGACGCCATCATCCTGCGTTGGATCGAGAGCCGCGAGGTGGGCAAGCAGCTCATCCAGACCGGCGAGCTCGATTTCGTGTGGGACCTGATCGAGGCCGACATCCCCGAGGCCGAGGCCTGGGAGGGTGTAGCGGTCAGCATGCCGCCCAGCACCGGCACCGAGCGGCTGCTCCTGAACCTGCGCGATCCAACGCTGGATGCCCCTTGCGTCGAGTACTTGCGCGAGAATCCCTCGTGGCACTGGGCGCTGGGAGACTCCAAGGTCCGCGAGGCCATCGAGCTGGGCATTGACAAGCAACTCATCATAGACAAGCTGCTGTACGGCCTGGCAACAGTTGGCACCACGGAGATGAACATTGGCTGGGCTGCGCCGGACATCCCGAAGAGCGAGTTTAACCCTGATAAGGCCAAGACTCTGCTGGAGGAGGCGGGCTGGACGGACACCAACGGCGATGGTATCCGCGAGTGCCATGGCTGCCCCTACGCTGAAGAAGGCAGGATACTCAGGCTAAAGCTCCAGACCACCTCCGGCAACGCGCTGCGCGAGCAGTGCGAGCAGGTGATCCTGGAGATGATGGCCGACGTCGGCATCGAGATGTACATCGAGAACGTGCCCAGCGCGGAGCTGTTCGGCAGCTACTCCGCCGGCGCTTTCCGCAAGCACGGACAGTTCGACATCCTGATGTTCACCACTACGTATGGCACCGACCCGCACAGCCAGATGGACGGCTACTATGCTCCGTACAACATTCCCTGCGACGACAACTCAGGCCAGGGCTACAACTATTCGCGCTGGATCGACGACGAATATGGTGCGCAAATGGAAATCGCCGGCTCCAGTCCTGACCTGGAGGTGCGCAAGGCGGCCTACCAGAAGGGGTCCGAGCTGATCGCTGAGGGCCGGCCGCACATCTATCTCTACGACCGCGCGGACATTGACTTGCTGCGCGATCACTTCAAGGGCTACGTGGGTAACATCTGGACTTCCACGGGATCCTGGAACGCGGAGGAGTGGTACATCGAGAAGTAACTCTCGACGCGAACTAGCCGGTTGGCGGGCGGCCCACAACCGCCCGCCAACCCTTGTTTTGTGGTGACTACTCAGGCTGTCATTGCGAGCGAAGCGAAGCAATCCCCAAGCCGCAAGGAGGAGATTGCTTCGTCGCAAAAAACGCTCCTCGCAATGACACGGGCTGAGCAGCAGTTACGTTTTGTGGAGGGTGCGCTTATGACGCGGTATCTGGTTCGTCGGGTTTTGCAAGCCATTCCCGTTCTGCTTTTCATCAGCTTGGTCGTGTACGGGCTGATCATCGTCAGCCCTGTGGATCCGATGGCCATCTATGAAGATAACCCGAACATTACGCCGGCGGACATGGCCATGCTGGAATTCCGGCTTGGCCTCCGGCAGCCAGCTTTCCTGAACTTCCGGGGTAGCTCAGGCACGATCAAGGTGGAAACAGTAGAGCTCTACAACAAACCGGAGCCATCAGGTGGCATCGAACCAACCAAGACAGGAGAAGTGTCCAGCGGCACCAAAGTGGCCATTGTGGACAGTCAAAAGAATGATCTGGGCAACTGGGTCAAAGTGCTCTACGTCAAGGATCGCGTGACCGGGTGGACAAAGCGCGAGAATGTCAACATCCGCGTGAATCCCCTTGACAGCCGGTACTTTAAGTGGCTCTTCGCAGTACTACACGGGGATCTTGGTCGCTCCAACGTGGAACGCCGCCCGGCGCTGGAGATAATCCTGGAACGCTTCCCAGCCACCTTTTACCTGATGGCGGTGTCTTTCGTGGGCCAGTTGTTGATCGCCATTCCTGTTGGCATTATCTCAGCCATTAAACAGTATTCACTCTTTGACCACGTTTGTACAGTCCTTGCTTATGCGGGGCGGTCTATCCCCATCTTTTGGTTTGGACTGATCCTGATCATCGTCTTTCACGCCGGTCTCGACTGGCCTTCGTGGATGGGGGAGAGCCTGGCGGGTAAGCCGCTGTTTCCTGGCAGCGGCATGTACGACGTCCGGCTTCAGCGTGAACTGGGCTACACGCCCTGGTGGGATTATCTGCACCACCTTGTCCTGCCGGTGGCGATGCTGAGCGTCTTCGGTGCCGCGGAGTACATGCGCTACATGCGGGCCAGCATGTTGGAGATCATTCACCAGGACTATATCCGCACGGCGCGGGGTAAGGGGCTCAGGGAGCGGGCCGTTCTGTACGGCCATGCCCTCAAGAACGCCGCTATCCCCGTGGTGACGATTCTGGCTATGGATTTGCCTATTCTCTTTGGCGGCGCGTTGTTCACCGAGACCATTTTTAGCTGGCCAGGGATGGGTAGGCTGTTCTTCCGCTCGGCGCAGCGGGTGGACTACGCTGTTCTGATGGGGATCGTCATGATCAATGCCACGCTTATCGTAGCCTTCAATCTGATTGCCGACGTTGTTTACGCCTTCCTCGATCCCCGCGTCCGGTACGAGTGAGGGGTTCGTCATAAGGGTTCGTAGTAGCGACTTCAGTCGCTGTGGCGCCATTGTGGACGACTGAAGTCGTCACTACGGAAAAACGCCAGTGTCAACCACGGAACTAGAGGAGGTTGTCCATGTCCGATTCCGAAGCTGTGCAGCCCCAGGAAAAGCCGCTATTGAACCTGGCACCAAAGTATCGTGAAGAGCAAACCATGACCCAGTTGATATGGCATGCCTATCGTCGCCACAAACCGGCCATGGTCGGCACAGCCATTATCCTCATCTTTGCCCTGTCAGCCATCTTCGCGCCTTACATTTCACCCTGGGATCCGGAGAAAATCAACCTGGATGCCATGTTAGAGCCGCCATCGGTCAAACACCTGATGGGAACGGACGAGCTGGGCCGTGACTTGCTGACCCGCATTCTTTACGGCGGCCGGGTTTCCTTGAGCATAGGGGTCATGGCCATGGCGCTGGCAGTGATCGTTGGTGCTATCGTCGGCGGCGTGGCCGGTTTCTATGGCGGCTGGGTGGACAATGTTCTGATGCGCTTCACCGACATGATGCTGGCCTTCCCCCAGCTTTTTGTCCTGATCATACTGGCTCTTGCGCTGCGGGATATTCCTATCGAGGCGCTGCGGGGCACGGCCTTTGCCAGTGTTTTCTCTATCGTGTTGGTCATCGCCGTGCTGGCCTGGATGAGGGTGGCCCGAGTGATTCGGGCTACGTTCCTCTCCCTAAAGGAGAAGGAATTCATCGAGGCGGCTCGCTGCTGTGGTGTATCCAACGTGCGTATTATGGCTCGCCACTTGCTGCCCAATGCCATGAGCCCCGTCATTGTGGCCGCTACCTTCCGCGTGGCCACTTCCATCATCACCGAGTCTGGCCTGAGCTATCTGGGCTTCGGCGTGCAGCCACCCACGCCCACCTGGGGCAACATGCTCAAAAACGCCCAGACCCAGATGACCCGCGCCCCGTGGACGGCCATCTTCCCTGGCCTGATGATCTTCATCGCCGTCATCGCCATCAACTTCATCGGTGACGGCTTGCGGGACGCACTGGATCCATACAAGGTGGAAACGTAGACAGTTCGGAGTTTCGGGTTCGGGGTTTCGAGTTGAATGAACTCTAAACCCGAAACGCATGTTGGGAGGGCGTGCTAGGGGCGGGCCATCTGGCCCGCCTTTTTTCCTGAATCCGAGCAGAAATGAGTGACGAGGCAACGAGTAACGAGGCGATGAGGACAGAAACGCTTGCACTCTTTCCGTCGTCCACCCGTTTGGATGAGTTGGGGGAGCTCTGGTTGGGGGGACGTTCGGCTTCATCCCTGGCTGAGGAATTCGGCACACCTCTCTACGTCTTCGACGAGACGACGCTCCGTGCCCGGTGCCGAGAGTATCGGCAGGCCCTGGCGCAGCACTACCCAGGCCCCGCTCAGGTGGCTTATGCCAGCAAGGCGTACTTCAATCTGGCCCTGGCTCAGTTCTTCGCTCAGGAAGGCTTGAGCCTGGATGTGGTATCAGGTGGCGAGCTTTACGTGGCTCGGCAGGCGGGTTTCCCCGCCGAGCGGATTCACTTCCACGGCAACAACAAGACACCAGCAGAGCTGGTCATGGCCCTGGATGAGGGCGTGGGGCGCATCGTGGTGGACAATTTTCTCGAGCTGGATGAGCTGGAGCAGTTGGCCGCCGAACGGCGGGCCCAGATTCCCATTTGGCTGCGCCTCTCACCGGGCATTGATGTCCACACTCACGTCTATCGCAAAACCGGGCTGCTCGATTCGAAGTTCGGCTTCCCGCTGGAAACGGACGCTGCCGAGAGTGCCGTGGCTCGCGCCAAAGCCAGCCCTCATCTGGAACTCGTCGGCCTGCATGCCCACATCGGCTCCCAGATTCTCGACGTTGAGCCCTTCGCTGAGGCCGTCACCCTTCTGGTGGATTTCGCGGCGGCGGTGAAGGCACGGCATGGCTTCGAGTTGCACGAGTTGAGCCCTGGTGGGGGCTGGGGGGTGCCCCATCACGAAGCCGACCCTCCCGCGCCAGTGGAGCGATACGTGCAGGCCGTGTGTCAGGCTGTGATTGACAGTTGTCGCCGCCACGGGCTGGCTCTGCCCACGCTGGTGATCGAGCCGGGCCGCTCCATCGTTGCCCCGGCGGGGGTGGCACTCTATCGCGTCGGCGCGCGCAAGGAGATCCCTGGTGTGCGCACCTACGTCTCCGTGGACGGCGGCATGGCCGACAACATTCGCCCGGCCCTCTACGGCGCTCGCTACACCGCCCTGGTCGCAAACAAGGCCCACCTGCCGGCCGAGGAGACAGTGACCGTGGCCGGGAGATTCTGCGAATCGGGGGACGTGCTCATCCGCGACATCACCTTGCCCTGCCTGGCACCTGGCGATTTGCTGGCCGTACCGATGGTCGGGGCCTATTGTCTGCCCCTGGCCAGCAACTACAACCTTGTTCCTCGTCCGGCGGTGGTCCTGGTCAGGGACGGACAAGCCGCGCTCATTCAGAGAAGAGAGGCCTTTCGCGATCTGACGGCCCGCGACTTGCCGCTGCCCAGTTGAAGGATCCAATCAGAAACCAGGTTTTTGGGCTGAAGAGATACCTTTCTTGGTGTCTCAAGAGATAACAAGACAACGATCTGCTTGCTCAGGCAGGGAAAAACCTGGTTTCCCCACAAATTTCAGTTAAGGAGAGACACAATGACCAATGTTGACGAACTGAAGCAACGGGTTGTGGCTGAGGTAGACGCCCGGCGCGACGAATTGATCCGCATTTCGGACACGATTCACGCCAACCCGGAGCTCGCTTTCCAGGAGTTCGAGGCCGTGGCGCTCCTGACCGCTGTCCTGGAGCGAGAGGGGTTTGCGGTGCAGCGCGGTGTGGCTGGACTGGAGACCGCTTTCGTGGCCTCGTACACCACCCCCTCTCTTTCCCCCCCATTGGGGGGGATGAAGGGGGGGGCCGTCGTGGCGCTCCTGGCCGAGTACGACGCTCTGGCCGAACTGGGGCACGCCTGCGGCCACAACATCATCGGCACGGCCTCGGTGGGCGCAGGCCTCGCTGTGCAATCCGTACTCGATGAGGTGGCTGGCACCATCCAGGTGGTCGGCACCCCGGCCGAAGAGGGTGGCGCGGGCAAGGTCATCATGGCCGAGGCTGGCGTTTTCGCTGGCGTGGACGTGGCCATGATGGTTCATCCCTCCACGCGCACCATGACCCGCCGCACCTCGCTGGCCTGCTACGAGTTGAAGATGGAATTCTTCGGCCAGTCTGCCCACGCTGCTGGCTCGCCAGACAAAGGCATCAACGCCCTCGACGCCTGCATCCTGACCTACAACAACATCAGCGTGCTGCGCCAGCAACTTACCGATGACGTCCGCATCCACGGTATCATCACCCACGGCGGCGCGGCTCCCAACATCATCCCCGGTTACACCGCGGCCGAGTTTCTGGTGCGAGCGGCGGAAAAGGACCACGCGCTGGCTATGCTGGACAAGGTGGAGGATTGCGCGCGGGCCGGGGCTCTGGCCGCTGGCGCCGAGGTCAAACTGACGCGCGGCGAGAAGTACTACGCCGACATGGTTCCCAGCTCCGTCCTGGCCGACCTCTTCGAGGCCAATCTGACTGCGCTGGGCCGAGAGGTGCAACTGCCAGAGCCCAGCGGGCGCATGGGCTCTACCGACATGGGCAACGTCAGTCACGTCGTCCCGGCTTTGCATCCCTACGTCGCCATCGCGCCCGAAGAGGTAGCAGGCCATTCACCGGAGTTCCGCGCTGCTTCGGTTTCCCCGGAAGGGCACGCCGGCCTGCTGGATGCGGCCAAAGCTCTGGCGATGACGGCTGTTGACCTCTTCTCCAACCCGGAGTTGGTGGATGCAGCCTGGGAAGAGCACCGGATTCGCTTCGGCTGATCGCAAGGCACGAAGGGTGCCAGGCACTTTCCCCCAGGATTTCACACCCAAGAGCGTCCTGCAAATCGCTCTCGGCGTCGGGCCAGATAGCTCTACGGAAGTGCCTGGCACGGGCGTGTGTAAATCTTGGGGGAGCGAGCGCCGGTTGAGTAGCGAAGCGTATCGAAACCAAGCGAGCGGCTCTTGGGCGACCCGCTTGGCCTCGATACGTCGCTCCGCTCCTACTCGGCCGGCGCTAGATTCACTCTTTTCCTCACGCTCCCCCAACTCGTATATGCGCCCGCCTGGCACCTCGGCTCGTTTTGGCTGGTCGCCATTTGACAGAGCAAGAATAGGG
>CAZVCJ010000136.1:0-10991 GCA_964625745.1 uncultured Anaerolineae bacterium | reverse complement strand
CTATGGGGAGCATTGAAGGGGTGGTGGCGCTGGTTATTGGCATCGTGGTTGTGCTTTTCGTGCCTGCCCTGGTCTGGGCCACGGTGATCGCTGGGCTGCGTCAGATCGTGCGAGACAAGATTCAGGAGACTCGCCGTACCCAAATCGAGCCGGCTCAGGAAGCACAGCAACCGATAGGCTCGCGCTAGGCTGTATGTAACACGCTGGGCTGAATATCGGATTGATTAAAGAAAGGAGGTTGTCATGGAAGCGCAAGCGATAGTTGCCCGACTGATTGGGATTGTCGTCGTGCTCTTTGTACCCGCCCTGGTTTGGCTCACGGTCGTTGCTGGTCTGTGCCAGATGGTGCGGGACAAGATGCGCGAAAGCAGGAAGACAGCCGCTCGAAAGGCAGCAGTGCCGGCGAAGTAACATGAGTATCCTGACAGGATATACCAAGATCCCAATTGCTGGAGGGGCTGTCTGAATTGATGGCCCCTCCAGTTAGGGAAGGAAACATCTCAACACAGAACAGCTTGGGGGAGAGGGGAGTTTGACTAAAGAGACGGAGATCACGGGCAAAGTAGCAGGGCTGGTTGTCGTGGTACTGTCCCTTGTGTTGCTCACCACAAGCTGTTTGCCTCCGGTACCTCAACGCGGCGAAGCAGTTCGCCCCGCCACCATCGTAGTCTACGGCTTCAGTGTCGAGGAAGAGGTCATGACCGAGGAGGTCTTTCCCGTTTTCCAGGACTACTGGAAGGGCCAGAAAGGCCAGGAGGTGACCTTGCAGAGTGTCTTCGCTAACTCCGATGAGGTGACCAAGGAAATCCTGGACGGCGCATCGGCCGACGTGGCGATTCTCTCCAATGAGCAGTACGCCGTCTGGTTGCGGATCAACGATTGGGTGGAGACGGACTGGCACACCCTCCCCCATCAAGGGATCTTCAGCCGCAGCCCCATTGTCATCGTGGTTCGCCCCGGCAACCCGTTGGGGATCAAGGATTGGGCGGACCTGGCTCGCCCCGGCGTGAGCCTCGTCCATCCTGATCCCCGCACCTCAGGTGGAGCCCAGTGGGCGCTTCTGTCCGAGTACGGGTCGGCGTTGCTGGATGAAAAGAGCGGTAGCCAGAAAGCAGCTCACGAGCAACTGCAGGACATCTGGGCCAACGTAGTCGCTGCCCCGCCCTCAGCTCGTGAAGCCTTGAAGCAGTTCGTGTTCGGCGTAGGTGATGCTCTGGTCACCTATGAGCAGGACGCGTTGCTAGCCCAGGCCCGGGGCGCGGATCTGGAGGTCGTCACGCCGCCTGGCACGGTCATGAGCGAGCACCTGGCCGTCATCGTGGACAACAACGTGAAGCCCTGGGAGCAGGAAGTGGTGGAGGCGTTCGTCGCTTTCCTATGGAGTGAGGCGGCGCAGGAGGCGCTCACCCACTACTATTTCCGGGCCGTGACCGACGAGACGCTCAACCAGGCCGTGCCGGAGTTTCAAGAGATCCAGCAGCCATTTACGGTGCGTGATCTGGGCGGCTGGGGGCAGGCGTATCCGGAGATCATCCACGGGGCTTGGGAGGAGCAAATCCTCAAAAAGATTGACCAACAGACAACAAAGTAGGCAAAATCCAAAGGAGGTCCTTCACCATGTCTGACAAAATCACTGTAGATGCTTTTCCGCCTCCTGAGATGGCGGAACGAATGGAGAACGTCGGTGTCAAGAAGGCCAATCTGGACTTCTGGGGCATGTTCGCTCTGGCTGTCCTGGCCGGATCCTTCATCGGGCTGGGAGCGGAGTTTTGCACCCTGGTCACCACCGATAGTGGGCTAGGCTTCGGCCTGAACAAGCTATTAGGCGGCTTCGTCTTCAGCCTGGGCCTGATCCTGGTCGTCGTCGCCGGCGCGGAGCTGTTCACAGGCAACAACTTGATCGTCATGGCCTGGGTCGGTGGCAAGCTGACTCTGGGGCGACTCATGCGTAACTGGGTCATCGTCTACTTCGGGAACCTGGTCGGGTCCCTGGGCACGGCGATGCTCATGTATCTCACCAGGCAGTGGACTTTCGCCAACTATCACGTCGGGGCCATGGCCTTGAACACCGCCAACGGCAAGGTGAATCTCTCCTTCACCGAGGGGTTGGCGCGGGGTATTCTGTGCAACGCTCTGGTGTGCCTGGCTGTGTGGCTCTGTCTGAGCGGCCGAAGCGTGACGGATAAGATACTGGCCATCCTGTTCCCCATCACTGCCTTTGTGGCTTCTGGCTTCGAACACAGCATCGCCAACATGTACTTCATCCCTATGGGACTCCTGTTGAAGGGAGAGCCGCAGGTGGTGGCAGCGGCAGGCAAGGTGGCCAGCGACCTGATCAACCTCAATTTGCAGGGTTTCATTGGGAACCTCATCTCCGTGACCACCGGCAACATCTTCGGCGGCGGGTTCATGGTGGCTGCGATCTACTGGTTCATCTACCGGCGTCCCCAGGGGGCGGGGGGGGGCTTTGGGGCCAGACAGGTGCTTGAGCTCTTCCTGGGGTCCCCAGTCGTCCGGAACCCGACCAAGACTGGCGATTAGTCATCGAAAAGGAGGGGCAGCTAAAGGATCTGTTGTAGCCTCTCCCTTGCCAGCCACTTCTCTGAGCATCTACGAGCTTCACTATCTTATCTCCAAAATAACGGTAGGTGAGATCATGACCACGGATGTCATCACTGTGTCTGAGTACACCCCTCTGGAAAAGGCGGTCCGCATCATGGCCGATAACAAGATCGGTGGCCTGCCAGTCATGTGCGACGGGGAATTGGTGGGCATTATCACCGAAAGCGACATCTTCAGGAGCTTCACTGAAATCCTGGCGGCCGCTGACACCCCATGTTCAACGTCACCTTCTTGATCGGCATACTATTGGCAGGATTCGGCGCCCAGTTCATTGACGGGACGTTGGGCTGGCCCCGGCCATCGCCAGTGCGTCGGTGCACAGCACGGAGATCGCGACCACCCTGGTTTCCGGGATCGCCCATCACTAGCTCGGCAACGTCAAAAGGGAGCTCGTCCTTCCCCTGGTCCTTCCCGGCGTCATCGGCGGGGTGCTGGGCACCTTTTTCCTGGCCTCGGTCCCCGGCCAGACGATCAAGCCCTGGGTAGCGGGACTCCTGCTGGCTATGGGATGCCTCATTGTCTGTCGCTTCTTCGCTCGGAGAGAATGGCGTGTGGCTGCTGTCCAGGCCCAGGAGAGCCCTCCTGGGCCTGGTGGCTGCTTTCCTCGAAGCCGTGGGGGGGGAGGTGGCCACACCCAGCCTCATCCTGCTGGCCGAGAATGGCCAGCCGAGCGAGGTGGTGGGATTGGTGAACCTGGTGGGGTTCTTCGTCACCCCGGCCGAAACGATCGCTTTCGCTCATCTTGCTCTTGACAAAGAGCGGTGAGTGTGATAGAATGTCGCCCGGTTTGCAGAGACAGTCCCTTGTCCCCCAATGTATTCGATAGAGTCAGGAGGTAACCTTTGGCGACTTCCGAAGTTATCAACTTAACCACGGTGAAACGAGACCCCAGCTTTGTGGATAGCCTCATTCCAGCAGGACGGCTACTCAATCGCTGCATCCAGTGCGGCACTTGCTCGGCTTCCTGTCCTTCCGCCCACGCCATGGATCTCAGCCCCCGTCAGATGTGGCGACTGGCCCAATTGGGCTTCCGGGATGAGGTGCTTCACAGCAAGGCGATGTGGCTTTGCAGCCTGTGCTACATCTGTCACGTCCGCTGTCCGCGGGGGATTCCCCTCACCGAGACCATCGTCAAGCTCAAGCAGTTGGCGCTTGAGGAGGGGATCGGGGAGTGGCGGGAGAGCACGGCTTTCTATCGGGCCTTCGCCGAGGTGATGCGCCGCTACGGGCGCACGAAGGAGATCGAGTTCATGGTTCGTTACTTCCTGGCGACCAATCCCCTGACCGCGCTGGGTTACGCCAGGTTAGGACTCACGCTGCTGGCGCGGGGGAAAGTCCATCTGGAGCTGCCCCGCCTGGGCGGCGAGGGCCGGCTGGATCGGCTATTTGAGCGAGTGGCGGAATTGGAGGGGCAGCAATGAGGTATTTATTCTACCCTGGCTGCTCGGCGGAAAGCTCCGCTCTGGAGTACAAGACCTCGACGCTGGCGGTGTTGGAGGCCCTGGGCGCGGAGGTGGAGGAACTGGAGGATTGGACCTGCTGTGGGGCCAGCGTCGCTTCCACGATGAGTGACCTGCTAGGAGTGACGCTGCCGGCCCGCAACCTGGCCCTGGCCGAGCAGGCCGGCGACGGGCGGGACTTGCTTACCATCTGCAGCGCGTGCTACACCAATTTTCGGCGCACGGCTGCCGCCATCGCCTCTCAGTCCGGGTTGCTCGATACCATCAACCAGGCTTTGGAGGTAGAAGGGCTGACTTACCACGGCACAATCCAGGCTCGGCACCTGATGGACATCCTGGCCAACGACTTTAGCCTGGAAGCCATCGCCGCCCGCGTGCAGCGGCCTCTGACCGGACTGGCGGTCGCCCCTTATTATGGCTGCCAGACCGTGCGACCCTACAGCCCCTTCGACGACGACCAGCGGCCAGGCTCGATGGTGGGCGTATTGGAAGCGCTGGGGGCCACGGTGCATCGGCACAACCGCGAGGCCTCCTGCTGTGGCACGTCGCTGCTAACCACCAAGCCGGAGGTAGGCTTCCAGATGGTGGGGGCGATTCTGGAGGCATCCAGTGTAGCCGACTGCATCGTCACCGTCTGTCCGATGTGCCACATGAACCTGGATAGTTATCAGGACAAGGTTTCCCAACAGATGGGCTGGCCGGTGCGCATCCCGGTGCTGTTCCTGCCCCAGTTGATGGGGCTGGCCTTCGGGCTGCCGGAAAGTAAACTGATGTTTAAGCGGCACGTTGTGTCCGTGAACCCGGTGCTGGCCCGGCTATCGTAATCAAGGAGTTGTGATCGTTAGGAAGAGCTACTGAGGTGCCAGGCACTTCCGAAAAAGTCGCCTTGCCCAATGCCGAAGACGATTGGGAAGAGCTTTTGCTTTAAGAACTTCGGTGAAAGTGCCTGGCACCTGAACACTCACAAGGAGTTTGTGGTATGGAAGAACCGCGAATCGGCGTCTACATCTGCGAGTGCGGCATCAACATCGCGGCCACGGTGGACGTGGCGGCGGTGGTGGAGATGGCCGCCGCCCTGCCCGGCGTGACCATCGCTCGGCAGTACAAGTATACGTGCTCCGAGCCCGGCCAGCAGATGATCCAGGATGACATCCGCGACTTAGGGATAAATCGCGTGGTGGTGGCCTCCTGCACGCCCCGTATGCACGAGCCCACCTTCCAGCGCTTGCTGGCCCAGAGCGGGCTCAACCCCTACTTCTTCGAGATGGCCAACATTCGCGAGCACGTCTCGTGGGTGATCCGCGACCGGGGGTTGGCGACGGAGAAGGCCAAGCGGCTGGTGCGGGCGGCGGTGGCGCGGGTGGCCTATCACGCCCCACTGGAGCCGCGCCAGGAGCCAGTTACCAGGGCGGCGCTGGTGGTGGGTGGCGGCATCGCTGGCATCCAGGCTGCCCTGTCCATCGCCGAGGCTGGCTACCCGGTCTACCTGGTGGAGCGGGAGCCGACCATTGGCGGCCACATGGCCCAACTGGACAAGACCTTTCCCACCCTGGACTGTAGCACCTGAATTCTCGGCCCCAAGATGATGGATGCCGGTCGGCATCCCAACATTACCCTCCTGAGCTACAGCGAAGTCCAGAAATTATCCGGGTACGTGGGCAACTTCCAGGTGCAGGTGCGCCGCAAGCCGCGCTACGTGCTGGAGGACAAATGCACCGGCTGCGGCGACTGCGCCGCTGCGTGTCCCGTCCAGGTGCTCAGCGAGTTCGACGAGGGGCTGGGCACCCGCAAGGCCATCTATCGTCCCTTTGCCCAGGCCATCCCGCCGGTGTTCGTGATAGATAAGAAAGACTCGCCCTGCAAGATTGCCTGCCCCGCTCATATCCCTGTTCAGGGCTACGTCGCCCTCATCGGCGAGGGGAAGTTTCAGGAGGCGCTGGAGTTAGTGCGCGAGACCGTGCCCTTCGCGGGCACGCTGGGCCGAATCTGTTATCATCCCTGCGAGATGATCTGCAAGCGGCAGGAGGTGGAGCAGCCTCTGTCTATCTGCGCCCTCAAGCGCTTCGTGTACGATGCCTGCTCTGGGGGCGAGCTGCCGGAGGCGGCCGAGCGCGTCTATCAGGAGCAGGTAGCCATCGTGGGTGCAGGCCCGGCAGGGCTCACCGCGGCCTACCACCTGGCTCGCACGGGGTACGGCGTCACCGTCTACGAGGCGCTGCCGGTGGCCGGCGGGATGCTGGCGGTGGGCATTCCTGAGTACCGGCTCCCCCGCGATGTCCTCAACCACGAGATTGATTTGATCCGCGCGCTGGGGGTGGAGATTCGGCTGGGGACACCTGTTGGGCGAGATGGAGGTCCCAGCCTGGACGACCTGCATCGGGAGAACGACGCCGTGTTCCTGGCGGTGGGGGCGCACCAGAGCCGTCGTCTGGACATTCCCGGCGAGGACCTGGAGGGAGTGATCCATTCCACCGACTTCCTGCGGCGTCTGGGGCTGGGGGAGGAAGTCGCGCTGGGGCGGCGGGTGGCGGTCATCGGTGGGGGCAACGCGGCCGTTGACGCCGCTCGCAGTGCCCTGCGGCTGGGGAGCGAGGTGACAGTAGTCTATCGGCGCTCGCGGGCGGAGATGCCGGCCATCCCCGCCGAGGTGGAGGCGGCGATGGAAGAGGGGGTGCAGTTCCACTTCCTGGCCACGCCGACGCGGGTGCTGGAGCAGGATGGGCGGGTGGTGGGGATGGAGTGCATCCGCATGGCATTGGGCGAGCCCGACGAGAGCGGTCGTCGTCGTCCCGTGCCGGTCCCGGGCTCCGAGTTCACCCTGGAGTTGGATACAGTGATCGTCTCCATCGGCCAGCAACCTGACCTGACCCCGCTGGCGGGAGCGGAGACCACCCGCTGGAGGACGCTGGCCGCTGATCAAAACACGCTGGTGACGCCGGTGGAGGGAGTCTTCGCCGGGGGAGATGCGGTGACCGGGCCTGCGATGGCCATAGATGCGATGGCGGCCGGCAAGCGCGCGGCAGAGACGATTCATCGTTACCTGCGAGGGCAGGACCTGCTGGTTGGGCGCACCTTCGAGTGGCCGCGTCCGGAGGAGATCGAGGTGACCATTCCTCGCGACGTGGAGCTGGCAGAGCGCCCGGAGATGACTCACCTACCGCTGGCGGAGCGCCGCACGACCTTCCATGAAGTAGAGCTTGGCCTCACCGAGGAGCAGGCTGTCGCCGAGGCTCAGCGTTGTCTCTCCTGCGCCGTCTGCTCCGAGTGCCTGGAATGTGTTCGCGCCTGCCAGGCCCAGGCCATTGACCACCAGATGCGCGAGCAGTGGTTGGAACTGGATGTGGGCGCTATCGTCGTCGCCACCGGCTTCCAGATGTGGGATCCCAGGCAGTTGCCCCAGTACTCCTACGGTCTATCGTCCAACATCATCACCGGCCTGCAGTTCGAGCGGCTCACCAGCGCGGGTGGGCCTACCAGCGGTGAGATCCTCACTGCTGAGGGGAAGAAGCCGGAGCGGGTGGCCATCATCCACTGCGTGGGCAGTCGGGACGAGCACGCCCACCCGTACTGCTCTCGTTTCTGCTGCATGTACTCCCTCAAGCAGGCTCACCAGGTGCGGGACAAGACCGGGGCCGAGGTCTACGACTTCTACATGGACATGCGAGCCTTTGGCAAGGGCTACGAAGAGTTCTACGAGCGGGTGCAGGAGGAGGGAGTCACCTTTATTCGAGGCCGGGGGGCCGAGGTGGAGGTGCTGCCCGATGGCAAGCTGCGGGTGAAGGGGGAGGACGCTGACCTGGGGAAACTGGTGGCGGCTGACGTGGACCTGGTGATCCTGGCTTCGGCCATCGAGCCGATCCACGACGCCCACCGGCTAGCCGCTCTCTTCGGATTGGGCCGCACGCCCGACGGCTTCTTCGCCGAGGCCCATCCCAAGTTGCGGCCGGTGGAGACCAACACGGCGGGGGTCTTCCTGGCTGGAACCTGCCAGGGGCCTCGGGACGTGCCGGACACAGTGGCGCACGCAGGGGCGGCGGCGTTGGAGGTGGTGGGTCTGTTCAACCGGGGAGAGGTCACCATCTCGCCCACCATCGCCGTGGTGGAGGCCGTGAAGTGCGTGGGCTGCGGCGACTGCATTCTGGCCTGTCCCTACACTGCCATCGCTCGCGATGGGGGTGGGAAAGCGGAGGTCAACGCGGCCCTGTGTCAGGGGTGTGGCACCTGCGCTGCCACCTGCCCCGCCGGAGCCATCACTGCGCTGCACTTCACCAATGAGGAGATCGTGGCGCAAATTGATGGGCTGCTGGCGCTGGTGGGATAAAATTACGTTTTACGTTTCACGTTTCACGCATCGCGTAAAACGTGAAACGTAAAACGTGAGGACTTGATTATGGATGAATCTTTCGAACCTCGAATCGTTGCTTTTTTGTGTAACTGGTGCTCCTACGCGGGGGCGGACAGTGCGGGCATCGCCCGACTTCCCTCTCCGGCCAACGTCTTGCCCATTCGGGTGATGTGCTCGGGGAGGGTGTCGCCGGAGATGATCCTGCGGGCCTTCCGCGCCGGCGCCGACGGGGTGCTGGTGCTGGGCTGTCACATCGGCGACTGCCACTACACCAGCGGCAACCATCGCACCGCCAAGCGCATCCCGCTGCTACGCAACCTGCTGGGTTACGTGGGCATCAATCCCGATCGGCTGCGGCTGGACTGGGTATCGTCGGCCGAGGCGCCGAAATTCGCCCAGGTGACGAAGGAGTTCGTGGAGGCGGTGCGGGCCTTGGGGCCGATGGCGGAGGAGGTAGGGGTATAAGGCGCATTTCCCTAATTTGCCGGGGCGGGTGATATTGGCTATAATTAGTCTATGTTAGCCAATCAAGAAGGGAGGGAGGAGAATGCCTGCGACGATCACGGCGACGGAGGCAAAAAATCGCTTCGGGGAAGTCATCCGCCGCGTCTATAAGAACGGTGAGACACTCATCGTCGAGCGGGGTGGGTTACCCGTGGTGGTCATCATGCCGGTGCATAATTACCAGGCAACCAGCGAGCAGTATTTCGTCAGATTCTCCCGTGAGTTGGGCCGGGTGGCTGAAAGACAAGGGTTGACGGAGGAGCAGTTGCTGCGGGAATTAGAGAGGGACAAGCAGGCCGTATACCAGGAGGTCTACGGTGCCGACATCGAGGCCTGATGTTCGGGTACTACTGGACGCCAACGTGCTGCTTTCAGGTGTGGTCTTTCCTCGCTGGCCCTGGGAAATCCTGCGGCACGCTGTGCGGGGTGATTTCCAGTTGGTACTCTGTCCCTATGTGGTCCGCCAGGCCCGTCGGCGGATTGCTCAGCGATTCCCGGAGTTCCAGGCCGCATTCGACGAGTTCCTGATCCGCTGCCCGTATGAGTTGGTGTCGGACCCCTCCCCTGAAGATGTCCAGAACCACAGCGGGCTGGTGCGGGATGTGACGGACGTGCCGGTGGCTTTGGCGGCGATTCGGGCAGGTGTGGACTATCTGGTGAGCGAAGACAAAGACCTGACCGAGGTGGACGAGACAACAGTGGAGTTGCGCCGTTACATCTACCCCTTGATCTCAGGTACCTTCCTGCGCCAGGTGATGGGGTGGAGCCATGGGGAACTGGAGGCGGTGCGGGGGCGCACGTGGGATGAGGTAGAGGGATGAGCCAATCTTGGGGAGCACAACAACTGCGAGGGAGCATGTAGAATGGCTGGACGAAATGCTTTGATGGAAGAACTTCGTGTCCACGTGGCGGAAAAGCTTCAAGAACTGGACGGCGTCATCGGATTGCGGCGGACGGCGGAGGGGACTGCTCCTTACCTCTTTCAGCAGGGGGATGATCTTTCCCAGTTGGAGTTAGGCCCCCGCTACCCGCTGGCCTCCGTCGTCTCCCTGCTGCAGAAGCGGTATCCAGAGGCGCGTTTCGGCATCGTGGCCCGGGGGTGCGACGCTCGTGCGCTGGTGGAGATGGCCAAGCGGGAGCAGGTGGACCCTGAACGGCTGTACCTGTTGGGAGTGGCCTGCACCGCCGAGGAGGCCGAGGAGTGCCACTGTGCCGACCCCGTGCCCGATCCAGCTTCCTGGCCCCAGGCGGAGGTCATGGGTACGTCGGTGGAGGGCGCGTCGCCTAATCCCATCGTGGCCGAGTACGCGGGGATGTCGCTGGCGGCGCGGAGGGTGTTTTGGAGGCAGCAGTTTCTGAAGTGCATCAAGTGCTACGGCTGCCGCAACATCTGCCCGGAGTGCTTCTGCGAGGCCTGTGCGCTGGAGGACAAGGTGTGGGTGGAGCGGGGGTTGCTGGCTCCGCCTTTCCCCATGTTCCATTTGATTCGAGCCATGCACATGAGCAGCCGCTGCGTGGCCTGTCGCCAGTGCGAGTTGACCTGTCCGGCCCACATCCCGCTGACCGTCCTCTACGACCTGATGCGGCGGGACGTGGAGGACTTGCTGGGCTATGTGCCCGGGGCAGATATCGAGGCTGCGCCGCCGCTTTCGCTGACGCTGGAGGAGGCGCCGCTGCAGCACATGAGTGATAGTTGATGGTGGCAGTGATGGAGGAGTGATATGTCCACAGTCACTACACACGCATCCGAACAGGTGGCGAACCTGAGCATAGCAGAGTTAGAATCGCTAATCCGCCGCATCGTGCGCGATGAGATCGAGAGCGTGCTTGCCGGATTGGATCTCTATGAGGGACCGACAGTCATTGAGCCAGGGTCGCCGCTTTACCAGAGTCTGATAGATATTCAGCAGCGGGCGCGGGAAGGACGGCTTAAGTTCTACACTTACGAAGAGGTATTCGGCGAATGAGCCGTTACCAACCCGCGTTCGAAGATCGCTTTGTGCGCAACCAGCGACGATATCGCAGCCTGCAGAAGCAGATTCAGCGTCGCGTGGATCAGG
>CAZVCJ010000135.1:0-11021 GCA_964625745.1 uncultured Anaerolineae bacterium | reverse complement strand
GCGAACGCAGGAGGCTCTCCCGGGAGCTGCACGACGAGATGGGACAGGCTCTAACGATGATGCGCATCAGCCTGGTAAAGATCTGGGAAGAACTGCCGCCACAGGTTACCGCCACACTCAAGAGGAGACTGACGGAGGCAAGTTCGCTGGCCGAGCAGACATTGGAGCAAGTTCGTGAGTTGTCTCTTGACCTGCGGCCCACCATGCTCGACGATTTTGGTCTGGTGTCAGCGTTGCGCTGGTACCTGGACAGATACGCCAAAAGACTAGACATTGAGGTTGCGTTTGAAGCGATTGATCTAGAGGATAGGCTGCCCGCAGAGATGGAAACGGCGCTTTACCGCGTGGCGCAGGAGGCACTGACCAACGTGGCCAGGCATGCGCAGGCCAACAAAGTACATTTGCGTGTGGAGCGCAAGGAGGCGTCAGTGGCTGCATTGATTGAAGATGATGGTCGAGGCTTTGAGGTAGAGAAGATGGGAGACTCCCAAGCTCCGGAGCGCGGGATAGGTCTGCTGGGGATACGAGAAAGGGTGACCTTCCTGGGCGGCAATTTCGACATCCAGTCACGGCCTGGGGAGGGAACCCGGCTGACGATAGAAATACCGGTATGAGATTTTCGATTTTCGATTTTCGATTTGCGATTGACAAATCGAAAACCTGTGGTGAGGCCAGCCGAACCATCGGCATTCGGAAATCGAAAATCGAGGAGGTGGGATGGACGAAGAGGATTTGAAAAGACGGACGAAGCAGTTTGCGTTGCGGGTGATTCGCCTGGTAGAAGCCTTGCCACGGACACGAACGGCGCAGGTCGTTGGCGATCAACTCTTGCGCTCGGCCACATCGGTGGCAGCGAACTATCGGGCTGCGTGCCGGGCGCGTTCGCAGGCCGATTTCGTCCACAAGTTGGGTCTCGTGGAGGAAGAGGCCGACGAATCCCTCTTTTGGTTGGAGATGGTGGTGGAAACTGAACTGGTGCCAGCGGCCCGTGTGCAGGATCTGGTCCAAGAAGCCGACGAGCTCACGGCCATCTTCGTCGCCTCCCGCAAGACGGCGAAGAAGAAGTGATTTGCGACTTCCGATTGACAATCGGAAATCGGAAATCGGAAATCGAAAATCGAGGAGGGGGGTATCATGAGCAAGATCAGAGTCCTATTGGCCGAGGATCACACCATCGTTCGCCAGGGCATTCGCTCCCTGTTGGATGATGAGGCGGGCATAGAGGTGATAGGGGAGGCCGAAGATGGGAGAGAGGCCATTCAGATGACCCAGCAGTTGCTGCCCGACGTGGTGCTGATGGACATCGCCATGCCTGGCCTTAATGGCCTGGAGGCTACCCGCCAGGTCAAGGCATTGTTTCCTGAGATCAAGGTTCTGATTCTGACCATGCATGCTGACGAGGAGTACGTCTATCAAATCCTGCGGGCCGGGGCATCAGGATACGTGGTCAAGAAAGCAGCGGTCACAGAGCTGGTCTTGGCCATTCAAGCCGTCTACCGGGGTGATTCCTTCCTCAGCCCTTCGATATCGGGGAAAGTCATTGAGGAGTACATCCGGAAGGCCGAAGCGATGACAGTAAACCGCTATGACAGACTCACCGACCGCGAGAGAGAGGTACTGCAACTGATTGCGGAGGGTCATTCGAGCCAAGAAATCGCTGAGTTGCTGCATATCACCGAAGGAACAGTCAGGTCCCACAGAGCTAGTCTGATGGACAAACTCGACATCCATAGCGCGGCAGGACTGACCAGATACGCCATTCGTAAGGGGGTGATAACTTCAGACTAATCGGGCTCACTTCCACGAACATGTCCTGATCTCGATTAACAGACTCTACCAATAGGTAGGGTCTTTTTTGTTGAAAAATCAACGTTTTGGCTTGAAAAATCAACGTTTCGCCAATAGACAAGACAAGTCGAATTTGGTATACTGGAGCCAGGCAATCGTCTGCCTATTGGTGGGCATAGACAAGCAAGAAGGAGGAAAACAGCTATGCAGGCAACAAGGATTCTGATCGTTGATGACAATGCCATCTTTCGGGGGTACATCAAGGAGCACCTGGCCCCTGAGCCGGATGTCGAGGTCATCGGAGAGGCGGCCGATACTCAAGAAGCCATGCGCAAAGTCAGAGAGCTCAAGCCAGACGTAGTTCTCATGGATGTGAGGATGCCAGGGATGAACGGCATAGATGCCACTCGCCGGCTCAAAGAGGAACTCCCGAACCTCAAGGTCATCGTGTTGACCATTTTCGACATTGAGGCGTATAGGGAAGCAGCCATGGCCAGCGGCGCCAGCGGGTATGTGATAAAGAAAGACCTGGTCGAAGAGCTGCTGCCGGCAATTAGAGATGCTTTAACCCGTAATGGGTAAGTCGCATCGCAGATCACGTCTCACGAGTGTAAGTGGTATGACTGAGAACCGCAAGGAACTGCAATGTCTCCTGGAGAAGGTCTACCGCGAACGGGGCTTCGACTTCCGGGAGTATAAAGAGAGCACCCTGACGCGGCGGCTCGCCCGGCGGCTGCACGCTCGCGGCGCTGAGACTTACGCCGACTATGCTCGCGTCCTGGACCAGGACCCGGCCGAGTACGACAAGCTCTTCGACGATCTGACCATCAACGTCACCAGCTTCTTCCGCGACGACGTGGCGTTTAAGGCGCTGGAGGAGATCGTACTGCCAGTGCTGATCGGCAAACAAACCGGTGAGCCGAGGGGCGGAGGGGCATCTGCACCCCCGCACCTCCGCACCCCTGCTCCTCTGCTCAGAATCTGGAGCGCCGGCTGCGCCACCGGCGAGGAACCCTACTCCATTGCCATGCTACTCCTGGAGACCCTGGACACCAGGGTGGACGAATTCGAGATCACCGTTCTGGCTACCGACATTGACGCTAAGGCACTGGATCGCGCGCGGGAAGGGGTCTTTGGCCCGAAGGATGTGGAAGGTATCCGGCCGGCATGGTTGGAGAGGTACTTCGTCGCCGAGGGCGAGGCTTTCCACGTGCAGCCGGCCCTCAGGCAGTTGGCGACTTTCGAGGTGCACAGCCTGGTCAGCGACCCACCCTACCGTGACCTGGACCTGGTGGTCTGCCGCAATGTGCTCATCTACTTCGCCCCTGCCTTGCAGACGCGGGCGCTGAAGGGCTTCCACGAGGGGCTGCGCGAAGGTGGCTTTCTCCTCCTGGGCAAGGCCGAGGTGCCGGTAGGGGAAACACGGGGGTTGTTTCACTGCGTGGATAGAAAAGCGAAGTTGTATCGCAAACGTAAAACGTGAAACGTAAATGGAGCATTCCGAAATCCGAAATGTGGTGGTTATCGCCGCCTCGGCGGGGGGAATAGGCGCCCTGACGCAGGTGCTCTCGCGCCTGCCGGCCGATCTGCCAGCCGCGGTGCTCATCGTGCAGCACCTGCGGGACGACCGACCGACCCGCCTGCACGAGCACCTGGCTCGCCTCTCCCCGCTGCCGGTGCGCCTGGCCGAGAACGGCGCCGGCCTGGAAGCCGGGGTGGCCTACCTGGCCGTTCCCGGACAGCACCTGCGGCTGGAAGGCTCAACCCTGGTTCCGGACCGCGGCGATCTGGTGAACTACGTGCGCCCTTCGGCGGACGTGCTCTTCGCCTCGGCGGCGCAGGCCTTTGGATCCCGCGTGATCGGGGTTGTCCTGTCGGGCACAGGCCGCGACGGGGCACACGGCTGCCAGGAGATCAAAGCGAAAGGAGGGATGACTATCGCCCAGGACGAGGAGACGTCACGCTACTTCGCCATGCCCAGGGCGGCCATCGAACTGGGTGTTGTTGACTACGTCCTGCCGTTGTCGGAGATCGCTGATAAGATTACGGACTGCGTGAAACGTGAAGATGTGAAACGTGAGCCATAAATCACGCATCACGTTTTACGCATCACGTTTTACGTTTTACACATCACGAAAGGAGACAAAATCATGAGAAAAATCAAAACACCGCGCGACGCGAGGGCACATCAGGCTCTCAAGACCCGTCCCACCACCACCAGCGATGCCGTGAACACGGGGATACCTCCGCAGACAGTTCGGAACATCCCCCGTGGCCACCTCGTCCCGGGGATGCGGGACACCGCTCACATCGAGTGGGAGCCGTGGGAGCAGGCGGTGGCCGAGATGCTGCGCATGTTGGACGGGCAGCGGCTTGACCGCGCCAACCGCTTCTACGATGCCCTGGACCGCGTCAATAGGCTGATGGAGACCGTTCGACAGCGCGGCGAGGAAGCAGAGGAAGCCCTGGCCTACAGCCAGTCCCTCATGGACAACATGCAGGACATCCTGATGACTACCTCAACCCGAGGGACCATCATGCAGGCCAACCCGGCCCTGGAGCGCATCAGCGGCTACAGCGCCAGGGAGTTGCTGCGCAAGCCCTTCGCCAACTTCTTCACCGACCCTGAGCGCGCCCAGGCCGGCATCGAGCAGGTGCTCCAGGCAGGGGAGGTCTCCGACTACGACCTGACCCTGGTCACCAAAGACGGCCAGGAAGTTCCGATTTCCCTCAACGCCGCCGTTTTGAGAGACGTGCGGGGTCGCATCACCCGCATCCTGGGCACGGCCCGCGACATGACCCAGGTCAACAAGCTGATCAACGACCTCCAGGCCACCAGCGAGGAGTTGGAGGCCAACTACGAGGAGCTCCAGGCCACCAGCGAGGAGCTGGAGGCCACCAACGAGGAGATGCAGTCCACCATGGACGAGCTGGAGGCAGCCAACGCCAACCGCCAGTCCATGATGGACGCCATGATGGACATCCTGATGACCACCGATCGCGAGGGGATCATCACCGAGGTCAACCGGGCCACCGAGCGCATTAGCGGCTACCGCCGCGAGGAGCTGATCGGGCAGCCCTTCCGGCAGTTCTTCGCCGACCCCGACCGCGCCCAGGCCGGCATTGATCAAGTGCTGGCAGAGAAGAAGGTCGCGGACTATGAACTGATCGTGGTTACCAAATCGGGGCGGCTGGTGCCGGTGAGCTACAACGCCACCGTGCTGCGCGGCGCACGTGGCCGCATCACCGGCGTGCTGGGCAGCGCGCGGGACATCAGCAAAATAAAGTGGGCGGAGGAGGAGACCAGTGCGGTGAACCGCGATCTGGAGACGCTCCTCCATGTCACCTCCCACGACCTGAGGGAGCCGCTGCGGGCGATCGAGAACTTCTCGCGCATGGTGAATGACCGCTATGCGGATCAGCTCGATGAGAAGGGGCAGGACTTTCTCAGGCGCGTCGTCCTGGGGGCGGAGCGGATGACTCACCTCATAGACGACATCACGGCCTTATCCCGTGCCCAACGCATGGAGCCGCCAACGGAGGAGATCGAGGGCGAGCTCATCGTGCAACAGGCGCTGCAGCGTCTCGAGTCCAGGATCAAGGAGATCGGGGCCGTGGTCCAGGTCGCCAAGGACCTCCCCAGACTCCGAGTGGACCAGACGTGGGCCACCGAGGCGGTGTACAACCTGGTCACCAATGCCCTCAAGTTCACCCGCGAGGGCGCTGCGCCTGAGGTCGAGATCGCGCCGTACCAGCCGGCAGAGGGCGAGCCTGTGGGCGTGGGCATCGTCGTCCGGGACCGTGGCCCAGGTGTCGAGCCGGAGCACGCGGACCGAATCTTCGATCTTTTCCAGCGAGCCGTGGGGCGCGAGGTCGAGGGAACGGGCGCGGGGCTGGCCATCGTGCGGCAGGTCGCCCGACGGCACGGCGGCCGGGCCTGGGTTCGGCCGCGTGGGGGCGGCGGCTCGGAGTTCATCATCACATTTGGGACGTGAAACGTAAAACGTGAAACGTGAGGCGTGACGTTTTACGTTTCACGTTTCACGCCTCACGTTTCACGCATCACAGATCAGGGAGGCACGAAATGAATAACCAACCAATAACTCAGTCAGTGGACATCCTTCTCGCGGAGGACAATGACGACGACATCCTGCTCATCCGGGAGTCGTTCGCCGATGCAAAGATCGTTAATGTGCTGAATGTGGTGAGGGATGGGGAAGAGGCCCTGGCCTATCTCCGACGGGAGGGGGAGTACAAGGACGCCGTGATGCCCGGCCTCCTTCTTCTCGACATCAACATGCCGAAGAAAAACGGCTTCGAGGTTCTGATGGAGGTAAAGGCAGATGCGGCGCTGCGCCATCTCCCGGTGGTCATGCTCACCACCAGCCAGAGTGAGGCAGACGTCGTAAAATCCTACTCGGAGGGGGCTTGCTCGTACATCATGAAACCCACGCGGTTCGAGGAACTAGCCAGGGTGGTGAAGCAGTTCGCGCTCTACTGGGCCCTCGTGGCGCGCATTCCTGCTCGTTCGTGAGGTGAATCAGATGCATGTCCTGCTCATTGAGGACAACGAGGACGACGCCTTCCTGATTGGGGAAATCTTGGCCGAAGTGAAGGGCACGACCTTCGACCTGGAGTGCGCTGACCGGCTGTCGGTGGGGCTGGAACGCCTGGCTGAAGGAGGGATTGACGTAGTCCTGTTGGATCTTGGCCTGCCGGATAGCCGGGGGCTGGAAACGCTCAGCAAGGGTCTCGATCAAGCCCCTGAAGTGCCTATCGTGGTGCTGACCGGTCTCGCCGATGAAACACTTGGCGTTAAGGCGGTCCAGGAAGGGGCACAGGACTATCTGGTCAAGGGCCAGGTGGACGGCAACCTGCTGGTGCGCTCCATGCGCCATGCCATCGAGCGACAGCGGCTGCTGGCAGAGTTGGAACAGGCCCGGCAACGGGAGCAACAGGAGCGCGAACGCCTGGAGCGAGAGCTCTATTCGCTAGAGCAACTGTCCGCTCCTCCCTCAACCGCAGTTACGGCGCAAATGTTTGGCCTGGCACCTCTGCGCGAGAGCGTGCCGGAGGTCTTCGACGAGCTGGTCCAAAGCTACGGAGATCTGATGGACCTGGCCCTGGAGCGGCGGGCCTATAGGGTGGAGCATAACATTTCGGAAAGGCTTCGCTCCCTGGCTGAGCGGGTGGGCTTCCTGAAGGCCGGGCCGCGCGACGTGGTGGAGGTTCACAGCAATGCCTTGAAAAGAAAGATCCGCCAGGTCACTCCCGCCAGGACCCAGGCCTACGTCGAGGAAGGACGGTTGATGGTTCTTGAGCTCATGGGCTACCTGGTCTCGTATTATCGGAATCGGTGAGCAATATCCAATAGCTAATATCCAATAGCTATGTATCGGTTATTAGATATTGGATATTAGACTTAGAAATAAGGAGGAACAATCATGGACAAGGTTTTGCTGAAGCTATACGTAACTGGGCAGACGCCAAAAACTGAGCGCGCCATCGCCAACCTGCGTCGGATCTGTAAGGAGGACCTGGGTGGCCAATACGAGATGGCCGTCATTGACGTTCTGGAACGCCCACAACTGGCGGAGGACGAGAGAATCCTGGCCACACCAACCCTGATCAAGACGTTGCCGCTGCCTCTTCGGCGCGTGATAGGCGACCTGTCCGACACCGAGAAGGTGCTGCTGGGGCTGGATGTGCAACCTGTACGGAAGGGGGAAGAAGAATGAACACCATGGATAGACTACCGCAAATCGAGAAGCTGGAGACCGGCATCGCGGGCTTTGATCTGATAGCCAGGGGCGGTCTGCCAAAAGGTCGCACCACCTTGATTTCCGGGACCGCCGGCAGCGCCAAGACGGTCATCGCCTGCCAGTTCCTGGCCGAGGGGATCGAGAAAGCGGGTGACAGTGGCGTCTTCATCACCTTTGAGGAGCCCCCTGACGACATCCGCCAAAACATGGTGGGCCTTGGCTGGGACATCCAGCGCTGGGAGGCCGAAGGCCAATGGGCCTTTGTGGATGCCTCTCCTCAGCCGGGAGCAGAGGCAGTCGTCACCGGAAGCTACGATCTGGGAGCGTTGCTGGCCCGCATCGAGTACGCTGTTCGGAAGGTTGGGGCGACAAGGGTCTCCATGGACTCCCTGGGCGCCATCTTCACCCAATTCGCCGACAGTGCCACGGTACGCAGCGAACTCTTCCGCATCGCCTCGGCGCTGAAAGCCATGGGGGTCACGGCGGTCATGACCGCAGAGCGGGCCCAGGAATACGGTGACATCGCCCGCTATGGCGTGGAGGAGTTCGTGGCCGACAACGTGATCATCCTGCGCAATGTCCTGGAGCAGGAGAAGCGTCGCCGCACGGTGGAGATCCTCAAGTTCCGGGGGACTTCTCATCAGAAGGGAGAATTCCCTTTCACCATCATGCCCGGCCAGGGCGTCATCGTGATCCCGCTTTCTGCCATCGAGCTGAAGCAGAAGTCATCCAATGTCCGCCTCAGTTCGGGCAACGAGGAGCTGGACAGGATGTGCGGCGGGGGGTTCTTCCGCGATTCCATCATCCTGGTCTCCGGCGCTACCGGTAATGGCAAGACTCTCATGGTGACCGAGTTCATCGCCGGCGGGGCGGCCAATGGCGAACGCTGCCTGCTGTTCGCCTTCGAGGAGAGCCGCGAGCAGCTCTTCCGCAACGCGGAAGGCTGGGGGATTGACTTTGAGCAAATGGAAGAGGAAGGCAGGCTCAAGGTGGTGTGCGAGTACCCGGAGGTGATGGGGCTGGAGGATCATCTCATTGACATGAAGACGGTCATTGACGAGTTCAAACCGAATCGCATGGCTGTGGACAGCCTCTCCGCCCTGGAGCGGGTCTCGAACATCAAGGGTTTCCGCGAGTTCGTCATCGGCCTGACCTCCTTCATCAAGCACGAGGAGATTGTCGGGCTGTTCACCGCCACCACGCCGACGCTCATGGGAGGCACCTCCGTCACGGAAGCGCACATCTCCACCATCACCGACTCCATCATTCTGCTGCGCTACGTGGAGATGTACGGGGAAATGCGCCGCGGGCTGACCGTGCTCAAGATGCGGGGCTCCATGCACGACAAGGACATCCGCGAGTTCACCATTGATGGTCAGGGGATGCACATCGGCAAGCCCTTCCGCAATGTCACCGGCATCCTGACAGGCCAGCCCGTGCATAGGGCACCTGCAGAAATCGAGCGCATCGGCGAGCTGTTCCAGGAGTAGAATGGGTAGTGGTTAAATGGTAAGTGATGATACTTTGCAGCGTACAGCGAACCCGCTGATTGAGTAGCGAACCCGCTGATTGAGTAGCGCCAGCGTATCGAAATCAAGGGTGAGCGGCACTTGCAGGCTCGTTCTTGGCTTCGATACGTCGCAGCGCTCCTACTCAGCCAGCGAACTCGCGAGCTGGCGACCGAGGTCGCGCCTGTAGGGCCTTTGGCCGGGCGTCGGCCTCCGCCGACGCAAGCCCGACCGCACAGACGGTCGGCCGGCGTGGATATGCCCTGCCAGGCGCGGTTTCAACCGCCAGCCCGGAGTGAATGGAGCCGCTCCTGGAAACCACCTTCACCATCAGCCTGCCACGTATAAACGAGAGAGGTAGAGCAACGTGGAAAGACAAAGCAAAGTCCTCATCGTGGATGATGACCAATTCACTCTTCGGAGCATGGTCGAGGTACTGGAGGGCGAGAGCTATCAGGTGGTAACGGCCGCCAGCGGCTCAGAGGCTCTTGATCTGTTGGAGCAGGGCCCCTTCGACCTGGTCTTGACCGACTTGAAGATGCCAGACGTGGACGGGCTTGAGGTGCTGAGACAGACCAGGGAGGTCGCGCCCCAGGCAGTGGTGTTGATCCTCACCGGATATTCCTCTCTGGAGTCGGCGATAGAGGCTTTGCGCGAGGGGGCGTATGACTACCTGGTGAAGCCCTGTTCTAGCGATGAGTTGAAGCTGAAGATCGAGAAGGGGTTAGAGAGAGTCCGCCTGGCAAAGGAGCGCAAGTGGGCGGAGGAAGCGCTGCGCAGAGCGTACGACGAGCTGGAGATAAGAGTTCAAGAACGAACGTCAGAGCTGGCGGAAGCCAACGAAGCATTGAAGGCCGAAATCGCCGAGCGGATGCGGACGGAGGAGAAAGCGAAGCAGTACATCCGTGAGCTGAGCTTTTTGTCCCAGGCAGCCACGGAGTTCGTTGAGCTCCCGCTGGGGGAGGGCATCTACCGGCTGATAGGGGAAAAGATTATAGAGCTTACTGACAACACTATCGTTGTCGTCAACTCGTTCGATGAGGCATCTGACGGTGTTTGTGTTCACGCGCTCCTGGGGCTTGGAAAACGCACCAGGGCGGTTATGAACATCATGGGCGGAGACCCCGTTGGGACGTCCTTAAAACTGGACGACGCAGCAAAACGCGAGCTCTCCCTTGGCAAACTGCTGAAGGTGCCTGGAGGCATATACGATCTTTCCCCTGGCATCCCCAGGCCCGTTTGCCAGGCGCTGGAGAAACTCCTCGGCCTGGGCGACGTATATGCGATGGGTTTCGTCAAGGAAGGGAAACTGTTAGGCAATGTCGCCATCCTGCTGCGCAGAGGGACCGAATTGAGAAACAAGGACATCATCGAGACCTTTGCCAACCAGGCATCGGTGGCGCTGCAACGCAAGCGAGCGGAGGAGGCGTTGCGAGAGTCGGAGGAGCGCTACCGCAGCCTCTTCGAAGGTGTTCCGGTGGGGCTCTACCGTACCACGCAGGAGGGGCGGATCCTGGATGGTAACCCCGCCCTGGTGCAGATGCTTGGCTGCCCGGACCTGAAGTCGCTGCTGGCGGCCAATATAACCGACACATTCTTGGACCCTGAGGAGCGCAGGCGGTGGCAGACTCTGATAGAACGCCGGGGGAGCTTGCGCGATTTCGAGACGCGGGTTCGCCGGCATGACGGAACGATCATCTGGGTGGAGGATAGCGCCCAGGTGGTCCACGATGCCGACGGTGGGGTGCTCTACTACGAGGGGAGCCTGAAGGACATCACCGAGCACGTGCAGGCAGAGAAGGAATTGAGGAGATACCGAGACCACCTTGAGGAGCTGGTGGAGGAGCGCACCGCCGAGCTCAAAAAGGCCAATCAACAACTGGAGCGGGAAATCGCCGAGCGAGTGCAGGCGGAGGAGGCACTGCACGAGAGCGAGACGCGCTATCGGGCACTGATAGAAAAA
>CAZVCJ010000134.1:0-11324 GCA_964625745.1 uncultured Anaerolineae bacterium | reverse complement strand
GTGATGTCTTTGGTCAAAAACTCGCCCGCAACCGCTCCTCTATCCAGCACGACGATCCTATCCGCTACTGTATACACATGAAACACATTGTGATCAATGAAGATGCACGACTTGCCGGCCTTTTTGATTCCCTGCACAAACTCCAACAATTTTCTCGTCTCTGACAGCGATAAACCCATGGTCGGCTCATCCAGGATGATGAGCTCAGCATCGAAATACAGGGCCCGTACAATAGCTACCCCCTGTTTTTCTCCTCCAGAAAAGGTCCTGACTACCGAATCAGACGCCACGGCCGCTGAGGTAAACCCCATTGATCCAATCATCAGTTTTTTCGTCTCTTGCTCCATCCCTTTTACGTCGAGAAAGCCAAAGTGGGTCGTCAGCTCTCGCCCCATGAAGATGTTCCTCCATAACGTTTGGAGGTCTGCCAGGGCCTTTTCTTGATAGACCGTTTCAATGCCAAGTTGTCGGGCTCTGGCGACCGACAGGCCTTCCACTTTCTCTCCATTGAAATACATTTCGCCACTGTTTGATTGATGGTAGCCGGTAGCGATTTTGATGAGAGTGGACTTGCCAGCGCCGTTATCGCCCACCAATCCCACGACTTCATTGCGGGTGACGGCGAAGTCCACTGGTTGCAGCGCCTGAACTTCGCCAAAACGCTTAGAGATATTCCTCATTTCAAGTATGTAATCCATCAGACAGACTCCTCTTGTAAAACAAGGGGGCAAACGGCACTGGATTTGCTCTCGATACACACAATCGCTACACACCTCTGGCCGCAGCGAATGTGTCGCATACCTTCGCGCCGCTTGCCCCCCGTGGTTCTACTCTTGCATCGCCTCCTGCGAGATACCGTTTACAGAAACTAAGGACCGAGAAGGCTCCTACCGGATCTGCTTATCCGCAAGGCTGGCCAGCACTTCGATATTGTCCTTGTGGGCAAAACCGGATCCCGTATCCACGTGCAGACCGGAGAATTGGTATTGCTTGGTCAGGCAGATCTGCACAATGGGCAGGTAGCCCTGCAGGAAGGGTTGCTGATCGAGCACCAGGTCCGTCCACCCGCCCCTGATCGCTTCTGCTGTAGCGGGCGAGAGGTCAAACCCTATGCCATAGATGTCGTCCGGGCCCTTACCTGCAGCCGTCAGGTACGTCTCCAGAGTAGCGGTCAGTCCCCCGTGATCGGTGCAGACCAGTTTCACGTCAGGCTTGGATGTCACATATCCTGTGAAGACCGGGACACCTGCTGTAGCGTCAGCATCTGTGGCCTTGTCAATCTCGATGTAGTCAACGGTCATCCCTGCTTCTTCCAGAGCATCTATGACGCCTTTCGTCCTCAGCCCGCGGGTAGGTTCGGACAGAAGCCCCCAGACCATGGCCCGATCGCCAGCTCCGAGGCCGGTCCTCTTGACGGCCTCCTGGCCCAGCATATAGCCGGACGCATAGAGTTCTTGCCCCACGTAGCCGAACCCGTCGGCCTTGTACCTCGCTTCGAGTCTGGGCAGGGTGGTGTTCTGACTGGTTACGATGATCCCCTTTGCCTCGGCATCGTCGACCAGGGCCTCAAAGGCGTCATCCCCTGGATGCCCCATAATGGCGATCCCGTCGGGCTTGGTAGCCACAGCCTCTTTGAATTGGGTCACCATCTTCTCCGTATTCCAGTCTGAGAACATGTATTCCACATCGGCACCCAGGTCCGCCGCTGCAGCTACGGCTCCATTGTAAACGACGGTGCCAAAGGGACACCCTGGTGGCCCGCCAGGGAAGAAGACGATCTTTACACCTTCGCAGGTCTTGCCTGCGGCAGGTGCTTCGACTTCTTTAGTCGGCGTCGCCTTTGGCGCACAAGCGACAACCAGCACCGACAGCACCACCAGGCTACAGATTAACCAACTGAGTTTCTTGTTCATTTTTTCCTCCTTGGGAAGATTGGTTGGGCTTCCACGTTGAGTCCTTCTTGGGAATGCCCAATGCGTGAACTACAGAGCCATACATGGAAACAGCGGATAACATCATCGTTAAGCCATTTCTCACCCCCTTTCACGAACTGAACTTTCTCGGATAACCAACTGGGGCTGGAGCAAGATAGCCTTCGATTCAACAACCGCTCTACCCTGCTGACTTGCCTCTATCATGCAGCCAAGTTCTCTGACAGCACAACGACCTAGCTCAACCATGTCTTGCCGCACAGTGGACAGCGGGGGATAGAAATAGGCCGACTCGGGGATATCATCAAAGCCCACCAGCGCCAAATCCTCTGGTACCCGTATGCCCATTTGGCGCGCTGCCTGCAGCACGCCCAAGGCCATTTGATCATTGCAGACAAACACAGCGTCCATGTCCGGGCGCTGTTCCAGTAGTTGGCGTAAGCCTCGCTCTCCACTTTCTGCCGTCCAATCCCCCTCAACAACGAGATGATCTTCGGTGATCACCTCTTTCAGCGCGTCTTGCCAGCCAAGCTGACGTTGGCGCGCCTCCCACCAATCCAGTGGGCCGGTGATCAGGCCAATGGTTTGATATCCCTGATCGAGCAAATGTTCAGTGGCCATTCGACCACCCCTTCGATTGTCTACTGCGACAACAGACAAATTGGGATGAGGTTGCATACTGAGGAAAACGATCGGCACCGAAAGTTGTGGAGTTCCCTGTCGTATCCAGGCTCGATTATTGCCAATTTCAGGCATGGCCCAGATGATACCATCCACATACCGCGAGAACATATCACGTAGCACCTGTTCCACGTCATTTTTCTCGGGCTGGCGCATCAGGCTCAGAAGGAGGCTATAGCCCAACTCATTTGCTTGCTGCTCGACTCCTGAAAGAGTACGTGAAGGGCCAAAGTATTCCAACCCGTAGCCGACAACTCCCAGTGTGCCACTGTATCCCTGGATCAGGCTGCGAGCGATGCTGCTAGGCTGATATCCCAACCGGTCGATGACTTGCAGCACGCGCCGTCGGGTTTCTGGAGCAACGTTTGGATGATGGTTGATTACGCGCGAAACAGTCTGAGTTGAAACCCCTGACTCTTTTGCGACCTGTCTGATAGTTACCCTTTTCTTGACGGTCATACTCGATAAACCCAGCCCACTGATCAATGTTATCGTTCCCGTTAACGATAACATTATATCACAAAAGAAAACTGGCGTCAAGTGTACCTTGCTCAGCTCAAGGTGAGTAGGGTCTTCACAGGATCTCCAGAATGGCAGGTCGCGCGAATGCCTGGCCATCTACTGTGACCAGCAGCTTCGGCCAGTTCTCAATGGCGGTGAGCACTTCGTTGCCCGCCTCGCCCACCAGGATGGTGTCCTCCGACTTCGTCCCGGTGATGGACGGATTCCAGGCGTAGACCTGTCCGACCGAAACGACGTCGGTCGAGCCAGGCGTGGCGACGTACTCGCGCGGCTCGTAGCCTGCCGGGCCGCCTTGATGGTGCAGGCGCCACTCGCCGGGGAAGCCGACCTCGGCGTAGGCTGCCGTCGCACGCTGGAAAATCTCACCGAGCGACCGACCGGGGCGGGTGGCGGCGATGAACGTCGCGTCAACCCGCGCCACCGCTTCGGCTTTGCGGCGTAGATCATCCGGCAGCCGGCCAAAGTGGACGAACCGCGTCACGGAGCACACCAATCCCCACCGCCGCCCACACAGCACGAGCATGGCGTAGCGTTCGAGTTCCTTGTCGGTAGGCAGGGGATGCCGGAAGGCAAAGATGCGTTCGTCGGTGGCGATGAGGTTGACGATGGCCTGCGCGCCACGGCTCTCCGCCTCGCGGGCCAGGAGGCCGGCGACCTGATACTCGGTCTGGCCGGGGCGGACGGCCTGCACAGCGCTGCCCATTGCCTCAGCGCACAGGCGCCCCAGCAACCGAAAGCGTTCGCCCTCTTCGGGGGTCAGATTGGCGCGGAGGCGGGCCAGGTCGCTGGAGAGGTCAGTTGCGCCTGGGTAAGGTCCATCGGCGCCGAGCCTCAGTCTTTGGGTCAGCTCAGCCACCGCGTCCTGAGCTTCGTGCCAGGGCGCGACGCGAAATTCCCACCCTTGCGCCGCGAGTTTCTCCTCCTGCTCCAATCGCGTCGCCTCGATATTGTTGGTGATGAGGTGCCGGCCGGAGGACGTGATCAGCAGCGCGGTCTCGCCATTGGTGGTCGCCGTGTTCACGTACGACGCCGCGCCGCACGTGGCCCAGGCGAAACTGCTCACGCGCCGAAGGAGAAGCGCGTCGAGTTTGCGCTCGGCCAGCATAACTTGAATGCGATCCTGTTTTTGGTCGAATTCGATCATTGGCTTACCTCCTATTCGTGTAACTATTCACCGTCGTCAGGCATGGAACGGAATCGAGTCTTCTGTATTGACTCACCTCTGCTCAGATGCGAGATCTCGCAGGTACCCTTCCATGAGGGGCCACAGCCGTCTATACTTTTCAAACCGGCTCTCGTAGAGTTTCTGCTGGTGGGGGTCTGGCTCGAAAGTCCGCTCCAGGCTCACCATGGCCTCGACGCCGTCTTCGAAAGAGGAAAACACTCCTCTCCCGGTTCCGGCGATGATCGCTGCTCCCAAAGTACCCGCCTCGGTGATCTTTGGGCGAACGAACGGCCGGCCCATGATGTCAGCGCATACCTGAATCCATGCGTCCGACTTGCTACCGCCGCCTACCGCCCGAAAGTCGGCGATCTCGATTCCGGTTGGAGGGAGCGATTCGACGCACTCCTTCAGGTAGAACGTGGTCCCTTCGAGGATTCCCTTCAGGATGTCTCCTCTTGACGTCTCAAGCCGTAACCCGGCAACGACCCCGCAGGAGTCCGAGACGAACCCCGGCGGTCCGGTTATTGCGAAGTGCGGCAAGACCACGACACTGCTCAACCCTTCCGGAATCTCCGAAAAGAGGTCTGTGTACACATCCCTTCCGGTTTCCTCTGCCTGTCGGTGCTCCGCTGCGGCAAATGTGTCCCTGAACCACTTGACCAGCGACCCGCCCTGGTTGTATATGAAACTCACGTACTTTCCCGGCACGGCGTGATGTTCCGTATTCAGCCCCCGCTCGATCATCACGGCAGGTTCGCGCCGTTGGCTAAACATGGACACGATACATAGAAAAGTGCCCATGCCGTACATGGCGCGGCCTTCTTCAATCACGCCACAGCCTACGGCGTTAGCGCATTGGTCGTGAGCACCGGCGACGATAGAGACGCCGGATGGGAGGCCGAGTTCGCCCGCCACACGGTCGGAAACCGTGCCGATTACGGTGCCTGAAGGAGCGGCGTCGGGAAGTTTGGAGCGATCAAGCCCAGCAAGCGCCAGCAACTCCTCCGACCAGGCTTCCTGGTCAATATCGAAAAGCAAGGTCCGGTTGGCCAGGGAGTAGTCCACAACAAGTTCTGCGCCGAGCATGAAAGAGATGAAGCCGCTCCAGAGGAGAAACTTGCACGCCCGCTGGTAGAGATCGGGCTGCTGCTCCTTGATCCACTTCAGCTTCGTCAGGCTGTAATGGTTTCCGAGCGTGTTCCCATTGATCCGGTAGAGACGCTCGTTGGTCAAGACGCGGCTGAAGCTCTCAAGGTACTCTTCCCCTCGCGCATCGAAATTCAAGATGGACGGGCCGAGCACCTGGCGATCCTCCGTCACCGGGACCGTGGCCTCGGCCAGAGACGATACGGCCAGGGCCTTGACCGGATCCGAGGCGGAGCTGGATACGACCTCGCCTATCATCCTTTTGACTTTAGCCCACACCTCAAGCACATCTAATTCTGCCCATCCTGGCTTGGGCCTTTGGATATCGTATTCTTCATACGCGAACGCAAGCAAATGTCCCTCTTCGGAGAACACGGCCGCCTTGCACCCCGTGGTGCCTACGTCTATTCCGAGCAGACTCATCGCGTCCTCTCTTGCACCATCGCCCGCGCCGCTTCTCGGATTGCCGCCAGCTTGTAATCTCTACTCCAGCGGTTGACTGGAATGAGGTCAAACACACGCGCCTGGACGTGCTGGATCCAGCGCTCTATGCTCGCCAGGCAAGTTATCATGCCCCTGCCACTACCACCTGCTGCCGCCACGGCAATCACTGGCTTGTCGAACAGGCTACTCTCACCGCCGCGCGTGGCCTCACAACGGCGCAAGCGGTCGGTGAACGCCTTGGCTGATTCGCTCATCTCGCCCCAGTACACCGGCGTGACGAGCACGTAGGCGTCGGCCTGGCGCACGCGCGCGTGCAGGGCCTGGAAGTCATCTTCCGCCTGACACTCGTGATCTTCCAGACACGTGCCCCAGCCGTTGTCGCAGGCCTGGCACAGTCCGATCTGCAAATCGTTGAGGCGAACTTCTTCGGCATGGCCACCTGCCAGAAGCACGCCTCCGACTGCGGCAGTTGCACAAGCAGCGGTCAGGCCATCCTTGTTTGGGCTTGAACTGATTACGATGACGTTCATGTCAGTCGAAGATCGTTTCGTACAGGTCCGCAGTGGCGATCAACGCCTCCTGCCGGGCCGAGCTCAGGGGCGTGAAGTGCTCACACGCTTCCAGGAAAAGCGGCAGGAGGGTGACGTCACCGACCGTGCACAGCCCCGTCACGTCCTGCGAGAGGGCAAAGTTGACCGCTTGCTGGATGTGGCTGGCATCGTCAAAGGGCTCGTACCAGGTGTTGTACCTCTTGGGGCGGTCTCCCCACGGTCTCCTGGCGATGGCTTTGATGATCATAACGCCCACGCCGCGGTCGTGGCATTGGCGCAAGAGCTCTTCGGCGTTACGCCGGTAGACTGGGTTGGCGTACTGCACGAAGTTGAGGGGGAAGAGCACCGAATCGAAGTCGAAGCGACGCAGTGCTTCCAGGAAGACCGCAGGCGAGTCCACGCCGTGGCCGGTGATGCCGATGAAGCGAGTCAGCCCCTCCTCGCGCGCATCGAGGATCGCCTCCAACGCACCACCTGGGCCAGTAGCCTGGTCCAACTCTCCTATGCTGGTGACGGCGTGGATCTGGTACAGGTCGAAGGCGTCCACCCGCAGGCGCTCCAGGGAGCGACGCAGTTCGGCCGCGGCGTCTTCTTTGCTCCGTTCCATGGTCTTGCATCCCAGGAAGAAGCGGTCGCGTTCTCGTGCCAGCCACGGCCCCAGGCGCTCCTCGGCCAGGCCATAGGAGGGTGCCACGTCAACGTGGTTGACCCCGGCAGCGATGACCTGCTCCATGGCCACGTCTGCCTCGGCCTGCGTCACCTCCCAGAACGCCGCCGTGCCAAAAATGGCCCCGGTACTCATGTGTTCAGTTCGTCCTAGACAGCGTTTTTCCATGCTTGTGCTCCTTGTCAGGCGCCTCTGTGGAAGTACACGTCCCAGCCCATGTACTTGCCCAGCGCCTCACTCACGGCGGCCGCCGATTGCGAGGGATTGATGGCCGCGTGGTGCTCGAAGCCGTTCTCGCAGATGTGATGCAACAACCCCTGGAAGTCCGGGATGTGCACGACGCCATAGCCGCCAAAGGTCTGCAACGGGTCGTCGGTCAGCTCGCCCTCGCCCAGGTAGGCGCGAATGACGCCCCACGAGTCATCGGTGGACACCCGGCAGTAGGTGAACGGGCCGCTCTTTGCGCGGCCTACCACCGTGCCATAGGTGTTCTCCTTGCCCACGGTGCCGGCGATGATGGCCTGGTAGTCCATCCTCGCCTCGGCGAAGAAGTCCTTGGGCCAGTTGCTGCAGTGGAAGATCACCCCCTTGTCAGGATCGTCGCCGTAGTTGTTGTTCCAGTCCACCAAAGCGCTGGGCCTGCCGGAGGCCAGGGCCATGGCATACATACCGATGGCACCGGTGATGTCTGTCTCGCAGGCACTGGGCATGAGGGCGTTGCTCATCATGCTCATCACCGTGCAGGGCACGATGCCGAAGAACTCTTCCATGGACGTCCAGCATTGCACCGCTGTGGCCACCAGACGGTTCTCGTCCATCCAGCGCTGTGTCACCAGGGCGAACTTGGCCATCTTGACCAGGGCCTCGGCGGGGATGCCTGCGGTGGACACGTAGGCCCTGATCTCGTCCAGCTTGTGGCGCACCGCCGGGTCATCGTCCTTCAGGCGATTGGCGCGGCCAAATGCCTCCGACAGGTCCAGGACCTCCACGCTGATGCCGGCCTCCTCCAGCAGCTTCTCGCTGTAGCGCACGGTGGTGAAGGCCGCCGGCCGTGCACCCAGGGCCCCGATGCGAGCCCCCCACAGGCCGCGTACCACCCGGCAGGTAGCAGCGAACTGGCGCAGGTCCTGGCGGAAGTCCTCGGAGTCAGGGGCGACGGTATGCAGCCTGGTGAGGCTGAAAGGAATGCCGTACTGCACCAGATTGTTGCACACGGACATCTTGCCGCAGAAGCTGTCCCGCCGATCCGCCAGTGTCATTTTATTGGCGTCGTCAGGGAAGGCCTGGATCAGCACCGGCACGTCCAGGTTGGACATGCGCAGCGCGTTGGCCACCCCCCGCTCGTCGCCGAAATTGGGCAGTGTGACCAGCACACCGTCAATCTCATCGCGGTGCTGCTTGAACAGGGCGGCGCATTTCTCGGCATCCTGCAGCGTCTCCACCGAGCCGAACTTGGTGTCCTCAGGGCTCAGGGTCAATGCCGTGATCCCTTCTTCTTCCAGCACCCGCAAGACCTCCGCGCGGCCGCTCTCGCAGAGGTGGTCGGGGAAGAATCCCCGGTTGCCGACGATCACGCCCAGTGTGGTTGACTTGAGCTTGGTTGTCATGTCTACCTCCGTGGAAAATGTATTCGCAATATCGCAAAGGCAACCCTGTTTCCCGCTCGCGGGCCTGTCCCTTCGACGGAGTTTATCCCGAGCACAGCCGAAGTGCTCAGGGCAGGCTTGCTCAGGACACCGCCCGGGCTGTCTCACAGGGCGGCCTCTGCTCCACTGCATGCATACATTATACTCGATTTTGCTCTCCATGACAAAACCGGAGTTGGCAAGTCCCTCAGAGCAATTGTCGGCCTAACTTACTCCTTGGCCGCCCCTGCAGTGATGCCCTCCGTGAAGCGGCGCTGGAAGATCAGGAAGATGATCAGAAGTGATGCCACACTGACCACCGCTACGCCCATCCACTCGCGATACGAGGAGTAACCTGGGGGACCCGTCATCTGCATCATAAACAGAGGCAGAGAGAAGAACCTGCTTTGTAGGCCTGATTTGACTGTCAACTGAATTCAAGGGGGCTGTTGTCAACTCAACCGCGCTCTGTGAGCGGTGCCAAATATTAAGTTTGTCAATCGCGGCTTTTGCTGCTATAATGGGGGCGCTCTATCAGGAACGAGGGTTCTCAATGGAAGTCATACTCACCCACGAAAACACCGACTTCGACGCCCTGGCATCACTGCTCGGAGCGTGGAAGCTATATCCGGACGCGATACCGGTTCTGCCCCGGCGGCCTAACCGCAATTTGCGCCACTTCCTGACCCTCTACTGGGACGATCTGCCCTTCGTGCAGGCCGAGGATATGCCCCGCCGCCGTATCATGCGGGCTATCCTGGTAGACACCCAGGCTCTCACTCGATTGAAGGGCATGAGCTCACGAATCAAGGTACACATCATTGATCACCACCCCCTCACCAGGGAGCTCGCTCCGGGCATGACTTATTCCGGCGAGGAGATAGGAGCTACCACCACCTTACTGGTTGAGCAGATCAGCGAGGCCCGCCTGCCTCTCTCACCCATTGAGGCGACGTTGCTCCTGCTCGGCATCTACGAGGATACAGGCTCGCTTTCCTACCCCAGTACCACCCCCAGGGACGTGCGTTGCGCGGCCTGGCTGCTGGAGCAAGGAGCCAACCTGGAAGTGGCCAACAGATTCCTTCACCACCCTCTCTCAGAAGAACAACGTCAACTCTACGATCAACTGTGGGAGAATAGCCAGATCCACGAATTCGATGGCCAATCGGTAGTCATCGCTACCGCCAGCGTTAAGGGTTACGTCGAGGAAATCTCCACCCTGGCTCACAAGCTGCGCGACGTCTTCGAGCCAGCCGCCCTCTTCGTGCTGGTGGAATTGGAAGAGCACATCCAACTGGTAGCCCGCTCTTCCAGCGAGACGATTGACGTGGCCGAGATAGCCACTCGCCTCGACGGTGGAGGGCACAGCCAGGCCGCCGCTGCCATGATCCGGGGGCAGACTCTAGCCCAGGTTCAGGCCAGGCTCGTGGAGCTTCTCAGGGCTCACATCAAACCAGCGGTGACCGTCGGCCAGATTATGTCCTACGGCGTCCATACCCTTCCGCCCGACACGACGGTAGCCGATGCTGCCGAGATGATGCGCCGCTATGGCCACGAGGGCTTTCCCGTGGTGGAGGAGGGGCAGATCGTGGGCATTCTGACTCGCGGCCAGATGGACAGGGCTACTCAACTCGGCTTCGATAACGCTTCTATCAACCTCTATATGTACAAGGGAGAGGTCAGCGTCCGTCCCGATGACCCGGTGCAGAAGCTACAGGATGTGATGATGGAACACAGCCTGGGACAGGTGCCCGTGGTCGAGGGAGGCGAGGTCATCGGAATCGTCACCCGCACCGACCTGATCAAGCTCTGGAGTGCTCCTCCCCAACGCCCCCGCCGGACAGAGATAGCCCAATTGGTCGAGAATGCCCTGCCTGCCCCCCTCCTGCAACTGATCCAGAAGGCCAGTCAAATGGCAGCCCAAATGGATTTTTCCCTTTACGTGGTGGGGGGCTTCGTGCGTGACCTCCTGCTGGGGACCCCCACTTTGGACCTGGACTTAGTGGTGGAGGGCAATGCCATAGCCTTAGCAAGACGCTTGCAGAAGAAAGTCGGGGGGCGGGTGACGAGCCACGCCCGTTTCGGTACGGCCAAGCTGATCCTGGACGAGCAAGCTTTCCCCATCCCCTACCTGGACTTCGTCACCGCCCGCACCGAGTTTTACGAACACCCCACCGCCTTGCCCCAGGTAGAGCGCAGTTCCATCAAGCAAGACCTGCACCGCCGCGATTTCACCATCAATACCCTGGCCATCTGCCTCGACCCGGACCGCTACGGCGAGCTTCTGGACTTCTACGGGGGCGAGCAGGACTTGAAAAGGGGATTGATCCGTGTGCTGCACAGCCTCAGCTTCGTGGAAGACCCAACCAGGATGCTCAGGGCGGCCCGCCTGGAGCAGCGACTGGGTTTTCGCCTCGAAGAGCGCACCGAGGAACTCATCGGCAACGCCCTGGATTTGCTGGACCGCACTACAGGAGAACGCATCAGCCACGAACTCCACCTGATCCTGGAAGAAGCAGCGCCAGAGGAGGCCCTGTGTCGCCTGGACGAGCTAGGGGTGCTGGCTCAGATACATCCTGGCCTCAGGTGCGA
>CAZVCJ010000133.1:0-11341 GCA_964625745.1 uncultured Anaerolineae bacterium | reverse complement strand
GCTGGTTTACGTACTGCGGTTACTGTATCAAACCCACATGAAAACCGCTATAGTGCAAGTTACCCTACTCCTCAGGAGATACTGATATCTGACGTTTCGTCGAGAGGCCTCTTTGTTCTCTTCTGATTGACGTTGTGCTGCTTCCCAAACTTCACGAGACACAATTGCGGGTACTTTAACAGGTATCCATGTTTCACGAGGGTTTATTGCCCTCTTCCTCTCGTCATCCCAGTGCAATTTGCCATAATGAAATACGCCCGCATAGGTCTCACGTTTCAGTATCTTGCCAATGGCGGCTCGGTTCCACGTGCCATATCCTCGCCGCTTTGCTACCTGGTCATCCGTGTCTCCTCGTGTCGGCACACGCATCTCGGTCAGCCGGTCAGCTATCTTGACCAAAGATAGCTTCTTGCCATCTTCGTTGCCCTCCGTGTACCACTGGAATATCAGTCGCACAATACGGGCCTCTGGCTCATAAACTGTTAATGTGCACTTGCCGTCCACTTTGGCCGGTCTGTAGCCATAAGGTGCTCTGCCGTGCGTCAAAACGTGTCCCGCCTTGGCTTTTAGCCGTCTGCCACGTACCATGCGCTCTTTGATCTTCTCGCGCTCATACTCCGCAATTACTGCCTTCACGTGCTTCTGTAGGTTGCCTTCGGGAGTGTCAGGATACTCAGCCAGGACATATTCTACCCGAACGCCGTGGCGCCTCAGTTCCTCCTCCACGATAAGTTGTTTGGCAAGGTTGCGGCTGAGTCGATCCAATTCTCGGACCACCAACACGTCAAACTCGCCAGCCGCAGCCATTTCCCTGACCTGGTTCAGTTTGGGCAAGTCTATCTCGTACCCACTTGCTCCCCGATCATCCTCTGCGAGCTCGGTCACAACCTTATAGGCGCGGTCTTGGACATACTCTCGGCCCATCTCCAACTGCCCTGCCAGGTTGCGCCCCTCTTTTCCTCGGTCGTCACCGCTCACCCTGGCATATATCACCGCTCTGTCGCTCATCTGTCTCACTCCTTCATGTGCTAGTCCACTCACCCCAGCCCACCACGCTGGATGATGGGCTGAGGGTGAAGGGGCTAACTTTCACATCACTTTGGGGATTAGTTGACTGTCGCAGCCCGTGTTGGCAACGTGTCGCCCTCGTCACCACACGGCGCAGGAGCATCCGATGCAGCTACCCACTGGCAGTCACGGATTGCGGATCCGCCGAACATCGCCCGAATCTGCTTCTGGTTCAGAGGCAATCCGTAGGGGACCAGTCCTTGCTCGAGCAACTCGCCTACAAAAAGCTCGGCCGTTTTGCGCTCCTGCTCGTTGCGGGCCGCCAGGATAAACGGCTCGCCGATGGCGGGCTGCGTCCAAACCAGTCCCTCCGAACCAACCAGGTAACAGGTGTCCTGGTCTGGCTCGATGAAATTGACGCTGATTTGCAATGCCACTTTTCTCACCTCCTCCCCGTTCAGTTTTATCGAGTACCCTGTGGGGCAGGGAAGGCCCTGCCCCAGCGGGTCGAATTACATCAGTTCCTCTCGTAGCGTCAGCGCCTCGTCCAACGTCAGCGGGCGTCCCATGCCAGCCTCGTGGCCCAGGGCCTCAAAGCGACCGTTCACGCCCAGGTCGTCCTCACTGACTTCGTGCAGTGAGTAGGTGTTCGGCTCGCCTTGCCAGTGACTCCAGTCCTCAACGTAGACGATGAGCTTGCCGTCCTCGGTGCGATACAGCATCTCGTTGACGCCGCGCGTGTCGGTTGGGCCGCCAGTGCGGTCGCTGTAGCCAAACTCGCGCCGCTTTGCCAGTTCCTCACCGACAAACTCCACCTCGCGCAGGTTGTCCTGCACCGCGCCGCTCGATAGCGCCACGGTCGAACCGATCTCTAGCTTGATTGTCTCCATGCTTTCTCACCTCCCTTCGTTTCAGTTTCCAAACCGCCGCGCCAGCTCGGCCAATCTCTCAGCCGTCACCGGCGCCACCACGTCCAGCAGCCGCCTGGCGTCCCTGGCCTCCTGCCAAGAGGCGAACACCTTCGGGCCGTCCGTGTCCCAAACAGGCCGTAGGCCGTCACGCCAGACAACCCACCCGATCACGTTCGGGGTCTCGATGTCCGCCAGTCCCTCGATGACCTCAGCGTTAGCCGTCATCGCCTACCACCTCCGCCTCTGTGAGCTCAGGATTTGGCAGCAGCGTCAGTGTCTCCTCGATCTCGCCGCGCTTTGCCAACAGCCGCAGCCCTCGATCCCCCACGCGCCCCTGGAGCATCTGGACGCGGGGAGCATCGAGGACCGGGGTCTGGTGCACCAAATCGGTGATCTCCGCCTGCGAGTAGCCCTCGGCCAGCAGGTGACCACTGTAACCCTGGGGGCCTACCTCCAGGCTAATCTCCAACCGCTTGGATCGCCTGAGCTCCAGGGCCGCTCTCAATCCCTCCACTCCCTCGGCCGCCAGAGGAGCAGTCAGCTTCAGTCCGAACCCCACGCCAGTCACAGCCGCAGCCACGGCCAGGGCCAGGGCGACCTGTTTCAGCGCCTCCCGATGGGTAGTGCCGTCCTTTGCTTTTTGCTCGATCCTGGCCTCACTCTCGTTTTTGGTGAGCGTGTTCTCCAGCGCTGCTTTGTCACGCGCTATTTCGTCCCGCGTCTCCTGAGACGGGCCAACCGTCAGGCCGCGCCCGTCCAGGGTCAGTCCCTCGCCTTTGGCCGCCCCCAGGCAGCCCGTCGCGGTGGCCAGCAGCAGGATCATGGCCAGGATGATCACGCATCTTTTCATCGCCTCTCCCCTCCCCTCTCGCGGATGGGTAGGGTCGGTTTCGGGTGGGCGTTCCCCGCCCGCCCCGGCCCGCCCGCCTCTATGCTAAGTCCAGGGCATCAAGGGCCTCATCGAGGGTGCAGGCCAGCTCTTTGCCCCGCCCATCACCGAGGTCTTCCAGGATACCAGCGTTTTGCAACACGTTACAGAAGCGGTCGTATATGCCTCGCGTTACGGTATGATTCGTGGTGGGCAACCTGGACCCCACCCACACCCGCCGCCCCGTGCCCCTGGTATAGCAGCCCTGGGTGAAGTCTCTCAAGTCGTCAAGCTCTGAGTTCCGCCTGGGTGCATTGTGGACATAGACGAAATGCTTCTCAGGCTTGCCCACCACCTGGTCGCCGTCCAGGTCTTGCCCCGTCGCTCTCTCCAGTCCCCACAGGACAGCCTTGCCGAACCGCAGCACCAGGAGGATAGCAGCCAGGAGGACGAATGCCACGCCGCCAGTCTTAACCGCGCCCATCGGACCGGCACCGCCCAAGACGCTCAACAGCCCAATTACCACAGCTACGCCCAGGCTGGCCAACAGCATCTCCACCAGAGGGATGGCCACGGTGTAGGCCAGGGGGCTGGCCGCCTTGCTTCTGAATTGTACTTGTTGACTGTGATCCACCCTCCTCACTCTCCGCCTCCTCTCTCACGTTCCCCTGAACCGCGCCTTCATCGCGTCTAAGCCGCGCCTGGCTGCCGCCGGCTCCGTGCTCTCCAGCGCGTCCCCACACGCCGAACCCTTCACCACCTGCACGTTGCGCAGGGCGTCGAGCACGCGGTCGAGCTTCGCGTCCAACTGGGCCCGAGTGGGCTGGTCCAGGTGTTCTCTCAGCGCTTCCCTGATCGCCGCCGACGCGTTGGGCTGCATCTCGAGCCAGCGGATCAAGGCCGCGTCCTGGATCGCGTCGAGGGTGAAGGAATATCGCACCGCAGGCATCGGCTCACCCCCACAGGTCACGCGCCAGTTTCAGGTATCCCCGACAGTTGGCGAAGTGCGCGTCGGGCGCTATGGTCACGTTGGGATACACTCCGTTCATCCTGGCCTTTAACGACGGCCCCAGGGCCAGGCTTCCACCACCAGTCAACAGCACGGCGCCATAACGCCCAGGTTCGGGCCACGCCTCCGAAAAACGGTTGAGCACCATCTGCACCAGCGGCTCCAGGTGGGGCTGCGCATAGGGTGTGATGTCGTGCTCCTCGCCGGTATAGGGAAAGGTCCCCCTTGCCAGCCATTGCGCTACCTCTCGCGCTTTGGGCTGGATCCCAGGGAACGCGGTGTGGATGTCCCTGGCTATGGCGTCCAATGCCTTGAGCAGCCCCAGCCCGTCCCCCTGCGTCCACTGGCCTATCTCCTCAAGAGCGTCCGTGACCAGCAGGTTGAGGGTGTTGCCGCCCAGGTCGGCAATGGCCACCACGCCGGTCGAGAACGGGTTGGAGAGGATGCGGCCCGCGTCGCTCATCGCCTGGTCGAGCAAAGAGCCGTAGGGCTGGGTGATGATCACCGCGTCCTCGACGGTGATGGTCTGCCAGCGTCCGCCGTTGCGTCTGAAGGTGTGCTCCCCGATGATCGCCTCGCGCAGCTTCGCCGCCCAGGTAGCCCAATCCTCCAGGGGGAGGCCAGTCACGACCTTCGTGGCGGTCGTCCCCTTGTGCAGCTCCGACAGGGCCGCGCAAAACAGCACTTCCCAGGGCTCAGTGACCACCCAGCCGGCGTCGCGCCTTCCCACTGCGTAGGCCGACTGCTTCAGTGCCGTCTCGCCCACGGGCCAGGAGCGCCCATCGGCGAGGGTGATGATCATCCTAGAGCGCTTGGCCTAGTCAATGGAGAAGGTCTGCCTGGCGGACGTTCCTACCAGGCTGGGGAAGTGGGCTTCCCTGCCGTTGGTGGCCAGGGCCTTCACTGCGTTGTATCCGATGTCCGTTGCCGTTAGTGTAGACATTTTCTCCCCCCAGTATTGGCTGGCGGTATGCATACAGTAATACCGCCCCTCCTAATAACTCATCGTCTTGCGGCCCCGCGCCCATAACGAATGCTTGCGGTGCCGGTCTGCCAGATATGCCGAAAACTGTTGGGCGGCGGCCTGGGCGTTCTCGTCTATCTGCACGTCGTCTGGATCGATCTCGCCATGTCTGACCAGCCAGCGGAGCACCCCCAGCTTGCCGCTTAGATAAAATGCCTGGGCAACGAGCCTCTCATCATCTGAGAGCTTACCAGCGACCCCGCAAGCTGCCCGATTCAGCCACTTCCAGTCAATCTCGTCATTTGCGTTCCAGTACCTCTTGGTGATTTCTTCGTTAGCCATTTCTCTCCTCTCTCAAAACGAAAGCGGCCTACCTGTGATCCCGCTGACAGGTAGGCCGCTTGTTGACTAAATCGGTGGGCTGTGATAGAATATCACTAGCCCTGCTCGCTGGCCGTGTCAGCGTGTGGGGTCAGGGCCGTGTGGGTGCTCCTAACACCTGCACGGCCCGCTTTCTTTACTTTGGTGGTGGTTGCCCTTTCTCCTCCTCAAGCCATTGCCTAAGAAGCTCCCGGACGACGTCGCTTACCGTCTTGTCCTCTTTCGCTGCCTTGACTTTAACGGCGATATGGAGTTCCTTGGGGATAAGTATCGTGAGTTTGGTATTCATCGTTCCTCCTACTACGACATACGGTTTACCGTATACCTGTATTATACACCCTAATTCACCCTTTGTCAAGACCCAATTTGCCCTTTGGCGAAAATTTTAAGGTTTGTGCCGTGTGGTGTCGGTTGTTAAGGTTCGCTGTTCCTCTCCGCCTGGCGAAGTAGCTCTAGGAGGTCGAGGTCGCAATCGAGAAGATCGAGGAACTTTTGACACCGATCACTCCTGAAAAAGATGCGGAGTTCCTCGCGTAGAGAAGAAAAGCCCATCTCCTGAGCCTGCTTCTCGGCTTGACGGCTGGGCTTCTTCCAATCGTGGATCGCCAGTTCAACGATGCGGATTGCCAGGCATGTAGCTGGCGGGCCAACCGCTTCTCTCATTTCAGCCGTTTTCGCCCCGTTCGCCCAGGGTTTCCCCCACGCGCCCAGGTGGGCCATGCACCCACTGGCGGTGTGGGGGGAGTCGGGCACGTTTCCCCCACGCGCCCAGGTGGGCCATGAAGCAAGCCGCCTGAAGCGGAGACCGCCCACACGTTTCCCCCACGCGCCCAGGTGGGCCATTGGCCGCCTGGATCCCCGCCACGCTCTCAGGTTGTTTCCCCCACGCGCCCAGGTGGGCCATGTCTTGAAAGTATATTTGCCATCAATCAGCCTCGTTTCCCCCACGCGCCCAGGTGGGCCATGCGCCGCCTCCAGGCACTCCGCACGCCACCGAGTTTCCCCCACGCGCCCAGGTGGGCCATGTGACCTTGTGCCAATTGGCCCAAGGTCTGTCCACGTTTCCCCCAGGTGCGCGGGGTGGCCAGGCTGAAAAGATTCGATCCAATCGTGCGCGTGTTCGTTTAGTAGTCATCGCACCCTCCTCAAATCGCGTCGGGCTCAAGGTGGACCACCTTGCCGATCTCGAACCTCCGCCCGTCGTCGGCGGTGATTAGCCCGTCCTCAGCTCTCTGGCGGTTGTACTCGGCCCGCGTCATTTCTACGTGATCACCGTCCATGGCCAGCACCTGCACCTGGTGCTCGCCCACGATGGCCATTTGCCGCTGAATTTCGCCGGGTGCACCGGCCACTCGCTCAAGTTTCTCAACTCGTTTCTGCAAACTCACCCCGCACCTCCGCAATTATAGAATTCACGGCCGCCAGGGCCTCAGGCCGCGTCATCTCAATATCCTCTCCGGCCAGGTCGGCCTCTACCATTTCCAGAACGGCCCGAAACTCATCATCGGGCAGCCACCGGGTCCGCTCTGCCAGGGCCTCGATGAACTTGTCATCGCCTTGCCCGCTTGCTTTTTCCAGGGCCTTAACCCGCGCTGATAGCTTGTTCATCGCCCTCCCGCACCACCTTCAGCAGGCAAACGTCGCGGGTCTCTCTCAGTCGCTCCAGGTCGCCCCCGGTGATCTCCTCGCCGTTCACCGTCAGCAGCTCGCCGTCCTGAACCACGATCACGCGGTCGCCAACCGTCCGTTCCTCCAGCCTCTCAACTCGCTTCGACAGGCTCATCGCCCAGTCCCTCCCGTTGCCAGGTTATGACCAGCTCCCCAGGCCCAGGCTCCCGGTCTCGTTCCCAGATCAACTCGATTCGCTCCGGCTCTGGGTCACCGGCCAGGGCCTCCAGTTTGGTCACCTTCGTTTCCAGCTTGCTCAAACTCATCGTTGATCATCTCCGTTTCTGGTAGCCACACCGTAGTAGCCCGCCCCTCGATTGCCTCAGGGGATAGGCCATAACGGGCCAATGTTTCCGCTTGCGATTCGCCAGGCCGATAGATAAACGGGCCACGTGGGAGATGATCATCGCCCCCGGTCTGGGCCTCCAGCCTGGTCACTCGCCGCTTTACGTCACTCATCGTTTTCCCTCCAGTAGTTTGGCCTCCAGCGCCGCCACCCGATCCGCCAGGGCGTCCAGCTCCACCGCGGCCCGCGTGTGCTTTAGCCAGCCCAGGGCCGCCCGACATTTCACTGAATCGGACACCGTTTTGCTCTCCAGGAGAGCCCGCAGGGTGGCCACTGCCTCACCGCTCAGGCCGACAAGGGAGGCCGTCACCGCGCCCAGGATCGCGTCTTGCCTTTGCCTCAATTCAGCCCTGAACGTCGGATCAGCCAAGTAGCGGTAAAGAGTTCGCTCGTTCAGTTCGCAGCGTTCAGCCGCGGCCGCCACCGTTGGCTCAGCTAACAGCGCCGTTAGTGCTTTTCGTTGGTTCGTGCTCAAGTCGGTTTTCGTCATCTTTTGTCAGTCTTGGCGCGATTTTTCACGCCGTGGCCAAGTCAGTCGCCACCACCAGCGACGAATCCACGGCAGCGAACGTTTGTTCTGCAACAGGCGGTTTCGGCCGATGCGGAGGCCACGAGTCTAAGCGCCGGTGGCCATGGAGGAGATCTGGTCGCACGTCATCTCATACTCCCGTAGCAGTTCTGCAAAATGCTCGTGCAGGTGATCGTCGTTCTCGCCCTTGCCGCCGGGCCCCACGAGTTCCCAGTCCTTGTTCAAGCGGGCTACCAGTGCATCTCGCTTGGCCTCAAGCCCTGCTAAACCAACCGGGTCAGGTAGATTGCCCATCTTTTGTCTGTGGCGCGCCTTCAGTTCTGCAAGTTGCGTCATTCCTCCACCTCAAAATGCAATTGGAAAAGCGGTACACCCTAAAACCTGCCACAGTTGCCAAAGCTGCCACAACCTGCCACAGTTGCCACGGATAGCCGCCAGGTGTGGCAGGTGTGGCAGCTTGTTGCAGGTTTTGCAGGTGTGGCAGCTTTTCAGGGTATCCCGTTGTCCAAATGCCAATTTAGCCACCATCTCCATCTTCGTTATCTTCCTCATCTGGTATCTGTACGTCATACCGCTCCAAAATGTCCAGCGTGTCCTCCCGGGTGATGAGGTAGGTGCTCCCTTTGCGAGTGCGCTCCCTCTGAAGACCAAACTCGCGCAGCTTGTAACCGACCCACTGCGACGTAACCTGCTCGTGATCGTCGGTATCCATGAAGCCCGCCATTGCGTTTTTCACTTGTTTCGGCATCACATGGGTCTCACCAATGCCCGTCAGTTTGTGCAACGCGAGTACCAACGCGGTGCGCCAGTCGTCGAGGTTGGTGATTTCGGCCTGCTTTGCTTTGCGCCGTGCATAGTCCTGTACCAGCTCTAGCAGCCCTCTGGCGCCGCAATCATCCAGGTAGGACGCGATCGCCAAAAGCGGCCGCCACAACTCAGCCTGACGATTGGTCAACTTGTCCACGCCCACACTGCCCAGATAGCGGTCGCGCACCTCGGAGTGACGCTGCAGCGCGAAACAGTACAGCCCGTGCCGCTCCTTGGCCCAGTCCTCACCGGATTCGGACACAACTAAATTGCCTTTCGTCCCGGCGGTTCTCAGCATACTGATGAGGATGCAGCGGCTTTCTAGCACGTCCTCCAGTCCACGAATACTGGCTATCATCTTCGGGCCGTAAACCTCAAACTCTACAACGCGGTGATCATCGCCTTCGCAGCGGATGGCAGGACTGCCGCGCTTGTATCCGGCGTTTAGCAAGAGGCGCAGGTCAGCGGCAGCCGGGTCTTTGGAGCTGCTCAGACGCTCAGCCTCGTCTATCCCCAACATCCCGCGCGTCGCCTGGACCACCCGAAACAGCGAGGCGGATGACATGCTACTCGATATGCGAGCGTTGAAGGCCAGCTTTGCCACTACGTCGAGTGTCTTGGTCTTACCGCTTCCCTTCGGCCCCTGGAGGGCTACGTAGGGAAAAGCCTCGAAGAGTGGATAAAGATACGTGCCCATCGCCCATAGCACCAGCACGTCACTTGTACCCTTCTCTCTGAAATCAAGGTACTTGTCGAGCAGTCGCTCAGTCTCCAGGTAAACCTCGACCGGATCAGGTGTGTCACCTTTCAGGTAGGCTTGTATGTCCGAATACTCCCATCGCGTCACATTCCCCAGGGCTGTTGGTGGGTCACGCAAGACGACCGTGCGACCGCCGATGTCCACCATCCGCTCACCATCTGCGGGCAGCATCTGGTGGTCACCAGTGACCAGGTAGGGGAAATGAATCAGCCGACCGTCCACCTTCGCCAGAAGGGGCACGGTGACGACGGCTAAACCGCCCAGGAAATCTAGCGCGGGGACAACGACGGGATACCGGCCCTCCAGCACTTCGGCAGGGGCGTGTTCGTCGGCCTCGGCCTTCTGCACTGCCTTCAAGAGCCCGTCAAAGTCCCGCGCCCCGATCTCCTCCAGGGCCTTCGTCGTCCTGCCTTTGTAGCGAGCCAGGGTGATGGGCGGCAATTGCGCCAGGAGAGGGAACAAGCCCTCGATAGCGCGATCACGCGCCGCGCCCTGAGCCTGGGCTACTCTCTCGATTTGCAAATCAAGCCAGCAGGAAGTGGCATCTAGCAGCGCTCGGAAATCCTCGGCCGTAGCACCGCCCTGGGCGTACCCATTCACATCGGCCACTTCGCCAGGCAACGTCACGATGCGCAGAAGGGGCCCGACGGCCTCAGCCAGTCCCAGAACATCCGTATTGCCGTCGCCGTCCGGGACGACGTAGACGGTCGCGCCGCGTTCGACGTGGCGCTTGAGACGACCGGCCAGGTCGCCGGTCAGGCCAGAGCCGGCCAAGGCCAGCGCGGGAACATTCCAGCCACAGAGGGTGATAGCGTCAGCTTGTCCTTCGACGATGATCAGTTCCCCAGCACGTGCTGAATAGCAACTATTGAGATATGGGTGTTTAGGACCGGCCAGGTCAGAGGGCGGGTTGTAGTGGTGCTTCCCCTCGACTGAGCGTCCGGCCAGGTAGACAACACGTCCGGCCTCACGATGTGCATAGATAATAGCGCCACCGGCCTTTGCAGCCCAGCGGTTCAACGCTTCGACAATGCGCTGTACTTTGGAGTTGCCCAGATTGGGGAGAAGGCCACCATCGGCATAGCCCACGTCTTCAGCACGGATCACCTCATCCGACCACACCCGTCCGTGTGCATAGGCCAGCGCCGCTGGCGTCCCTTTGAGGCGGGATGCGAAGTGATGGGCGGCACGGCCCAGCGCGTCCTCACACTCGCGTTGCTCCAGGGCCTGGCGTTCTTGCTCAGGTGACCACTGAGGTTTGGCGATGCCGGCCCGGCGGGCCAGTTCATCACGGGCCTGGGAGAAGGTCAGGCCATCACGTTTCATCAGCCAGCCAAAGCAATCCCAGGTTTCGTGACACGCACCATAACAGGTTGCATGATCATCATAGATACCCAGACTCTTCGTAGCCCTATCATCGTGCCAGGGACAATACACCATCACGGCCCGGCCACCCTGCGGCTGGCGAGGCAGGGATACCGTCTCAGCAACAAGCGATGGAAAGTCCACCGTGTCACGGACGCGCTCTCTGAAGTCATCCCCGTTCATCCACACCCTCCCGCACGGTGGTGAGACCGTACCGGTCATCAACCTCACCCCCCCTCGCTTGCTCCTGGCGCTCACGCATTTTAGTGCCCAGCTCGGCGAGGAGGGCGTAGACGCGCGCCAACGCTTGGATACGGCGGCTGTCCAATTCAGCCTGGATGGGTACGGGGTTCACAACGAACTTAGCCTCCATCTTCGACCTCTTGGATAACAGCGTCCGTCGCTTTGATAGTCGCATACAACTCGCGCGCCGCATCCCGGATCAGCTGACGCACAACAAACGCTTTCGACACACGCTCCGCCATTGCTAGGTGCTCAAGCATCCGGCGTTCGGCGAGGCTCATCTGGATTGTCAATCGCTCTGTTTTTCTGCGCACACTCACCCCCAGAATGCAAAAAGGCTAGTCCCATTGGACTAGCCTCAATATAGCACACTTTTTCACTTGTGGAGTAGGGAGTTAAGCCCGCTGTCTATTTCCCTACAACGCGATTCCTAATAATCCCGCTGTTTCACTGACGATAGCACGTATGGTTTCATAATTGAG
>CAZVCJ010000132.1:0-11359 GCA_964625745.1 uncultured Anaerolineae bacterium | reverse complement strand
ACGTCATTCAGGCCATTGCCGTGCCACTCGATCCCTAAATTTCCATCTACTGAGTATGCGTATATTATCCAACAAACTCTTGAACCAACCTCATATATTGCAGAATTAGTGAAGGAGGTTTCTAGAATTGGCGAACAGTTTAGAGAATCTTATTTGCGTGTTGCAGAATCCTTAAGGCCAGCAATTGAGCAATATCAACTGACTGCTCACATTTTGTCGGAAGCCTTAACACCCCAAATCAACTTCTGGCAAAATTGGGTCGAACAGAATAAGGCAATGTTTGATAGCTATGCGAGATTCTGGCAGACCTTCCAAGAAGAATATGAAATCGCTGAAGAAGAAGCAATCGAGATTCTAAGAAAGTACAAGTGGTTTATAACATTGTCTCTACCCTTAGATTTTGTTTTTGAGGCCGTAAGAATTGACAAAAACATGGGTAACCAACGTAAAGCTATGAATAGACTGTTTGTTGATTATTTTTCATCAGACAACTTCAGGAATTTAGAGAATCTTGTGGATGAGTGGGAAACAAACGATATTTTCGAGCCAAGAATGAAGATTTTCAAGGATTGTGTTTCTGTAATGAAAAGGACGGGGTAAATACAATCCCTCAAATATCGTACTGCCAACGTTAATTGCTCAAATTGATGGTATCAGAATCGAATTCATGAATCGGAACGGGCTATCTTTCCGGACTGAGGATAAGGTCTGGAAAGGGTGGTTTAAGGGTCTGACCCCGAATCAGAAATTGCTTGACTTAGCAAACGATATTTTCCTTAACATCCTTTTCCAAAGAGCACAACCAGGACAACCTTTGGAAACTCCTTTTACATTCAGTCGCCACAAGATTATGCACGGTGAGTATTTAAGATATGGGAGGATTGATAATACAATTCGGGCATTCTTGATTTTAGATTTCTTAGCGACACTAAGCAAATAAAGAGGTCAAATAGAATGCTGTTCCTACATCCATCCCCACAGACCACAGGAGATACCAAGCAATGGACAAACTAGAGTTGACCTTCAAAGTCGAAAAGGACACCAAGAACACCCGCCGCTACCAGGAAGAGGGCACCGACGGCCCGCCCATCATTGGCACGCTCTACGTTCAACAGTGGGCGATTCGCAAGCTGACCGGCGCTGACCTTCCAGAGCGCGTGCGCGTGACAGTGACAGTTGATGAACGTGAAACGTGAATAGGAGAATCCAAAATGAGACTCAGAGAGATCATTGTCAGGAATTTTCGCTGTTTGGTAGATGTGACCATTCCTGTCGTGGATACTACTGTCCTGGTCGGTGAGAACAATTCTGGCAAGACGGCTCTTCTCGAAGCATTGAAGCTCGCATTGCCTCGGAGCGCAGCGGGCCGAAGAGACCCTTTTGATGAATATGATTACTATATGGTCAAAGCTACTGACTCGCCTCAAGCGAGTGCAGGCATCGTCATAGAACTATGGTTTCGTGAGGACACATCTGATGAGTGGCCTGAACCTCTAGCCCGAGCTCTTGATGACATCATCCAAACGGATCCTATTATGGATTTGGACTCCATAGGATTGCGGCTGTCGAGCAAATACGATGCACTTGCTAAAGAGATGGTCACCAAATGGGAATTTCTCGCACTAGACGGACAGCCGTTGGGAGGAAAAGGTGCAGACCCTCGCAACCTGACAAGATTCCTCCCTTACATCCGTTGCTTTTACCTATCCTCTCTCCGTGATTCTGCGCACGAGTTCTCTCCACGGTCACAGTTCTGGGGACGCATTCTCCGCGATTTGAAAATCAGCGATGAGCAAAGAAAGGCTTTCGGCGATGCCCTAGTAGAACTCAATCAAGATTTGCTAAAGGCGGACCCAAGGCTTGAACAGGTAAGAGACACTTTGGACAAGGGCCAGGAAATTATGGAGTTGGGAGCCGGGCAAAAGACTTCAATCCAGGCATTGCCACTCAAGCCTTGGGACTTGATGTCGAAGTCGGAAGTAGTCATCAAAACCCGTGGAGGTGAGATTGACTTTCCGCTTGGGCGTCACGGCCAAGGTGTGCAAAGTTTGGCCATTCTCTTTCTCTTCCAGGCGTACATTGACGTGCTTCTCAAGCCGACTTTTGAGCGAGAAACAGAGGCTATCTTGGCTTTGGAGGAACCAGAGGCACATCTTCACCCACAAGCGACCCGCAGGCTGGCGACAAATCTGAGCGAGATCAAAAGTCAGAAGATCATCTCAAGCCACTCACCCTATTTCATTCAGGAAATCCCATTGACACAGATTCGGATGTTTCGTCGCGACGGTCCATCCTCTAGAGTCCTTTACGTGAAGCGTTCATTCACCGCCCAGGTGCCAAATATCCCTGGTTTATTAGAGTTTTGCGCCAATAATGACAAGTTTGACTATCACGAAGGTGCTTCTACTCTCACTGTGAACGGCAAGGTAGAGCAGAAAGAATACCGTGGCTTACTGGTTTTATATCGGGAACAAAGAGATGTCCATGCTGAACTCAAGCGATTGTGTGCAGAATCCCAGTTATATATCAGCGACAGTGATCTCGCCGATCTCGAAATATACGTAAAGCGCATTCGTGGGGAAGCGCTCTTTGCGCGTGCGTGGCTTCTTTGTGAGGGCCAGAGTGAATATCTGCTATTTCGATATTTCGCGGAATTGTTGGAAAGCCCATTGGATCAGGCGGGAGTTACGGTAATAGACTTCCAAAACAATGGCTCCCCGGGCGCTTTTGTGGGTCTGGCGCGGGCTTTTGAAATTCCGTGGATTATGGTCTGTGATAACGATGATGGAGGGAAGAACTTTATAAAGCAAGTTGAGAAATGTGGGCTGACAGAAGAAGAAATAAAGGAACTTGTTCGACCACTGCCAGGAGATGGGGTAGATTTGGAGATGTTCCTTGTGAAAAACGGATTCACTCAAGAATATATGCAGATTCTTGCCGAGCGAAACGTCAGTCTAACCAGGAAGGAAGGCGAGGCAGGATTCGAAAGTGAACTTGCTGCTAGCATAAGGGAAGATAAGACAGGCTATGCCCTTGCGTTGATTGAAAAACTCCGAGCAGCAGGGGCCGGCAAGTCAAGAGTCCCGCAATTTCTTGACTTGGCTATCAAAGACGTAATTGCAAAGGTGGTATAGCATGAGCACCAGAGAGTTTATTGCAGCCTGGGAAGGCTTAAGCCCTATTCAGAAAGAAGCAGCAATATGGGATGGAGGGCCTATGCTGCTGTTAGCTGGTCCGGGTACGGGGAAGACGAGAGTCCTGACTTGTCGTATAGCGCACATTCTTGATTCTAGTCGTGACAAGAACTTTCGCGTTCTCGCGCTAACGTTTACCAATAAGGCGGCAGATGAAATGAGGAGCCGAGTGATGAATTTCGTGCCTGGGTTGGAAGGACGCCTATTCCTGGGCACCTTTCATTCATTCTGCGCGGGTGTTTTACGCCAACATGGAACACATTTAAACATCAATCCCAATTTTCACATATATTCTCAGGATGTTGACTTGCAGGCTGTATTGAATGATGCAGTGGAAGAAGCGAAGAAGAAGTCTGACGTGGTTAGCGACCTCGATAAGAAAACGCTGCCGGTTATAAAACGTCTAAAGTCACTTCTCGTTTTGCCTGAGAACTGCCGTGAGGTATTTAGAGATCAGAAATTCGGAGAACGCATGTCCATTGTCTACCCAGCCTATGAAGCGGAACTGACCAAACGAAATGCCCTTGACTTTAATTCTCTGATTCTCAAGGCATATCAGTTGTTCACAAAGTTCCCTGCTTTTGCCAAACGTTATCGGACGGTGTATCCCTATATTTGTATAGATGAGTTTCAAGATACAAATCACGCCCAATATGGTCTTGTCCGTGCTATCACTGAAGACCAACACAGGACCCTATTCGTAGTCGCTGACGATGATCAGATAATCTACCAATGGAACGGGGCAAGTCACAAACGCATTGTGGAGTTTAGGAACGATTACTTAGCGGAGGTCCTCCAGCTACCCGTGAACTACAGGTGCCCACCTGAGATTGTAGAGTTGGCTAATGAACTTATCCGTCACAACTTCCTGAGAATGGTCGATAAGAAACCACTTGAGGCGTTTCGCCCTCGTCCAGGCCCAGATGAACGCACCGTACGTCTGCTTCCTGTCTTTCCCAACTTTGAGGCTGAAGCAACTGGAATAGCCAGGGGCATTAAACGGCTTCACTCTGGACATCTCGGTTCTGTCGTTGTGTTAGGAAGAAGCCGTAAGCTGCTCGAAGGTGCTGAGCGAGCATTGCAAAGCGAAGGATTGCCTGCCGTAATCTCTCAGCGAAAAGACGAATTTGAGAGCGCCCCGTTCGTGTGGCTGCACTCCATTCTACGCCTTGCCAACGATAGGCAAAATCGTGGCTATTTGGAGGCCGTGTGTGGCGCTTTCGCTCAACTTACCGAGGTAGAAATTAATCCCGAGGACGTGATTACACAAGCCCAGGCGTCAAACCGTGACTATTTGCAGCACTGGATCAAGCTCGTTCGCGAAGATACTTCAAATGCTCTGGTGAAAGAAATCATCAATCAGACATCACGCTTCCTGGGAGAAGGAAGAAATTTCCACACGTTCAGTAGACTTGCACTTGATTGGTTCAGCAAGCTGGTGCAAGTCTACCAGCAGGCCGACAGTGATCCGACCATCGAAGTATTTACTCGTTATGAGGAGGAGCGTTTTGTCTGGGAAGAACTGATGAGGGAAATAACAGAGTCTCTAGGCGCCGAAATAACCCTGGAGGCATTCCTGCAAGAACTTCAGATGCATTCAAAAGAGCCACCTCCCAAGCCAAACACAGTAGTTCTCATGACAATTCACGGGGCCAAGGGTAAAGAATTTGATCATGTTTACCTGGTAGGACTCGTTGATGACGAGTTACCTTCCTTCCAGAGTAAACGAAAAGGTGACAATAGCCCGGAGATGGAGGAAGAACGACGTAACTGCTTCGTCGCAATTACCAGAACTGTTAAAACCTTAACTCTTAGTTATGCAGAGAAATATAGGGGGTGGCCCAAAGAACCTTCTAGATTCCTCCTCGAGATGGGATTGCTCAATAATCAGGGTGAGAGAAACTAACCCAATACACTAGGAGATGAACCCATGACCAACCACCGCACAAAACTCAAAACCCTGCTGCGCGAGCTCTTTCAATTCGACGCTGCTGACCTGGACTTTGGCATTTACCGCATTATGAACCAGCGGCGGGCGGAGATTGATGACTTCGTCGAAAAGGGTCTGCTGGATGCCGTGGCCCAGGAGTTTGCTCTGCTACAAGAAGGGATCGTCGAAGAAAAACGCGAAGAACTGGACCGCGTTGCTCGTAGAATACGGGAAGCGTACTACCCTGGGGTGATTGACAAGCAGGGCAATCTCACCTTGCCAGAGCAATTTATGCAGGCTGAATTGCCTGTGACGTACGTGCGCCTTCAGATCGAGGTCAGGCGAGCCACTGTCTCCGCCGAGGCCGAAGCGGAGATTTTCAACGCGCTCTACACTTTCTTTTCCCGCTACTACGATCAGGGCGACTTCGTGACCAAGCGCCGCTACTCCCGCACCCACAAGTACGCTATCCCCTACAACGGCGAGGAAGTGCTGCTGCACTGGGCCAACCGCGACCAGTACTACGTCAAGACCGCTGACGTGCTCACCGACTACGCCTTTCGTGTTGATTCGCACGGCGGCTATCGGGTGCGCTTTAAGCTGGCCGCCGCCGACACCGAGCAAGGCAACGTCAAGGGCGACAAGCGTTACTTCTTCCCCGCTGCGGAGGGTGTGCCGTCTGAGTACGACGAAGACAGGCACGAGCTGACCCTGTTCTTCGAGTACCGCCCGCTGAATGACGCTGAGGAAACGACTTACGGACGGGCGCGCATCCAGGAGAAGATCATCGAGGCCACGCGCGGCCGCCTGCTGGACGCGGTTCCCGACGTCACCCTGCGCGGCCTGCTGGCGACCCCACCTGCCGGCAAAGAAGTCTCCCTGCTCGACCTCCACCTGACCAGTTGGACGCGTAAGGCCACTTCTGACTATTTCATCCACAAAGACCTGCAAGGGTTCCTGGAGCGGGAGTTGGACTTCTACCTCAAGAACGAGGTCATGCGGTTGGACGACCTGGACACCGAAAACGCCGCCCGCGCTGAGCAGTACCTGACCAAAATGGTGGTCATCAAGCGTCTCGCCCGCAAGATCATCGCCTTCCTGGCCCAGATTGAGGATTTCGAGAAGGCCCTGTTCGAGAAGCCCAAGTTTGTGCTATCTTCCGAGTGGTGCGTCACCCTCGACCGGCTGCCAGAAGACCTGTTGCCGCAGGTTGCCGCCAACGACGCGCAATGGGCCGAGTGGGAGCGTCTGTTTGGTGTGCGGAAACCCGTAGGACAAGATGGCATCTTGTCCTACCTGGCTGAGCACCCCACACTGACGGTGGACACCGCCCTGTACGACGTAGCCTTCAAGGACACGCTACTGGCGGCGCTTTCCGTGCGGGACGGCGGACTGGAGGCCCAGCGCGATGGCCTGTTGATCCACGGCGAGAACTTCCAGGCCCTCACACTTTTGCAGGCTGCTTATCTGGGCAAGGTGAAGTGTATTTACATCGACCCGCCGTATAACACAGGAAATGATGAGTTTGTTTACAAAGATAAGCTTCAACACTCGTCATGGCTAGCCATGATGCAGGATCGCCTCCGCTTGGCACGGGAAGTGCTGGCAGAGAATGGAGTTGTCTTCGTAAGTTGCGATGATAACCAACAGGCACAACTCAAAGAGCTCATGGGTGGCCTGTTTGCCAATGAAAATTTCGTTGACAACCTCGTCTGGCAAAAGAAGGTCTCTCCATCAAACGATGCCAAGTGGTTCAGTAGCGACCATGACTACTTGATGGTCTATGCAAGATCTAAGAGTGTTTGGCGACCAAGACGACTGAAACGAACCAAAACACAGAGAGACTACTACAGGAATCCTGACGACGATCCAAGGGGGGATTGGAACTCTGTCGCTTACACCTGCAACAAATCAAGACAGGAACGGCCGAATCTCTACTATCCGATTGTGAATCCCAACACTGGAGAGGAAGTATGGCCAAAGGAGACAGCGGTCTGGGCATACTCGCGCGAACTTCACGCGCAGCACGTGGAACAGAATCTGCTCTATTGGGGTAAAACAGGAAAAGCCAGGTACCCCCGTTTCAAGAAGTTCCTATCCGATGCGGGGAGAGTAGTGCCAAGGTCCATTTGGCCATATTCGGAAGTTGGCCATACTCAAGAGGCAACAAGCGAGTTCTTGGCATTCTTTCCCCAAGGTGGTTTCCCATCACCTAAGCCATCACGTCTGTTGAAGCGGGTGATCATATTGTCGTCAGATCATCGCTCAAGTGACACGATACTGGACTTCTTCGCTGGCTCTGGCACCACGGCCCACGCTGTCATTAGCCTTAACCAAGACGACAGTGGAGAACGCAAATACATCCTGGTAGAGCAGGGCAGCTACTTTGACACCGTGCTCAAGCCGCGTATCCAAAAAGTGATTTACGCTGCCGACTGGAAAAACGGCCAGCCGGTGGAAGGTTCGGCAGGCTCCAGCCACGCCTTCCAATACCTGCGCCTGGAGAGTTACGAAGACACGCTGGACAACCTCGACTTGGATAAGGAGGCCGCCCCCGCCGGGCTGTTCCCGGCGGAGCGGGACGATTACCTGCTTCGCTACTTCCTCGATCACGAAACCCGCCAGAGCCGCCTGAACGTTGAGTCCTTCGCAACGCCCTTCGACTACCAGTTGCGCGTCCGCCGCGATGGGGTGGAAACCCGCGTGGGCGTTGACCTGATGGAGACGGCCAACTTCCTGCTTGGGCTGACCGTGCAGGCCCGCCGGGTGTACGAGCACCAGGGGCGCACCTACCGGGTTGTGTCTGGAACGGCAGGCGATCAATCCGTCGTCGTGATCTGGCGCGATACCGCCGGGCTGGATTTGGCAGCCGAAGCCGCCTTCGTCCAGGCCGTGATCCTGGCCGAGACCCAGCCGGAGCGGGTGTACGTCAACGGCGATTCGCACGTGCCCAACGCGCAGCCCATCGAGGCGGTGTTTATGAACGCCATGCGGGGCGCCGCCACCGTGCGCAGGGGAGGGAACTAACCATGTCACCGCCCCCCACGCCCCTGGGCGACCGCCTGATCCTGTTTCGCTATTTCAACCACCTGTTCGGCGCGGAAACCTTCAGGGAACTGCAAGCCGCACTGCGCGGGCAGCCTACCGGTCCTGACGCCGAGGGGCGCAGCCACTTCTTCAACGTGCTCAAAGGCCGCAGCCGCATCCCCGAAGACAGGCTGGCCCGCTACGACGCCAATCTGCGGGACGACGTGGCCGCCATCAACGCCACTCGCCCCCATCCCATCCAACTCAAATACTTTCAATACCTGGCCGCTCTGTACACCGAAATCTTCCTCGACCGGCGGGCGAACGACCAAAACGCCTTTGTGAGCGATCTGAACCGCTTCGTCGCCGATCAAAACGCTCTATTGCCCTATGCTGCCCAGTATCCCCGCTTCACTCCTGACGACCTCAACAAAATCGCCTACTGGATGGCCACCGGCTCCGGCAAGACACTCCTGCTGCACATCAACTATCACCAGTTCCTGCGATACCAGCGCGACCCCGGCGACAACCTGCTGCTTATCACCCCCAACGAGGGCCTGTCTGCTCAACACCTGGAGGAACTGCACCTGAGCAGCGTGCCCGCCCAACCCTTTCTGGCCGGAGACCCACCCATCGGACAACCCCACACCCTGCGCGTGATCGAGATCACCAAGATCACCGAAGAAAAGACCGGGGAGGGGGTGAGCGTGGACGTGGAGGCGTTCGAGGGCCGCAATCTGCTCTTCGTGGACGAGGGCCACAAAGGCAGCGGTGGAGAGGCCTGGAAACGGTTGCGCGACAAGCTGGGGGTGAACGGCTTCACCTTTGAATACAGCGCCACCTTTGGTCAGGCCATCAATACCGCCCGCGACCGAGATTTGCTGGCCGAGTACAGTAAGGCCATCATCTTCGACTATTCCTACAAGTATTTTCACGGCGACGGTTACGGCAAAGAATACCAGGTGATCAACCTGCGCGAAGACCGGGCCGACGACCTGACCGATACTTTGCTGACCGCCAATCTGCTGGCCTTTTACGAACAGGCCCGTCTGTTCCAGGACCGCGCCGCCCAACTCAGGCCCTACAACCTGGAGCCGCCGCTGTGGATTTTCATCGGCAGCAGCGTCAACGCGGTCTACACCCTCAACAAGCAAAAGCGGTCGGACGTGCTACGGGTGGCCCTGTTCCTGGATCGCGCCCTGCGCAATCGAGACAATTGGACCGTCAACACCATCGCGGCCATCCTGGCGGGGCGCGCTGAACTGCAAGGCGAACACAGGCCAGACCTGTTTGCAGGACGGTTTGGCTACCTGCGGGAATTGGGCCTGAGCGCGGCCCAAATCTACCGCGATGTGCTGCGGGTGTTCTTCCACACCCACGCTGCCGGCGGGCTACGCTTGATCAACGTCAAAAGCGCAGAAGGCGAGATCGGCCTGAAGGCAGGGAACGCCGAAAACTACTTTGGCTTGATCAACATCGGCGATACGTCGGCGTTTTTCAAACTCGTGGAGGCCGAAACGTCTTTGCCCCATGAGGACGACTCGTTTAGCGATTCACTGTTTGATACCATTAACCGCCCTGGCTCAACCATCAACGTGTTAATCGGCTCCAAGAAATTCATCGAGGGTTGGAGTTCCTGGCGCGTCTCCACGATGGGCCTGCTCAACGTTGGCCGCGCCGAAGGCACCCAGATCATCCAACTCTTTGGCCGTGGCGTGCGTCTGTTGGGCCAGGGCCGCAAGCTCAAGCGGAGCGCCTTCCTGCCCGGCCAGCACCCTCAGCACCTTGAATACCTGGAAACGCTCAACATCTTCGGCGTGCGGGCCAACTACATGAGCCAGTTCCGGGACTACCTGGAGCGGGAAGGGGTATCTTCCGGTGGCTACGAAGAAGTGGAGATCCCCATCCGCACCAACGAGGAGTTCCTGCGAGAAGGATTGCTCGTCCCCCGGCTCAGGCGAGGAACAGACTTCAAGACCCGCTGCATCACCCTGCCCCCAGACTTTTCCCCATCGCCCAAACTTGACCTGCGTCCCCAGTTGACGGTATTAGCCGGGCAAGATAACTCTGCTGGTGCGCCCCCCCTCAATCCCCCCCAACCCTGGGGGGGAGGCAAATCGCAACGGCTTGCCCCTGAGGTTCTGGCGCTGCTGGATTGGGATCGGCTCTACCTGGATCTGCTGGCCTTCAAGAATCGGCGTGGCTGGCACAACCTGGCCATCCCGCCTCAGACTGTGCACGCTATTCTAAACAATCACCAATACACCTTGTACGCTACCGAAGCTGACGTTCACCCCCAAAGCTACGCGGGCCTGCAACGAGTCCAGGCCACCGCTCTGGCCGTGCTGGAAAAGTACACCGAAGCCTACTATCGCCACGAACGCCGTCGTTGGGAAAGCAGGCAGATGGAGTATTGCCCGCTCGATCAAACGGACGATAACCTGAACTTTGGCCACTACCGGCTCACCATCCCTGTCGAGCAACGCGCCCTGATTGAACAAATCCAACAATTACTCACCGACGTCGAGCGACTTCGTCGGGAAGAAAACGCTGGCCTACCCCGCGTCTACTTTGACCGCCATCTCTACCTGCCACTCCTGGCCCATCTGGATGACGTTAGCGTTTCTCCACCTGGTCTCCAGGAGAGCGAGGTCACATTTGTAACCCAACTACGTGACTGGCTGCAAAACCATCCCGAAGCCATTGCAGACAAGGACGTTTTCCTGCTGCGCAACCAATCCAGAGGGCGTGGTGTGGGCTTCTTTGAGGACGCCGGATTCTACCCCGATTTCCTCCTGTGGATCAAGCAAGACCAGCAACAACGCCTGATCTTTGTTGACCCCCACGGCATGCGCCTGAACAGTGGCCCTGATGACGAAAAAGTACAACTCCGCCAGCGCATCAAAGAGATCGAAACCGCCCTCGGCAACCCGAACGTCACCCTGGAATCCTTCATCGTCTCCGCCACCGACTTTGCCGAGCTTTCTCGAAACCCCGCCTGGCGCAGCTACAACACCCGAGACGACTTTGCCGCTGTGCATATCCTGTTCGAGGACAGTGACCTGGGTCCGTTATTTGGAGATGCGGAGGTCTGAGACGTACCCAGGCAACTCCGCCCACGTCTCGGCTGACCAGCGTGATCCGAACACGGGGGACAACATTGCCACTGAGACCACCAATGTCACCACCAGCGCCGACCTCGCTATCG
>CAZVCJ010000131.1:0-11435 GCA_964625745.1 uncultured Anaerolineae bacterium | reverse complement strand
GGCTACCCATCGTTGGATGGGACTGCAGAGCTGCAACACCAGGGCTCTACTTGAGGTTCAAGCTAGCCGAGCTGCCTAGAACGATCCAGCATCTCGGTTTTTTTGTGAAGGCCTGGTTATCATCGAAAAGGTGCTCTTAACATGAGGCTTGACCTGCACCTTAACAACCGCATAATTAGAAACTAGCCGGGTGGTGCGACTGTGATACGCAACAGTCGTCCGTCGCGCCAGCGCAGGTTGGCAGCATTGAAACGGGCGCAGGTGGCTTCCATGGCCCGTTGCTGGTCCCGATAGCGGTACGCCTCCAATACCACTTCAATGTGGCACCGATGTGGCGGTCAACGAGTTCCGCCACTGGCCACTATTGCGCATCCACGAGTGGTTGGTGGAGGCAATCGGCGTACGCAACGAGGAGCAGGAATTGATGATAGGCGGCATGCGCATCGGCGTGCCGCTCTACGGCCGGGCAGGGGTACGCGAGGCTATCAACAATGCTCTCATCCACCGCGACTATAGCCGGCTGGGCGCTGTCCACGTGCAACTGCGCGACGACCACGTGCGGGTGAGCAACCCAGGTGGTTTTGTGGAGGGGGTCAGGCCGGACAATCTGCTGGTCACCGAGCCGCGCCCGCGTAACCCGCGCCTGGCCGATGCCTTCAAACGGGCAGGCCTGGTGGAGCGTACCGGCCGGGGCGTGGAGACCATCTACCGGGGGCAGTTGCGCAACGGCCGTCAACCGCCAGACTACACGCTGAGCACCGCCGCCAGCGTGAGCGTCATCCTGTCCTGCGGCCCGGCCGACCTGGACTTTGTGCTGCTGGCTGTGCAAGCAGGCCGACGGCTGGGGCGGGCGTTGGAGGTAGACGAACTGCTGGCCCTATGGCAAGCCCGGCGAGAAGGTGCGACGACGGCCCCGGCGTTGGCGCCTGCGCTGCAACGCGACACCTCCCATGCTGCCGGCGTGTTGGCAGGCCTGGCACAGGCCGAGGCACTACAGGCCAGCCGAGGCATCTATCGCCTGTCACCGGCGTTGCATCGGGAGGCCAGAGTCGAACCGTCGCCCGTTTCTCCTGAGGAGGCTATCCTGGCCTATGTGGAGACCCACGGGCGCATCACCCGCCGCGAGGCGGTGGCGTTGTGCGGCTTGGCCGAGAAGCAAGCGGAGTACCGCCTGAGGCGATTGGTGAAAGCCAATGCGATAAAGGTTGTAGGCAGAGGACGCAATGCTCATTATGTGCTGGCAACTTGAGTCCGGATTCCGAAACTCCGCTTGGAAACTCTGAATTCGGAGTTTATTGAGGAGAAGGAGCGAGCCCGCTATCGGACAGAACCTTCGAGCAGACGAGAGGTCAGGCATGAACGAGAAGCGCGTCTGTTGCGCAAGCTGCTGACGCGAACCCGCGAGGGCCAGGTATTGACGACGTTCTCCTCATAGAGGGGATGTACTTCCCCGAGGTCTTTGGCCGCAGCGACGGAGGCAAGTTCACCGTGACCAGCGGCGAATAGCGGTAACCCAAGAAGCCACCTGCGCAACCAGTGCAGGTGGCTTTGTTGACAGGTGGGCTGAAATCTGGTACACTATGACTAGCAGCCGAACTGAAACCCGAAGACGTAGAGAGAGGAGGAATTGGAAGTGGCTGAGACAAAAGTCGCAACTTTGGAACAGGTCGTTTCTCTGGCCAGACAACTACCACCCGTGGAGAAAATCCGCCTGATCGAGCGCATGGTTTCGGAGATCGAGCGTGACATGCTTGGCCAGCGACCATCCAAGCGCAGGTCACTACTGGGTTTGTGTGCCGATCTGGGGCCAGCCCCCTCGACTGAGGACATAGATGGAATCCGTCACGAGATGTGGGCTGGCTTTCCGAGGGAGGACATCTAATGCTCCGCGCCGTCGCCGATACCCACACGGTCGTCTGGTACCTTTACGACGATGCCCGACTTTCGCTGGCTGCCCGTAGCTGGATTGAAGACGCCGCAGCAGCGGACGAGCAAATCGCCATTTCGACCATCACCCTGGCTGAGATGATCTACCTGATCGAGAAAGGAAGGATTGACGCCGCTGCTCTGCCCCGATTGATAGCCGCCCTTGATACCGCCGATGCGGTGCTGGTAGAAATTCCCTTCGACCGGCACGTGGCTCAGGCTATGACTCGTGTGGCGCGGACCGAGGTGCCTGATTTACCCGACCGCATCATTGCCGCAACCGCCCTGCATTTGGGTATACCCGTCATCAGCCATGACCGCAAGATTCAAAAGTCAACCTTGACGACAGTCTGGTAATCTTACTCCATTTACGCTCCTCCTTCTCAAAGTCGTCGCCGGGCAAGAAGAAGCCACCTGCGCAGCCAGCACAGGCGGCTTCTTAGTTGCAATAATATGCCATCTATGGTATAATACTCGTATGGAATTTGAACGATTGCTTGAGATTGTTGGTGATGAACCGATCTTTGAGACCAGCCTGCTCCTGGCTGGCGATGTGGGCCCGTCTAGCACGCGCCGACAATTGTCGAGATGGACAAAGGCGGGTCGTCTCTACCAGTTGCGGCGTGGGCTCTATGCCCTGGCACCGCCATTTCAGAAAGTCAAACCCCACCCCTTTCTCATCGCCAATCGTATGGTGCGTGCTTCTTACGTTAGCCTCCAGGCGGCGTTGGCTTACTATGGCCTGATCCCGGAGTACGTGCCTGTGGTCACCAGTGTCACCACAGCGCGGCCTGGCCGCTGGGAGACACCACTTGGCGCCTATGAATTTCGTCACGTCAAGACTAGCCATCTGTTTGGCTACCGACTGACCGATCTGAACGGAGGCCAGAAAGCCTTCGTCGCCACGCCTGAGAAGGCTCTGCTGGACCTGGTCTACCTGCAAGCCGGCGGGGACTCGCCGGCCTACCTACGGGAGCTCCGTTTGCAAAATCTGGATCGCCTGGATGCGGAGGAACTCCGGCGTCAAGCCGACCGCACCGGCAGTCGCAAGCTGTGGCGAGCCGCCGAGTTCGTCGTGGGACTGAGGCGCACTGAGACGCAGGAGTACGAAACGCTGTGAAGGAGTACCTGGCTGACCTTATCCGCACCAGCCCCACGCCTGCTCAGGGGCGCAACGTCACGCGCGAATACCTCCAGGCGCGGATCCTGGGGGGACTCCAGCGCGCCGGAGCGATGATCCCACTTGCCTTCCACGGCGGCACGGCGCTCCGTTTCCTCTTCGCCACTGCTCGCTATTCCGAGGACTTAGACTTTGCTCTGGAGAGAGCCAGGGACCAATACGACTTTCGGGCCTACCTGCGTGTGATCCAGGCCGAGTTCGCTGCTGAGGGCTATGTCGTGGAACTCAAGGTGAATGACCGAAAAGTGGTCCACAGCGCGTTCATTCGCTTTCCTGGCCTACTCTACGAGTTGGGTCTGTCGCCCCACCGGGACGAAGTGTTTTCGGTCAAGATCGAGGTGGACACCAACCCGCCCGCCGGCGCAGTGCTGACCACGAGCCTCGTCCGTCGCCACGTGACTCTCCAACTGCAACACCACGACCGGGCGTCGCTCCTGGCCGGCAAACTCCATGCCATCCTTCAGCGTCCCTACGTCAAGGGAAGAGACCTCTACGACCTGCTGTGGTTTCTCAGCGATCCCGATTGGCCGGCGCCCAACCTGGTCCTGCTCAACAACGCCTTGCGGCAGACGGGTTGGCACGGTGAGCCGTTGACCGAAGGCAACTGGCGGGAGGCGGTGCATCGGCGACTACAAGCCGTGCGATGGGATCAGGTCGTCTCTGACGTGCGCCCGTTCCTGGAACCGAGTGCAGACCCCGCTCTGCTGACACAGGAGAACCTGATGCGAGTGCTTACGTGAAGCCCGATGGCGAGCAAGGCGGAACTCTTTTGCCTCCTGAGCGAGGTATTGCTGATGTACTTCCCCGAAGTCTTCGGCCGCAGCGACGGAGGGAAGTTCACCGTGACCAGCGGCGAATAGACATAGGAACTCGCACTACCCAAGAAGCCACCTGCGCAGTCAGCACGGGTGGCTTCTTTGTTGACAGGCAAGCTGAAATCTGGTACACTATGCTTGTGGTAGCCCAGGAGACAGGCTTGAGGATGTGATAGCACAAAGCTGCCTCCTGGGCAAGTGGGGAGCGGCTGGGATTTCGAAGCAGAATGGGGGAGAACACCATGGAAGATAAGAGAATTCAAAATCGCAAGAAGCTACAAGCCTGTCTACGTCAACTCTTCCAGTTTGACTCCGCAGATCTGGACTTTGGCATCTATCAGATTATGAACCAGAAGCGCGAGGATATCGAGCGGTTTATTGAGCATGACTTGCTCGACGCGGTGGAGGAGGGGTTGGCCGAGTTCCAGACAGCCGAACGCGGGAAGCTGGAAAAGCTCCTCGCGGTTAAGCGCGCCAAGTTGGTCCCACAAGCCTTCGATGAAAAGGGGCAAGTCGTTCCACCATTCGACGAACTACCTGATGCCAAGGAGTATATGGGGGCCTGGCGGGCACTGAAGCAACTCGAAGTCGCCGAGGAGACCGAAGCGCGTATTTTCAACGACCTCTGGCGATTCTTTTCCCGCTACTACGACAACGGCGACTTTCTCACCGAGCGCCGCATCTCCTCGCGGGATGCCAAGTTTTGCGTGCCCTACAACGGCGAGGAGGTGCTGCTCCATTGGGCCAACCGCGATCAGTACTACGTCAAGACCAGCGAGCGATTCACCGACTACCGATTCGCCGCTGGCGCGTACACCGTCTGGTTCCGGTTGCAGCGCGCTGACGTCCCCCAAGATAACGTCAAGGGCGATACGCGCCACTTTGTGCTCCGCGACGAGGAGCCGTTAGCCTACAACCCCGAGACCCAGACGCTGACCATCTTTTTCGAGTACCGACCCATCACCGAGGAGGAAGAGGCGCATTTGCTGGGCATCTACAACGCCCAGCAGACCAAGAGTGACCGCCGCAAGACGCTGGATCGCTCCGTATTGTGCGTGGCGTTGGAATCTGAGATTCTGAACGGTCTTGATGCCCCGGACCTGAAGGCCCACCTCGCCGCCGTGCCGCGCCGCCGTGAACAGGCGGCGCTGGGAAACAGTCGGTCCAGCACCGGCTCTTCAGGCCGGTGCTTGCTAGGCCAGCACCTCAACCGCTACACCGCCAGCAACACGATGGACTACTTCGTGCACAAAAACCTGGGCAGCTTCCTGCGCCGTGAGCTCGACTTCTTTCTAAAGAATGAGGTACTGCGCGTGGACGACGTGATCGAAGACCAATCTGGCGAGGCGCTGCAGTACGTGCTCATCCGCATGCGGGTTGTGCACCAGATCGCACACAAGATCATCGCCTTCCTGGCCCAGATCGAGGACTTCCAGAAGCAGCTGTTCGAGAAGAAAAAGTTCGTGGTGCAGACCAACTACTGCATCACGCTGGACCGCGTGCCGGAGGGGTTCTATCCGGAGATACTGGCTAACGAGGCCCAGTTGGACGAGTGGCGGCAGCTTTACCGTATGGATGCCTGGGACGAGGACCTTTTTTGGCAGGGCGAGTTCGACAAAGCCTTCCTGCGGCACCATCCCTACCTGATGCTGGACACAGCCTTCTTCGATGCCGACTTCAAGGCCCGGCTGCTGGCGACTTTCGATGACCTGGATGGAGCCACTGGCGGGTTGCTGATCCACGGTGAGAACTTCCAGGCGCTTAATCTGCTGATGGCGAAGTATCGGGGACAGGTGAAGTGCATTCACATCGACCCACCGTATAATACACAGACCAGTGGATTCCTCTACAAAAACACCTATCAGCATTCAAGCTGGCTGGCGATGATGGAGGACCGAATTGAGGCTGGTATTGATATGATGTCACCGGATGGATCATACCTGTGTCACATTGATGAAAACGAATACGAACATTTGCAATTGCTATTTGAGCGTTTTCCAGTTCCGAATGCAGGAACTATCGTATGGGACAAAAGGAATCCGATGAATGCAGGCAGGGGAATAGCAACACAACATGAATACGTTATCTGGAGATCCTGGCTAGAAATACCAATCTACCTCCGAAACAAGAATATACTTTCAATGCTTAGAGCAGTCGCTGCAATTGTTAAGAAACATGGCTATGTTTCAGAAGATGCACAGAAGGAGTATGCTGCTTGGGTCAATAGTAAATCAGAACTTAGTGGAGGAGAGAAAGCCTACCGTTTTCTGGATGAGCAAGGCCGCGTTTATCAAAGTGTTAGTTTGAGGGCCCCAGAGCCACGGACAAATCCAAAGTTTCACAAGCCTCTTATACACCCTGTCACAAAAAAGCCTTGTCCGGTTCCTCCAAATGGCTTCTCACGCACCCCTGAAACACTTCAAGCTATGGTTGATCGAGGTGAAATCATCTTTGGGCTGGATGAGAGCATCCAGCCACGTCAAAAACGATTATTAACAAAAGAATCAAGGAGACAAATCCCATCTTTGATTCAGGATGGTCGGAAAGGTAAGGCCGATGTGTCTCCACTAGAATTAGATTTTCCCTACTGTCACCCAGTATCTCTTTACGGGGAGCTTATCGGAGCAGCATCTCAATCACCGGGCGACATTATTCTTGACTACTTCGCTGGCTCCGGTACCACTGCCCACGCCGTGATGAATCTCAACCGTGAGGACGACGGGAATCGCAAGTATATCTTGGTCGAGGTAGGCGACTACTTCGACACGGTGATAAAGCCCCGCATTCAGAAGGTCGCCTTCTCCGCCAACTGGAAGGACGGCGTGCCGCAGGACCGGGACGGCCAGAGCCACATGTTCAAGTATCAGCGCATTGAGTCCTACGAGGACGCGCTCAACAATATCCGCGTCCGCCAGCCGGAAGGCACACAGCGCCGCCTGCTCTACGATGAGTTCGACGACTACCAACTCCACTACATGCTCGACTTCGAGACCCGCGAGAGTCCCACGCTGCTCACCCAGGAGGCATTTGAGACGCCCTTCGACTACACGCTCAAGATTCAGCGCGGCCACGAAAGCCCCGAAGATACTACCGTGGACCTGGTGGAGACCTTCCATTACCTGATCGGCCTGCACGTGCAACGGCTGGAGCGACACGAACACCAAAACCGCCCTTACGTCGTCAGCCGAGGCCAGGTGTGCACCGAGCGTGGCATCGAGAAGGTCATCGTCATCTGGCGCGACACCAGGGGACTTAACCTGGAGCAAGAGGCTGATTGGGCGGGCGAAGCACTGCTCACCGAGTTGGTGGATCGCGTCTACGTCAACGGCCCCAGTTTCATTGACAAAGCTGAACCGCTGGAGATCACCTTCCGGGGTAGGATGAGCTGAGCGCGCCGCCGCGAACAGGCGGTGATGGGAACTTGCGGAGTTGGGGACTGGTCGGTCTAGCACCAGCTCTTCAGGCTGGTGCGCAAACACCGCCGTGAACAGGCGGTGATGGGAACTTGCGGAGTTGGGGACTGGTCGGCCTAGCACCAGCTCTTCAGGCTGGTGCGCACACACCGCAACAGGCGATGATGGGAACTTGCGGAGTTGGGGACTGGTCGGTCTAGCACCAGCTCTTCAGGCTGGTGCGCAAAACAGGCGGTGATGGGAACTTGCGGAGTTGGGGGCTGGTCGGCCTAGCACCAGTTCTTCAGGCTGGTGCGCACACACACCGCCGTGAACAGGCGATGATGGGAACTTGCGGAGTTGGGGGCTGGTCGGCCTAGCACCAGCTCTTCAGGCTGGTGCGCAAACGAAAGGATATATTATGGCCTGGGATCTTGGAGAGAAACATAAACCTAATCACAGCAGTTATGCTTTGTACTACCACCTCGTCTTCGTCACTTATAAACGAGAGCCTTTGATCAATCGGGAAATTGCGACGTTTCTGGCCCAGTTCTTTCCCACCAAATGTGCTGATCTGGAGATCCATCTGTTGGAGCAGGGGATCGTGTGTGATCACCTCCATTTGATATTGAGTCTACGCCCCACCCACTACATCCCAGAGGTTATCAACTACCTCAAGGGCACTGCTGCCCACGAAGCGAATAATCATCACGATTTCCAGAACGTTTTGCGCTGGACGCGAGGTTATCGCATCGACACGGTCAGCGAGCGCAACCTGGAACCGGCGAAGCGGTACGTGCGAGAGCAGTACAAGCATCACCCAGATAAGATACCAGCCTGACGCACCGCCGTGCACACCGCACCGCACCGCCGTGAACAGGCGGTGCTGGACTCTGATCAATCCAGCACCAGCTCTTTCAGGCTGGTGCACCAGCTCTTAAGGAGACCTTATGGCCCGTAATACCTTGGACCTCTTCCAGCGTCGTCTGGCCCTGGTGGCCTACTTTCGCCACGTCTTCGGCGTCGAAGATGTCCACGACCCGCAGTCCGTGCGCCGATTCTACGACCTCCTCAAGGATCAAGAGGGCTACGACGCCGAGGGCCGTAGCTACGTTTACGGCATGCTCAGGACCCGCGTGCGCGGCATCAAGTCAGCCGATCTGCTACGTTACGACGCCAACGTTAAGTGTCACACCGACGCGCTCAACCGCCGCCGCGCCAAGCCGATCACGCTGAAATACTTCCAGGTTCTGGCCGCGTTGATGACGGAGCATTACCTGGACCGCCTGACCCATGATCCGGACGCCTTCCTCACTGACCTCAACGCCTTCGTGGTCGAACAAAACAAGGTGCGCGGCGGCCGTGTCACTTTCCCCGACTTCACATCCGATGATCTCAACAAACTGGCTTTCTGGATGGCCACCGGCAGCGGCAAGACGCTGCTGATGCACCTCAACTACTACCAGTACCTGGACTACCAACCGGACACGCCGGAGAACATCCTGCTGGTCACCACCAGCGAGGGCATGTCGGAGCAGCACCTGGCCGAGATGGAGAAGAGCGGCGTCCCCTGCCGGCGCTTCGACGCTACCACAAATGACCTCTTCAGCGACGATCCCCGAACGGTCAAGGTCATCGAGATCCACAAGCTGACCGAGGAGAAGACCGGAGGTGGCAAGAGTGTCAAGGTTTCCCACCTTGAGGGGCGCAACCTGGTCTTCGTGGACGAGGGGCACAAGGGCGCGGGCAGCGAGGCCCAGGCCTGGCGGAACCGGCGGGCCGCGCTGGCTGAAACCGGCTTCACCTTCGAATACAGCGCCACTTTCGGCCAGGGCGTTGGCGGCGCGGGCGCTGACATCGAAGAGGAATACGGCAAAGCCATCCTCTTCGACTACTCCTACCCACGCTTCTACGAGGACGGCTATGGCAAGGATTACCGCATCCTCAACCTGGAGCATGACCTCGATCCAGACCTGGCCAATCGCTACCTGCTAGCCAATTTGCTCACCTTCTACGAGCAGGCGCGCTGCTACGCGGCGAACAAGCGGATCTTCTACGATGAGTACAACGTCGAGCCACCGCTGTTGGTCTTCATCGGCCACACTGTGACAGCCGGCAAAACCTGGTCAGGTTTGGGAGAAACTGACAAGCGCAGCCTATCCGACGTGCAGGAATTGGTGCTTTTCCTGCATCGGGTGCTGCGAAACGAAGGCCATTGGGTGCCAGCGGCCATTGACGATATTCTTAGCGGGAAAGCTGGCCTGGAACGCGAGGACGGCAGTGACCTCTTCGCCAACGCCTTTCGCACGCTCCGCCAAGACCATCTGGGCGGGGCGACGATCTATGCCGACATGCTGCGGCACATCTTCCACGCGACCACATCGGCGGGCCTGCATCTGGTCAACCTCAAGTCGGCCGAGGGCGAGGTCGGGCTGCGTGCCGGTGTTGCCGACCGTCTCTTTGGGCTGATCAACATCGGCGACGACGCCAACTTCCTACGGCTGGCCGAGGAAAAGACCCCCCAAATCGCAATCGAAGAGGAACAATTCAGCGGTTCGCTCTTCCAGGCCATCAACCGACAGGATTCGCCCATCAACGTTTTGGTTGGCGCTAAGAAGTTTATCGAGGGCTGGGATTCCTGGCGCGTCTCGACCATGGGCCTGATGAACATCGGGCGCGGCGAAGGGCCGCAGATCATTCAGCTTTTCGGGCGCGGCGTGCGCCTGCTGGGTAAAGGCCGCTCCCTCAAGCGTTCCGAGGCTCTGGATGGTGATCATCCCGACAACCTTCCCAGATTGGAGACTCTCAACATCTTCGGCGTGCGGGCCAAGTACATGGCCCAGTTCCGTGATTACCTGGCCGAAGAGGGTATAGACACCGAGGAGCGGGAGACAGTCATCATTAAGACAAAACCTGGCCCGGAGTTCGAGGGGAAGGGGCTGCTGGTCATTCGACCGAAGATCGAAATGGCGTTCGAGGACGCGGTGCGTTTACCGCTGCGATTGGACGAGGCTTGCTGTCCAATAATAGACCTGACGCCACGAGCGCAAGTGTTGGTATCTGAGGGCCTCTTGCGGGAGAAACCGGAATTCCACTTGCCGCAAGATGCACAAGCACTGTCAGCAGACGTACTGGAGTTGTTCGATTGGAATCGGCTCTACCAAGAGGTCTGGCGCTTCTCCACCGCGCGCGGCTACCGCAACCTGGCGTTGGATCGACGTGTGCTGTGCCACGTCCTGGAGGAGATCCACTACCAGTTACAGTGCCCGCCAGCCATGCTGGAAGTTCGCTCGTTTGCGGATGTGGACAGGCTGGAAGAGATCGCGCTGATGATCTTACGCAAGTACGTCGAGCAGTACTACACCCGTGCCCATCGCCTGTGGGAGCGGGATTAGTTGATTTACCAAACACTGGACGAGAATGACGAAAACCTCATCGGGGCCTACGAAGCCCAGGTGAAGCGTTCGGCCACAGAGTTTCTCCAAACACTCCGTGAGATGCGCGATGATCCGGCTCTTTATGCGGGAGATGATGGCTTGCCTGACAGAGTTCACTTCGACCGCCATCTCTATCTTCCACTGCTCCTGGAAGACATGAGTGCTGCACAAGTGGTCAAATACTCCCCTCCTGGGCTCAATGTTGGCGAGCGCCATTTCGTGAAGAGCCTACGTGCATATTTCGAGGCAGATGAAGGCCAGGCTCTTCTGGAAGCGCATAACCGTGAGTTATTCCTCCTGCGCAACCAGGCCCGTGGCCGGGGCGTCGGGTTTCTGATCAACGATGAGCGATTCTTCCCTGATTTCATCCTGTGGTTAAAGGGGCCTGACCGGCAAGACATCGTGTTCATTGATCCACACGGCCTGATCCAGGGGGGGAATCTCGAATTCAACTCTAAAGTCCAGTTCTACAAGGGCATCAAAGATCATGAACGGAGACTAAACGATCAAGCAGGCCGCGATGACATCGCCCTTCACTCCTACATCATCTCTCAGACACCGTTTTGGACGCTGAGGGAACAGGCTGGTATCCCCTCAATCCCAGGCTTCAACCGACTTCATATTTACTTCTGCGAGCAAGACAACTATGCGGAGCTGCTTTTGCGTGATATTCTTACAGGTCAGG
>CAZVCJ010000130.1:9849-11526 GCA_964625745.1 uncultured Anaerolineae bacterium | reverse complement strand
CCACTGCCTCGCCGGTGTTCCTTATCTGGTAACAGATGTGGCTATCCTCATTCCATACATCGGTGATCACCAGGTCTGGCAATTCTTCTGGCAAAGGTGTTCGCGTGGGTGTGGTGGTAAGCGTCGGCGTGGCCGTGCTGGTCGGCGTAGCCGTGGGCGTGGTGGTCGGCGTCGGTGTGGCCGTGGTGGTCGGCGTAGCGGTGGGCGTACTCGTCGGGGTGGGCGTACTCGTCGCGGTATGAGTGGGCGTGGGTGTCTCAGTGGGGGGCGTACTCGTCGCGGTGTGAGTGGGCGTAGGCGTGTCGGTGGGTGGCTTAGTCGTCGGGGTGTGAGTAGGTGTGCGCGTCGGCGTATGAGTGGGCGTTGCAGTGGGCGTCGGGGTCGGCAACTCATAGGTGACAATCAGATACGGTCTGTTCGATTTGGCGTCGAAGGAGTAGAAGCTCCTGAGGTAATAGTCTCCGCTCTCCGGCCCCCACAGCTCCAGGCCAAAGTTGGGAGAGGTGCCGAAGTCGCGGTTGACCCAATAGCCCTGAACCAGGCTGGTCACATCCCAGCCTTTCATGCCGGTCGTGGTGTCTACGTAGATCCCACTGTAGGAGCTGGAGGAGGGCTTGCTGTCCCAGGTGACGGTGTTTTCAGCCCAGGAGGAGGTCACCCGACGTAGTTGGATATAGACGTTGCTCAGCCCCAGGGCGTCGTACAAGTAGGCTTTGAAAGCGGCGCTGGAGATGATGGCGTCGCTTGGGATGGAGGAGAGATCGAAGCCTACGTAGGAGCGCCGATCGTCCGGGAACTCCCCACCGTCCAGGTTCTGCACATCCAGCCTGGTGGCACTGCCGAAGTTAGTACTGGGCGCCACTTCCGAAACGTAAGCGTCGGCCATAGGGTCAAGGTATACGGTGGTCTGGCCAGTCGGTGTCTTGGTCACTGTCGGCGTCGGTGTGCAGGTGGAGGTGCTGGTAGGCGTCGGTGTGCGAGTGGGGGTCCGGGTGGGTGTAGGTGTCGGCGTGGCGAGCTCGTATTCCACGACCAGGTAGGGATCATAGTCAGTGCCGGTGTAGTTCTTGGAGCGGAAGTAGCGCCAGTGGTAGTTGGAACTGCCGCCGCTCTCCGGGCCGGCCAGTTGCAGGCCATAATTGGGGGAGGCACCGAAGTCCCGCCCGATCCAGTAGTCCTGCACCAGGCTGGTGACGTTCCAGCTCTTCCAGCCAGTAGTGGTGTTGACCGACTGGCTGGTGTATTCCACCCACGAGGGCTTGTCGCTCCAGGTCCGGGGACAGTCCCAAGAGGAGGTCACTCGATCCAGGTAGATGGTGACGAGGCTGGCATAGCCAGCATCGTACAGGTAGGCGTAGAAGGTGGCGGAGGTGACGGTGGCGTTGGAGGGGATGCTGGAGAGGTGGAACCCCAGGAAGGCCCGCCAATAGTGATTCCCGAACTCATCCACATTGTATCCGACGGCCAACCTGTCGCTGGTGCAGTAGCTGGTAGTTGGAGCGATTGAGTAAACATAGGTGTCAATGTACGGTTCCTGGTCGTAGGTGTCGGCCAAACCAGAGGCAACGGGGATGACGGCCACGTGCTGGCCGTTGCCCAGGTCGTAGTGTTGAGCCTCACCGCCCGGCGGAGGCGGCGTCCCGACCGGGGGAGCGGGTATGGAGCCGGCCGCGATCG
>CAZVCJ010000130.1:0-9749 GCA_964625745.1 uncultured Anaerolineae bacterium | reverse complement strand
CCCGGCGGAGGCGGCGTCCCGACCGGGGGAGCGGGTATGGAGCCGGCCGCGATCGAGCCAGTGACGGGCAGCACTGCCACGGCGAGCAGTAACACGATCACGATCACAGTCATTCGGGTTCGCATTCTTCTTCTCCTTTCGTGTTTCGTCCTCACTGGCGATTAGTATGGCTGTCCTTCGTGACCAGCAGCAGGTAGACTCAGTGGCCAACGTAGAGGGTGATGCTGACGGTTCTGTGACAATTATACACCACCTCGGCTGGCTTAGCAAAAGCGAGACTTGCGGCTCTTCCCTCAAGAAAACGCCTTTCCACACCCAACCACATCGCCCCCCGATACCCCATCTACACACACGGATTCGATACTTTTCCAAGTCAATCTTACTGTTTCGTCACATTTCTTTAAGGTTTGTTACGTTAGTTGAGCTTCCCATCACCCATTCATAAGACGTCTTCTTGAGCTTTCTTACGTAAACCAAGTTTTTCGTCCACTCTTCACCATGATGTCTTTGCACATACTGCCTGAGTCGTCTCTTGCAGTGACGAAATCACTTCTGGGTGTGAGCAAAAAAGGCGCCCCCCCTTGCCTTCCTGGGCGCTTTGCAGTATAATTTGGACAAGTGTTGACCACAGAGACCCAGAAGGCAAGGGGCCAACGAGGGGGAGATGAGCACCTGGCTGGAGAGATACCGGGGTTATATCCTGATCACCGTAATCAATGTGATCATCCTGGGCGTGGTGATCGTTTTCTTGCGTCGCCCTCCACAGCCGGAGTTAATCGTAACTTCGCCTCCGCCCACAGCTACGCCTGCACCAACAGCTACGTCTACACCAACAGCTACGTCTACACCAACAGCTACCCCGCTGCCAACTCCCACCCTGTGCCCCCTGCGGGTCTACGTCAGCGGGGCGGTGACCAACCCTGATGTCTATGAGCTCCCAGCCGGAAGCATCGTCAAAGATGCCATCGTAGCCGCCGGGGGCGCCACCAGCAAAGATGGCTTGGAATGCATCAACCTGGCGCTACCAGTAGCAAATAGCCAGCACATCTATGTGCCCAAGCGGTGTAAGGAGACTCCAACAGTGAACCCAATGATCGTGCCATCAGTTACAGCTACCAGTTCGCCGCCTCAATCAACAATGAGCCCATCAACCATGCCATCGGTTACACTCAGCGTCGAAGCAGGGAGCAAGATCAACATCAACACCGCCAGTCAATCCGAGATCGAGACCTTGCCAGACATCGGGCCTTCCAGAGCACAAGGGATAATCGAAAATCGCCCCTATGACAGCATCGAGGACATCCAAAAGGTGCCCGGCATCGGAGAGGTCACTTTCCAGAAGCTCAAAGACTTGATCACTGTAGACTAGTCTGAGGGACAAAAGGTAACGAGGCAACGAGTAACGAGGCAACGGGTAATGCATCAATGCCCCCTGTCGTCTCGTTGCCCCGTTGACTTTCCGGGAGATCTCAGTAATAGGTGGAGGTAGCGCGATCTATGCGCGCAATCTTACAGCGGGTCAAACGAGGCGCTGTCTCGGTGGGCGGTGAGATTACAGGATCCGTGGATAACGGCCTGGTAGTTCTCATCGGCACGACCCACCAGGACACCGAAGCGGAAGCCCAACAACTGGCCCAGAAAACAGCACACCTACGCATTTTCGAGGACGAGGCTGGCAAGATGAATCTCTCAGCCCTCGATGCCGGCGCGGGCATCCTGGTTGTTTCCCAGTTCACGCTCTACGCCGATTGCAGGCGAGGGCGGCGGCCCAGCTTCACCGAGGCTGCGCCCCCGGAGATAGCGGAGCCGCTGATCGAGCACTTCGTTGACCAGCTTCGAGAAGCCGGCGTCGCCAAAGTCGAAACGGGCGTGTTCAGAGCCTACATGCTGGTCGAGATCCACAACGATGGGCCGGTGACCATCATTTTGGATACGGACGAGTTGTGAGGAGAAGAACAGCGGAACCCTTCGACAAGACTTCGGCGAGCTCAGTCGAGCCGCTCAGGACAAGTGGCAGGATTTACGGATCAAGTGACCCGGACTGGGAAGAAATCCGCAAATCCTGCGCATCTGTGTTCTTAGTAAGCGCATGCCTGGTGGGCATCCCCTGCCAGTACGACGGCGGCAGTTGCCGCACCGACCAGATCCAAGACTTGGCCACGCAAGGTGGCGTGTTGCCTTTTTGCCCAGAGGTGGCGGGCGGACTCCCCACGCCGCGTCCCCCAGCGGAGATCCAGGGCGGCGATGGGGGCGATGTCCTGGAGGGACGGGCTCAGGTGGTGAACATTGAGGGGAAGGATGTCACAGCCGAGTTCCTGGCCGGGGCACAAAGGGCACTGCGCGTCGCCCGGCGCTGGGGTATCAAAGAGGCTATTCTGAAGGCCCGCAGCCCTTCCTGCGGCGTGGGCCGAATCTACGACGGGAGCTTCAGCGGCCGACTGGTAGAGGGGGATGGCGTGACCGCAGCTCTCTTGAAGCGAGAAGGGGTCATCGTCAGAAACGAGGAAGATGCGCGATGAGAAAGATCGTGGAGTGTGTGCCTAATTTCAGTGAGGGGCGGCGGACGGAAGTCATTGACCAGATCGCGGAGGCCGTAGCCGCTGTGCCCGGCGTCCATGTGTTGGACGTTCAGTCCGATGCCGACCACAATCGCACCGTGGTGACCTTCGCCGGGGAACCAGAAGCTGTCGAGGAGGCCGCCTTCCGAGGCATCCAAGAAGCAGCGGAGCTCATTGACATGGATCTGCACCGGGGCGAGCATCCTCGCATGGGGGCGGCCGACGTGGTGCCCTTCGTGCCCATCAAGAACGTGACCATGGAGGATTGCGTGGCCATCGTCCGACGAGTAGGGGAGCGAGTGGGTCGAGAGTTAGACATTCCCATCTACCTCTATGAAGAAGCGGCTACTCGCCCTGAGAGGCGGAATCTGGCCGATGTGCGCCGGGGCGAATACGAGGGAATCAAAACCGAGATCGAAACCAGGCCTGAACGCGAGCCCGACTTCGGTCCCCGGCACGTGGGCAAGGCGGGAGCCACGGCCATCGGGGCTCGGCCACCGCTCATTGCCTACAACGTCTACCTGGGCACCGATGACGTAGAGATTGCCAAAGCCATCGCCCGCGCCGTGCGCCACTCCTCCGGCGGACTGCGCTACGTCAAGGCCCTGGGCCTGCTGGTCAAAGGCAGGGCTCAGGTCTCCATGAATTTGACCGACTATCGCCAGACACCTGTTCACCGAGTGGTGGAGATGATCCGCCGAGAGGCAGAGCGCTATGGCGTGTCCGTGGTAGAAAGTGAGCTCATTGGTCTCATACCCAACGAGGCACTGGCAGAGGCTGCAGCATTCTACCTGCAACTGGGCGACTTCTCGTCCCACCAGATTCTGGAGAACCGTCTGGCTGATGTTATTCAGTAAGCGTTCATGGGTTAGAGCATTGCCCCTCCCTATTGTTATGAGGGAGGGGCCAGGGGAGGGGGGGCCTTCCATCAGAGAATCCCCCCCCTCCCAACCTCCCCCTACGAGAGGGAGGAGAGGCAATCCACAAAGCACTCTGGTCGTAATAACCGGTGCCCTCGCCTTGGCCCTGGTCATCTCGGCCATCGCCTTCGGCTGGCGTCCCACTGCACAGCTCGCCATCCTGGGGACCTCCACGCCAACGCCAACCTTCACCAGCACCCCCACGTTTACACCCACTCACACACCCACACCGACGCCAACGTCAACCTCCACCAGTACCCCCACGTCCACGCCGACCTCCACCAGTACCCCCACGTCCACGCCTACCCCCACACCCACGGCAACGCCGACGCCCAGCCCGACGTTCACTCCTACGTTGACACCAACGCCCACCTCAACGTCCACGCCCACACCGACAGAAACACCAGGTACTCCCCAGGACCACTACTGGCTGGAGCGCCCTATCGGCCCTGAGGGCCAGGACCAGGCCAGTCGCTATTACCCCTACGGCACCACGGCTGGCGGTCGCTATTTTCTCCATCACGGAGTAGATATGGAGAATCCCATTGGCACCGCAGTCCTGGCAGTCGCCTCAGGGACGGTCATCGTCGCTGGCACCGATCAGACCGAGGTCTACGGCCTCAAACCCGATTTCTACGGCCAGCTCGTGGTAGTGCAGTTGGACAGGGAGTTCCACGAGCAGCCTGTCTTCGTCCTCTATGGTCACCTCTCGAAAGTGACAGCTCGCGTCGGCCAGCGGGTGACGACGGGCGACGTGCTGGGCGAGGTGGGAATGACGGGAGTGGCCATCGGGCCCCACCTTCACTTCGAGGTGCGGGTGGGAGCTAACACCTACGCCGATACCCGCAACCCGGAGCTGTGGCTGAAGCCCCTGCCCGTCCACGGGACCATCGCCGGGCAATTGCTGGATCCGCAGGGAGATCCCATACCTGAGGTTATCATCAACTTTCACCAGGCGGAGTCACCCGACAGGCAATGGCGTGAGGCCTGTAGCTACGCCAGGGATGAGGTGAATCCTGACGATGAATGGAGCGAGAACTTCGTGATGGGGGACGTGCCGGCCGGCTCCTATGTCCTGAAGACCAGGATTGCCGGACGGCTGTACATCCAAGAGGTCACAGTCGAGGCCGGGAAGACCTCTTTGGTGATCATAGAGACACTGCCGTAAACCTGACGCCCCACCTCCTCCCAACTTCCCCACTAAATGGCCGAAGCCAACCACTGGCCCAAGGCGAAGTGCAGCAGTCCCAGCGTACTGATTTCGAAGAGGGCAGCCAGCAGCCCCAGCAGCAAGGGCAGTAAAGCGTCTCGCCAGCTCGCGGCTTTGCTTTCCCGCCGGGTCACGATCAGGACGATCATGGCGTTCACGAGCGTCAGCATGGCCAGCACCCCCAGGATGCTCAAGACGGCTACAGGATACAGGAGGAAGCTGGCCTGGGTCTGAACAATCAAAACGAGCAAAGCGGCTGGAGTCAAAAGATAGCCCAATTCACGCCAGTTGCGGATCACTCTCGCGGCGTCGGCCTCTTTCCAGAGGAGGGAGCTGAAGAGAGGATAGACGATGATGCTCAGCGCCAGGCCCTGCAAAATGCCTGTGATCAAACGCAGGAGGTTGTGAGGCTCGTAGAGGGTGGGAAAGTTGGGGAGGAGATCCAAGAAGGAATTGAGGCCGTCAATGCCCCATAGAACGATGAAGCTGATCAGAGAAGCCAAAACCCCCCTGGGCGGTAGGCCACTGGCCCGCTGCCTCCTCAGCACAGCCAGGCCCAGAAAACCCAGTAGAGCCCCCAGATAGGTCCCCGTGCAACGGGCGCAGAGCGGAAGCTGTCTCCCGCTGATGATGAAAGAATGGCTGGGTATCTGCCCGCAGACCCCTGCGCCAAGTAAGGTGAGGATGTCTAGAAAACTGTGAATTTCCATGTTTCTCGTTACTCATTGCCTCGTTACTCGATTATACAACCGAATGGAAGTCAGGTCAACCCAGCGTTCTAACCTTAAAATTTCCCCAGAAAGCCCATTTTCAGCCCCTCAGAGCTATGCTAAAAAGGATTTTGTAGTATAATACAGGCAGCATCTGCCAGGAGTGTTTCATGCGTCCCTTTGTTCACCTCCACGTGCACAGCGAATACTCCCTGCTCGATGGCTTGGGGCGGGCGGAGGATCTGGTCGTCCGGGCCAAGGAACTGGACATGCCAGCCCTGGCCCTCACCGACCACGGAGTGATGTACGGAGCCATCGAGTTCTACCAGGCGGCTAAGAAGCATGGGATAAAGCCCATCATCGGCATCGAGATGTACATCTCCCCCCGTGGCATGAAGCAGAGAGATTCCAAGAAAGACAGGAAATCTAGCCATATCACCCTGCTGGCCAAAGATAACGTCGGCTATCATAACCTGCTCCAAATCGCCACGGCTGGAGAGCTCGAAGGCTTCTACTACAAGCCCCGCGTGGACAAGAAGTACCTGGCCGAGCACGCCGAGGGGCTGATCGCCCTTTCGGGCTGCGGTTCGGGGCAGATTCCCCGGCTGATCTTGAATGGGCAATCGGATAAGGCTTGCCAGGTAGCCGCCTGGTACCGCGACGCTTTCGGCGAGGGCAATTTCTACCTGGAGCTACAGAGGCACGAGGGCATCCCCGAGTCAGAACAGATAAGCGAGGGCCTCATCGCCCTGTCCAGTGAAATGGGCATCCCTCTTGTGGCTACCAACGATGTCCACTACGTGCGGTCCGAGGAGGCCAAAGCCCAGGAGATCCTCCTCTGCATCCAGACCAATACCACCATCAATAATCCCAAGCACATGACCATGGGGGACGAAGGTTTCTACCTCAAGAGCGGGGAGGAGATGGCTGCGCTCTTCTCCGACGTGCCGCAGGCGGTGGAAAACAGCCTGCTCATCGCCGAAAAATGCAGCCTGAACCTGGATAGGGAGGGCTATCACCTGCCGGTCTTCGAGGTTCCCGAAAGCCACGACGCCGAGAGCTACCTGCGTCACTTGTGCCAGGAGGGCTTGAAGAATCGCTATGCCGTCGTCACGCCGGAGGTCGAAGCCCGCCTCCAGCACGAATTGGGCATCATTCATCAGATGGGCTTCGACACTTACTTCTTGATCGTCTGGGATCTCGTGCGCCACGCCAGGGATCGGGACATCTGGTGGAGTGTGCGTGGCTCTGTAGCTGGCAGCATCGTGGCCTATACTCTGGGAATCACTAATCTGGATCCGCTTAAGCATAGCCTCATCTTCGAGCGCTTCCTCAATCCGGGGCGGGTGACCATGCCCGACATTGACCTGGACTTCCCCGACGAGCGCCGCGACGAGATGATCAAGTACACAGTGGAGAAATACGGCCAGGATATGGTGGCCCAAATCATCACCTTTGGCACCATGGGCCCTCGGGCGGCCATCCGCGACGCCGGGCGAGCACTGGACCTGCCTCTGAACGAGGTAGACGTGGTAGCCAAGCTGATTCCCTTTGGACCAAAAGTCAAACTCCAGGATGGCCTGGATAAGGTGGCGGAGCTTCGGAATCTATACGAAAGCAAGGACTACATCAAAAAGCTCATTGATACGGCCAGGAGTTTAGAGGGGGTGGCTCGCCACGCCTCGACCCATGCTGCTGGTGTGGTCATCGCCGACGCGCCCTTGATCAACTACACCCCGCTGCATCGCCCAGCCAAAGGTGCGGAGGGAGGCATAGTCGTAACCCAATACCCGATGGATATCTTGGACGACATTGGCCTTCTCAAGATAGACTTCCTGGGCCTTGCCACTCTGACCATCATGCGCAAAGCCATCGAACTCATCCACCAGAATCACGGCCTCCAACTGGATTTGCTCACCATCCCCACCGATGATCCCATCATCTTCGAGCTACTCTCCAGTGGCGACGTAACTGGCATATTCCAGGTGGAATCCGCCGGAATGCGTCGCGTCCTCACCGACATGCAGCCCTCCGGCTTCGAGGACATCGTGGCGGTACTTGCCCTCTACCGCCCCGGCCCGATGCAGTTTATTCCCAATTACATCTCCCGCAAACATGGCCGGGAGGCAGTAAGCTATATCCATCCCAAGCTGGAACCCATCCTCAAAGACACCTACGCCATTATCGTCTACCAAGAGCAAATAATACGCATACTGACCGACCTGGCCGGTTACTCGGCTGCCGATGCCGACCTGATGCGCCGGGCCGTGGGGAAGAAGAAAATGGAGGAGCTCCTCAAGCATAGGGAGACCTTCATCGAAGGGGCAATCAAGCATGGCGGCATCGAATCTGAAAAAGCCGAGGAGATATTCGATGCCATCGAGTACTTCTCCAACTACGGATTCAACCGCGCCCATGCCGTCTCTTACGCCGTCATCACCTGCCAGACCGCCTGGCTCAAGGCGAAGTACCCCGTGGAGTACATGGCAGCCCTGCTGAGCGTGGAACGTAACAACACCGATAAGGTGGGCCAGTTCATCGCCGAGTGTCGCAGGATGGAGATCGAGATTCTGCCGCCGGATGTGAATAGGAGTGATCTGGACTTTACAATAGAAGCAAATGGGGAGGGAAACAGGGCCATCCAGTTTGGTCTGGGAGCAGTGAAGAACGTGGGCGAAGGCCCCATTGAAGTCATACTGGCCATCCGCGAACAAGATGGCCCCTTCGAGGACATCGAGGATTTCTGTCAGCGGGTTGATTTACGGCAAGTGAACCGCCGGGCTCTGGAATGTCTCATCAAGGTCGGTGCTTTGGACGCCTTCGGCCAGCGCTCCCAACTGTTGGCCATCATTGACCCCATGATGGCCCTCAGCCAGAGCACCCACCAGGCCCAGGAGGTAGGCCAGTTGAGCATGTTCGACGCCTCCAGTGGCTTCTCTGTGGCTATGGGAGGTTCCATCTCTCTGCCCGACGTTCCCGAGGTGCCTCGCAAGGAAATGCTGGCCTGGGAGAAGGAACTGGTTGGCTTCTACGTCTCCGAGCACCCGTTACAGCAGGTAGCGGCCAGCCTGGATGGGACAGTGACCGCTTTCTGCGGTGAGATTGATGAGGAGATGGCTGGCCAGAAGGTGGTCATAGCCGGAGTGGTGGCCTGGCTACGCCCCCATATTACCAAGAAGGGTGATCCTATGGCCTTCGTAAACCTTGAGGACCTGCAGGGCAACATTGAGGTTATCGTGTTCCCCAAGATCTACGAGAAGACCCGTGAGCTTTGGCAAGACGACAAGATCCTGGTCGTCAAGGGCAGGGTGGACGCAAAGGGCAGGGGCACCAAAGTGATCTGCGAGTCGGCTCAAGATTATCTGCTGACCAGCCGGCCGGCGGATGAATTCGAGAGGCCCAGCTCAGCGGCTCAGGGCAGGCCTCGCCACCTCCACATCACCGTCAACCGCACCGGGAAGCAAGAGCGGGACAGCAAATGCCTGGGGAAGGTGCACAGCCTATTGCAAAGCCATGAAGGTGATGATCGCTTTAGCCTGTACCTGGTCAGCAACGGGAGGCGAGTACAGTTGGATTTCCCCAACGCCACCACCGGCTATTGCCCCGCCATAGAGGAGGCTCTGACCGAGATGCTGGGGCCGGGGGCAATAAGAGTAGACTGAATCGAGAAGGGTGGATGTTCGATGAAACGAGCAGTGATAGCTACCAAAACGGCTCCGGCGGCCGTAGGTCCGTATTCTCAGGCCATACGCGTGGGCGATTTCGTATTCACCGCCGGCCAGTTGGCTTTTGACCCTGCCACAGGCAAGCTGGTCGAGGGTGGGATCGAGGAGCAGACCCGCCAAGTGCTGCGAAACATCGCCGCCGTGCTGGAGGCAGCCGGCAGCTCCCTGGACAAAGTGGTAAAGACCACGGTGTTCCTCAAGGACATGGGCGACTTCACGGCCATGAACGGGGTTTATGCCACGTTCTTCGCCAGTGAGCCGCCCGCCCGCTCGACCGTAGAGGTGGCGAAACTGATCCCAGGAGCCCTGGTGGAAATAGACGCTATAGCAGTTGCGGGGTAATGGGCGGCCCAGGCCAACTATCCAGCCGCCAGCAACTCTGCCAGACCCTCTCTCCAGGTCTAGCGTATCAAACGACCGCGGTCTTTGGGAGTTGGCGTGAATAGCGGGCCGGAGTCCCACAGAGCCATGCCCCGTAGTAGTAGTGCGCTGGCGTCGCCTTTCTAAGCGGACACGGCCGTCTGCCGGTACAGATTACCCTGATTGCTAATTTGCCATCAGGCCGCCTTCAACTGTAGTTTCGCGTAAATCCGAGAGGGCTATCTCGAATTATTCAATAGTGCGCC
>CAZVCJ010000129.1:9180-11589 GCA_964625745.1 uncultured Anaerolineae bacterium | reverse complement strand
CCCGTCCCCGGGGCGGCCCGAGGACGGGCCTTCGAGCCTTAAGTTTACGGGAATGATAGCGGCGTCTACCACCATGTACCCATTGCGGACGACCACCACGCCATCAACGTCGTAGTCCTGTTCGTGGATGGTCTCCAGCATATCGGCCAGCATCTCCGAGTCCATCCCCTGTTCCTCAGGGGTGGAGGTACGCCAGGCTTCAGTGGGCCAATATGATTGGGCTGTGGCTGCCGTTGTCGGCGTTGTCTTCTCGCCGCAAGCCACCATTCCCAGGAGCAGGGCCAACAAGACCAGCAGAGCAAGGACTTTGGGTTTCATCGCTTTTCCCCTCTTGACAGTGTGCTCGCTTTTCAGCAGCTATTCCAAGGGAGCCAGGGCATCCACCACAGGCAAGAAGACCGTCTCATGCAGCCCCTCATACTCACCTGGCGAAGCATACAGACCGACGAGGTAGATGCCAGCGTCGGTTTCGGCGATTGCATAATCAACTATGACCGTTCCTCCGAGACTTGGCATATTGCCTTCAAAAGTATAGAGATCCCAGGTGAAGGCTGCTGTCTCGTAGCGACCGGCGCTTTTTGGAAGCTTGTCAATGCCCAGGCGTTGCAGCCGTGGGGTGAGGAGTTGGTCGAGAGGGATGTTTGGGAACTTGACCATCAGGAGGAAGGTCAGGTCTCCCCTGGAGCTGAGGCGCGTATAAGAACCTGACCCTGTTTTAGCCCAGCCTGCTGGCAGGACACCACGGATACCATACGCTTTATCAGTGAACGGTTGTAGCTTGATGTCGTCCGTTGGAACGACGAATTGCAGGCCCATATCGGCCATGCAACTGGCGTCTGGCTCGTGGGTGGGATTGTCGAGGAAATCCAACAGGATGGACTGGGCGCAGAGGCTGTTGCTCAGAACGCTGTGGCTGATGCCTGGGAAGGTATAGGCGTAGCTGTTGCTCAGGGTTTCGGCCACCAGGCTGCCGGCGCTGGGGGGCGTGTTGGGGTCAAATTCGCCGGAGAGGATCAACGTGGGGATGTCGCTGACCACTGGGGCGCTCACATCGGCACTTAGTGGCTCAACGTTCCATACCGCGCAGTAGTCCCGAATATCCAGATTGTCCCGCAAGACGGTACCAATTTGCGGATAGACCCCCTCAAGGTCGAAGTCTGCATCAGCGTAATCCATTTCCTCAGCACACAGCACCGAGAGGGCCATCCCGTTGATGAGCATGGCTTTGGGAAGGGACCGCGGGGTGCCGATCCTTGTCATCAGGCTGGTTTCACCGTCTGCCATGGCATAGATGGTCGCCGGCAGCATAGGCGCGATACCTTGCTGAAGGCTATCGAACAGTTGTCCGATCAGACAATCGCCTGTCAAAAGCTCTGCGATCTGCATGGGAGCCTCAAAGTGGATGGTGACGGGATTCTTGTTGAGCTCCTCCACCAGATCGAAAAAGATGGTCTCCAGATTGGGGAAATGATGGTCACAAACAGGGTCTTCCGCGCAGCGCTCAAACAGCAATCGGAAAGCGCGGTCTGCGCTGTTGGGCAACTGCACAAAGCCATTCACAGATAGTGGAGCAACGCTGTCGAGGATGACGCTGCGCAGGCGGTGGGGATAGTCGCGCATGAGGTGCTGCGCCAGCATGGTGGAATAGGATACACCGTAGAAGTTGAATTTCTCATAGCCCAGCACTGTCAGCACCGTCACGATGTCGGCCGCGTTTTCGAGGCTGTCATAGGCGGAAAGATTGACTCCTTCTGCAACCAAACGGTCGCGGCAAGCGGTGAGGGCTCCGATCTCAAGCGCAAACTTTTCCTCATCGCTTAAGTTCTGGCTCAACATCTTCGTCACGATACCCGCGACTTCCTCACACAGCAAGCATGGCCGGGAATAGAGGGTACCGCGCTGTTCCACCAGTACGATATCACGCTGTGACCGAAGATCTGCCAAGACCAGCATCGAGGGAATGGAGCCCAGCGTGGAGCCCCCCGGTCCGCCAGCTTCCACGACCAGCGGGTCAGGGGCAGGGTTCTCGCTGGTGCTCTTGATGATGGCAACTGCCAGGCGAATCGTTCCGCCGTCGGGATCGTCGTGTTCTTCAGGCACGGTCACGTAACCGCAGACGATGTCTTGACCGACGATGACGCTTTTCGGCAATTCCAATGGGCAAGGTGCCTTCTCGAAAGGGGCCACCTCACCACTGTCTTCTCGTTTGTCGCACCCCACCAGTCCCAGTAGTATGGCTAGCAGAACTACCAGGGCAAAGAGCTTGGGTTTCATGTTATTGCCCTACGCCTTCCCCAGGAGCGCGCTGAAGTAACGTCTTACCGAGAAGGTCTGTCCGGAGAGCAGGTATTGGGCGCGGAACACGCCCGTGACGGCATGGAGGATAAAGTAGACAGTGATCAGCAGCAG
>CAZVCJ010000129.1:7391-9080 GCA_964625745.1 uncultured Anaerolineae bacterium | reverse complement strand
TTCTGCTTCTCCACGGTTACGCTGTTGAGCAGCAAGCTGGATGACATAATGATGACCACGTAAAAGATCATCATGGTGGCATAGGGAACGGCGTACGTCAATGGATTGTCCTCGTCACGCTTTTGGCTGGGAGCCAGAGCTTGCACCTCTATGTTCATCGCGTTCCAGAACCACTGGATCCGCTCAGGGTCGTTATCCAAAAGGTTGGCGGTGATCGTCTGGCGCATGATCCACGATTGGCCCTTGTTCGAGGTCCAGCTATACTCCGGATTGATGTAGATCAGGTCGCCGCTGATGATATAATCTGCAGGGATGACATAATAGGCGGCAATCTCGTCATCACTTAATGCCTGGCGGGCGCTGGCCTCATCGGGGTAGGCCACGAGGATGTTTGATGGGATGTCTTCGGGGATGGCTTTGATCAACCCACTATGGTCAACGTATCCCTCGACCTGGGGCTCGGACTTATTCGAGCCGCTGGTTGATACTCCGAGCGCACTGATGGCGTTGCTCCTCAAAACGGAAGCGCCCAGGAAAATCAGGACCGCAATCAGCGGGAGGCCGAAGGCGGTGAACAGAAACGACTTGCGGGTGACGGCGGTGAGGATTTCGTTACGCAGAACAAGTAAGGTCTTTTTCATGATTCCTCCATTGACGTAAAACGTAAAACGTGAAACGTAAGGTTCCCCAGTTACGTTTTACGTTTCACGTTTTACGCTTCACGTTGACAAGCTCGCGCCAGTTAAGCCGCTGTCCATAGCGGAGCATCCCCAGGCGAAAGGCGCGTCCGGCCACCCACACCGCTCCCCCCGCGCACAGCACCAGAAGCGTCACGCTGACGGCAATTTGCCAGGACGGTATTGGCACGGACATCATACGTATAGCGAACGTGGACAGGGCTGTGGGTGGGAAGAGGCTCAAGCCGATAGCCAGGGGACTGCTGGGATTTTCTATGATCAGCACGGCAAACCAGAAAGGCGCTACGACCGGCAGGCTAAAGAGTCCTGCGACCTGCTGGGCATCCTGGCCCTCTGTTGCAGTTGCTCCAACGGCGGCCATCAGGGAGGCGAGCATCACGTAGGTGGGGGTTGCGATGGCCAGCATGGTGATGATGATTTGCGGATCTATGCTCAGGTTCTCAAGGAAGCCGAGGCCCAGATAACGGCCACCGATCAGCACTGCCAGCACGGCAAAGGCGATCCAGGCAATGACTTGAGTGAGAGTGATGGCGATGATGCCCAACACCTTGCCGCCGATCAACTGACCAGGCGAGATCGAGGTCACCACAATCTCCATGGTACGGTTCTCTTTCTCCGTGGCTACGGCTTGCGTCAAATAGCCAGAGCTCATAAAGAGCAGCACAACGAAGACGATGCCTACGAAGAACGGCAGAAGGTTGTTCAGGAACGTCCTTTCGGAGAATTCGCGGCCTCCACCCGGCATGTCATCCGGCCAGTGCACGATCAGATTGCTGCCGGCCACAGCCCGGCGGGCAATCTCTGGTGGCAGGTCGGCCAGCCCATTGATCTGCATGAAATCCCAAAACTGACTGGTGACGTTATCGCCGGGCGGCTCGATGTACACCAACTCGACGCGGTTGGTCTGGCGATAGTCGGCAGCCACGACGTAATAGGCCTGGATCGCTTTGGACTCCAATGCCTCGCCTGCCTCTTCCTCTGTCTGAAAGGG
>CAZVCJ010000129.1:0-7291 GCA_964625745.1 uncultured Anaerolineae bacterium | reverse complement strand
TCGTCCAGGGTGGGGATGGCGATCTCGAACTTCTCCAGGATCACGTTTTGGGCCATCAGAGCGTGCAACACGTCCTGGGGCGTGGTATCCTTGGCCAGAGTCAGCTTGACAGCGTTATTGTGAGGTGAGACCTGTTCCACCCCTGCCACGGTGGGGAGATCGCCCGCAGCGCGCACCAGCACGGCGTGGCCGGAGAACCGGCGACGGATCTCGTCCAGGTTGCCGTAGAGCACGTCCTTCCCATCGTCAATTAGCAGGATGCGGTCGCACAGCTCCTCGACCTGGTGCATCTGATGGGTGGACATGAGAATCGTGGTCCCCTGCTGGCGCAATTCCCGCATCAGATCCTTGACCAATTGGGTGTTGATGGGGTCGAGGGCGGCGAAGGGCTCGTCAATGATGACCAGCTCTGGGCGATGGATGATGGTGTTGATGATCTGCGCCTTTTGCTGCATGCCCTTGCTGAGCTCTTTGACCTTCTTGCTTTTGTGGGCGGCCAGGTCGAAGCGTTCCAGCAGCGCCCCCAGGCGTTGACGGGCTTCTGTAGATGACATGCCCTTCAGCGAAGCCAGGTAGAGCAGGCAGCGCTCCAGGGGGGCGTCCTGGTAGAGGCCGCGATCTTCGGGCATGTAGCCGATGCGATCTTTCTTCTGCTCGGTCATCGGCCCGTCCAGGATGGACACCTTGCCGCGCTCCGGCTTGAAGATGTCCAGCATCAGGCGGATGGTGGTGGTCTTGCCCGCGCCGTTGGGGCCGAGCAAGCCGAAAATCTCGCCGCGTTCGACGTCGAAGGATACGTCAACCACGGCCTGGGTATCGCCGAACGATTTGGCGACGTGGGAAACTTCTACGGTGTGCATAGTCAGGTGCTCCTTTCATTACGTTACGTTTGGACAGATAGGTGCGTTGCCCCTACTCCGCACTCACAAGTCTCCCCCCAACGCACTGCCACTTTCATGATGTCCACGATGTCAATGTCGTCGTCGTGATCAGGGTCAAAGCGCTCGTCATAGCAATCATCCCCGCTTCGGCAATGCCACCGGCTGGCGACGAGCATGATGTCCTCCATACCCACACCTGGTGGGTCCACAAAGTCGGGGCAGAAGGGAACATAGTCAGTGACCTGATCATAGGCACGAAAAGCACTGATAATCGCCCCGTCAAAAGTGGCATAAACCATGTAGTCCCCTGCCAAGAACAGAGGACCTTGAATCGTTGGGTCTGTCTGCAAAACCCTCAGAATCTGGTGATAGTTTTCAGCGAACACGGGAAAGGCGTAGATGAAGCGCTGAATGTCGTGCCCCAACACTTTGCTCCGTATGCTTGGGAAGTATCTCTCCAGGGCAGCGAGGGTATTTTCTAAAATCTCTGCGTCGGACATAGCCAGTAGGGAACTATCTCCGGCGCTCTCTGGAGCAATGAAGATGCCCAGGATGCCCTTTTCGTCGTAATCAGTGGGCACCTGTGTCCGGATAGCATCATAGATCGTCAAAAAGAAAGTGTCTAAGCAGGCCATGGTCCAGGCATCTTTCCACAATCGCTCCGAAGTGAAGAGATTCAGGGTCACATAAGTACTATAAGAAATGCTCTCCAGAGCTTGCCGCACAGCTTGTGAAAACCCGTTGGATACAATCGAAGCCGTGATTGGCGCCGGTGTGGTGAGTACCACCTTACTTGCCCGCACAACGTTGGTTTCTCCATCCTGATGATATGTAACGGAAACCGACTCATCCCCATTTACCCTGACCTGACTCACCTCTGCCCCTGTCTCCATCTTGCCAGATAACAGACCAACCAACGTGTCCACAACTTCGATCATGCCATTGGAGAAGGTGTAAACTTCGCTGTGGTAGGCGTCTGATCTGTCGGGCAAGTCATAGGCCATCTCGGGGATGTTGAAGAGGAAGGACAGGTCTTGATTGTTGGCTCCAAAAAGAGCCCGGTTCTCGACATTGACGAAGAGCTGCACCAAAGAGTCGTAATCATTCGCTTGCAGCCATTCGCCAACGCTCTGGCTATCGAGGTAGGCATAGTCCGCCAGGTCCTCTGGGTACTCGAAAACGACTTCCTCAACACCGTGGTCGTTGAGCCAGGTCAACTCATCCTGTAAATCCCAATAATCCTCCCTGCCTTCACGGTCCAGGTAGCGCAAGATGGTCTCGCCATAATAGATGGTGCCCTCGTAGGCCACCGCGTCGGTCGGAGGCGGAACCTGAATGGCATTCAGTCCCAGTTGATTGAGCAGGGTTGCTACATCTCCCTCTGGTTCGCCCGTATACTCACAGCCTTTGGGGTAATGGAATCCTTCCCACTGGCCAGAAATGATACGGCCACCCGCGACATGTTCTTTTTCCAACAGTAGGATGTTTTCGTTTCTCAACAGATAGGCTAAGGTTAAGCCGCTGATGCCGCCCCCAATGATGACCACGTCGTAGTTGCTACCATTGGACGCTGTTTCTGCTTCTTTAGGGCAGCCAGGGCCTAGCAAAGCACATCCCATAGATGCCAGGGTCAATTGCAAGAAGCACCGACGGTTTAGTCTAGGCTGGAATCTTTCCAAGGATGACACCTCCCTTGCTCGGAATGGAGAAACGAACGCCAGCTTCAGGGCGCACAAGAGCACGGCTTTGGCTGGCGTTGTGATTCGGAAATGTCGTTTGCTATGTCAGGCCTGCGTGGAGGCCACCCTGCCAACCGCTGCCATTTTAGCACATTGCGGGCAACCTGTCAATCCTCACACCTCTCTCCCCAGTGCACCGCTACCAGCATGATGTCCACGATGTCTATTTGGCCGTTGTCGTCCAGGTCGTAGGCCGGGTTGTAGTCTTCGTCACCTTCGGCGGTGTGCCACAGGCTGGCCACCAACATGATGTCCACGATGTCCACATCACCGTCACCGTCCAGGTCCCCGTAGAGGTTGCAGGGTGGATTGGTGGGGGTCGGCGTAGGGGCCGGTGTAGCCGCTACCGGGGCCCCGGATGCGGTACCACTCGTTGTCCCGCACCACCCAGCGGTGCGCCCGGTGTGCGCTGATGCCGTTGGTGTAATCGTCGGGCGCAGTGGTGGTGTATTCCAGGCGCGAGCAGGCCAGCAGTCCATCCTCACTCCCGTTCTCCCAGGGATTGACCTTGACCAACTGATTGTTGGTGTCCATGATGTGCAGGTTGTACAGCGTGGGCCGATCGCTGCCCTGGATGGATACCCCGTGCTCGCCGGCGTTGCGGATGGTGAGGTCGGCGATGGTCACGTCGTCGGCGTCCACGTCAATCAGGATACCGTGGGTGAGACCGCTGCCCATCCCGCCTGCATCCAGGATCACGTCGTCGCGATTCCCGGTAGCGCCACGGATGGTGAGGCCGCTGTTCACCACGTGGACGATGTTCTGCAAGTTGTACGTACCGGCCGAGACCACGATGGTCGTGCCAGCCGCTGCATTGGTGGCCTGGCTGCGCAACTCTGACTCCGAGGAGACGGTGACGATGGGGCCGGTGGGTGGGGGCAAGGGCCCGCAGTGGTCGCCCGCGCTTGGCGACAGAGTTCCATTTGCAGCCTGAATAGTGATCGTGAACAGCGATGCCAGCACCAGAGCAGCGAACAAACTAGCAAGAATCGTTTTCAGGGTTCTATCTCCTTGTGTGGCTGAAGCGGGAGCAAGCTTACCGCGAATTGCTGCGCCAGCAGCCACTGCCGGACCAGTTGCGCCGCACGCTCGTTGTTGCTTGAGGGATGCGCCATGTTGATCCGCGCCCAGTACGAACAACTGGTTTACACATTGCCAGCGCGCTACCATTCTATTTATATGAGCACACTCTCACCATAAGCACATACCGCCGAACATCAAGCCTCATCGCGTTCCAGCTCCCGGCCTGAGTTTCACTCGCCCCAACCTGTCCTTTCTCATCGAAGAAATCGAGCGCCAGGTGCTGCGGCATTAGAACACGGATATTCAGGATTTACGGATTTCTACTCAGTCCAGGATGTTTGGTCCGTAAATCCTGCCCATCCGTTGTTCTACGGCCGTATCGTGTTCTGCCCCCAGTGCTCAACGATGGCGTCCATCAGGTCGCTCGAGGCCACGTCGGTGTGGTTGTTGGGGTCGGGGCCGTGACGGAAGTTGAAGGCATCCTCCTCCTCCGTCCACGGTTCCCACGCCGGGTCCCACACCCACAGGGCGTGGTTCATGCCCCGCTGCTCGAACAGGGCCATCTCATCGTCCATAAATGCGTCCACGTTGGACGTCCAGCGCACTGCTCCGAACTCGTTGACGGCGACCGGGACTCTGTGCGTGCTTGTATAGGTATCAATGATCGAGAGCCGGCTCTCCAACCACGCCCAATCAAATGGTTCAGGCTCACCATCCCAATCAACGTCGCACGTGCCTGGATAGGTGCAGTCCTGCACGCTTGCATCCTGATGGGTGTATTTGTGGGGTTCGTATTGATGCGCGGTGTACACGGTGCGTGAATCGCCGGTGGGTTCCACGTACGGCAGCCAGTCCAGCGAGCTGTACCCATTGCCGCCGATGAGGATGGGCGTGTCGGTGTCCACCTGGCGGATGGCGGTGGTGATGCGGGGGTAGAGCTGATTCCAGTCATACAACGTGCCCCCGTAGGTATCGTAGAACTCCTCCGGGTCCCAGATGTCCAGCGCATCGTACAGGGCGTGGCTGCCGACCTCGTTGGAATTGGGCTCCACCATGAGATCGTAGCCGACGACGATGGAGTTGTCCTTGTAGCGTTGGGCGGTGTAGGCCCACATGGCCACCCAGGCGTCCTGCGCCGCCTGATCCTGCCACATAGAATCGTTGAGATAGCTCTCGTCGAACCAGTCGCCAGCCCCATCCCAGTAGAAGGTAAAATCACTGCGACCTGGCCCGGTGCGGGCGCTGATTACGGCGAACAGGCCGGCTTGCTCGATCATGGTGAGCAGGCTGTCCAGGTTGTCCTGGATGTCCTGGTCCAGGACGTAGGACGGAATTTCGGTGAACAGACCGGGATGGGAGATGTTGACGTAATTGGCGCCCAGCGCGGCCAGGTTGTCGAAGTCGCTCTGGACATAAGGTGGGCCGACGGGGCCGGGTCCCAGGAAGGTGGGGCCGTCCAGCTCAGGATACACGCGCCGCTGCCAGATGTTGACGCCGCGCAGTTGGGTGCCTCCCATCCACAGCGACCACTTGTCAACCGCAGTTTCACAGATCTCGCCCCAGTGTATTGCCACCAGCATGATGTCCACGATGTCTATTTCGCCGTCGTCGTTCAGGTCGTAGGCCGGGTCGTAGTCGTCATCGCCCGCCGAACTGTGCCAGCGGCTGGCCACCAGCATGATGTCCACGATGTCCACGACGCAGTCGCAGTTGAGGTCGCCGGGGATGCACAGCGTCACTGTGACGCACCCATCCTGCAGCTCAACGGGGATCGTCTCTGGGACAAGGTCCATCACTTGCACGGTTTGTAGATGGAGATCGCTTTCCCCCTCGGCCTGGGGCGAGAAGGAGACTGTGGCCAGCACGCCCGACCCGCTTGCTCCTGTCTGCTCCCCAAAGCTGAAAGCGCCGAAGACGATTGTCCCTGCTTCGTTGTTGATGTCGGGGCCGAGTGGGGCGACGTTGCGTCCCGTGCTTCCCAGGAAGTCGCCCAGCTCTGTTCCTTCCGCGTGCGCGATGCCTGGCGAGAAGGCCAGGGTGAACTGGAAGCTTCCCACGTCCGCCACGTTGGCTGTGACCAGGTCAACGGTGAAGTTTCCTGCACCGATGTTCGCCGTCTGCTCCGGAGGGTCAATCCAGACGATGGGGGTCGGTTCTCCCGTCGGCGTGGCCGTTGGTGTCCGGGTGGGGGTCAGGGTCATCGTTGGCGTGGGCGATTCTGTGGGCGTTGTAGCGGTAGCCGTTGGCGTGTTGGTGGGTGTGGCGGTGTTGGTGCCTGTTGCGGTAGGCGTCGGCGATGGGGTGCAGGTGGCCGTTGTGGTCGGCGTGTTGGTGGGTGTGGCAGTGTTGGTCGCCGTGGGCGTGCTGGCGCCTGTTGCGGTGGGCGTTGGAGTATCCGACGGCGTTGGCGTCGGCGATGGGGTGCAGGTGGCCGTCGGGGTCCGACTGGGGGTCATGGTCATCGTCGGGGTGCGTGTTCTTGTGGGCGTTGGTGTGATGGTGGTGGGTGTTGGAGTGGGCGTTGATGAAGAGAAGGGATTGGCACATTCGCTGTGTTCCCCGCAGCCGGAGGCGGCATACCAGGCGCCATCGTTGATCTCTTCGCAACTGAAACAGCGGCCCAGGAATCCGGCGCAGATCATGTCGTCCTCGCGGTAGGGGTTGTAGTACGTGTTGTAATCGGCGGTCAAGATCGCGCCCTGAGGGTAATAGACGGTGGTACCGCCCATGGCCGGATTGTCGTTGTAGAAGATGTTGTTGTGAAGACTGATGGTCGTTGGGATGGAGGTCTCGTAGCCTCCCAGCATGGCCAGATAGCCGTAGCTGGTGCGATTGGCGATGGTGTTGCCGCTGACGGTGTAACTGCCGCCCTCGGCCAACACCAGATTGTCCAGCCCGCTGTCGTAGGACTCGCTGTCGAGCAGGCTGCTGTCCGCGCCCCAGAGCTTGATGTTGTTGCGACCGTTGTTGCGGGAGGTGACCCGCCGCAGGGTAGTGCGGTCTGACTTGAAGTCGAAGCCATCGCCGGCGTGGCCGTCGGCGGTACAATCCTCCACCAGGATGTCACTCCCCTCCTCCACGGCGAAACCGTCTACCGCCGTGTCATTGCCCGAGCCGGGGCCTATCATGGTCACCCGACGCAGGGTGAAGTCCTGGCAGGGACCCTCCGGCCCGCAGTCGAAGCCCGCGTAGTCGTAGTCGTGGCCGTAAATGTCCTCAATCAGGACATCATCCCCACCTTCGTGGAACTTGATGGGGGTACCGACCAGGGAGAACTCCAGGTTTTGCAGAACGATGCCCTCGCTGCTGCCCCAGGAGACGAAGCCGAAGCCTCGCAATCCTTCTCTGATGTAGTCCCGCACCACTAGATCCTGAAAGGTCCAGTAGTCGGTTCCGCCGATGTCAATGCCGTAGCGCCACTCCAGGCCGCTGCCGTCCAGGATCGCTGTCTCGCCCGGATAGCCGCGCAGGGTGATGGGCTGCCCCGACAGGCCGCTGGTTGCGATGCCTATCCATTCGTTGTAGGTGCCGCCGCGTACCCAGATGGTGTCGCCTGGGCCAACGCTGTCCACCGCGTGCTGGATGGTGCGCCAGGGCAGATCGATGGTGCCTGGGTTGCCGTCATCCCCAGCGGTGGAGACATAGTAG
>CAZVCJ010000128.1:0-11774 GCA_964625745.1 uncultured Anaerolineae bacterium | reverse complement strand
CTAACAAGGGGATGAAGCCGACCGCGCTTCGCGCGGGTTAACGTGGGGCTCTCTGCCAGCGTGTCGTTCTGGTTAACGTGGCGTGCCTTGTCAGTGACCGCGCGGCGGCTTATCCCCAGGCCGTTGGGCGGCACAAGGGCGGCGTTGGGCAACCATAATAGAGCTATATGTGTTAAAGGTGCAGCATGAGTTTTGCAATCGAAACATACGAGTTATCAAAATCCTATGGCCAGGTGCGCGCTGTTGACTCGGTCAATCTGCGCGTGGGGTTGGGGGAAATCTATGGCTTTATTGGGCTTAACGGCGCGGGCAAGACGACGACCATCCGCGCCTTATTAGGCATGGTCCGTCCAAGCGCGGGGTCGGTGAGGGTGTTGGGGCAGGCTGCCGGGCCAAACGGACGTGGGCCGTGGCGGCGCGTCGGTCACCTGGTTGAAAGGCCCACCGCCTATCCCGAATTGACTACGAGGGAAAACCTGGAGGTCGCCCGCCGCCTGCAAGGGATTTCGGACACGAGCGCCACATCCCACGTCATCGAGCGCCTGGATCTCGCCGCTTACGCGGACCGAAAAGCGGGCGGACTTTCCACAGGCAATCTCCAACGTCTGGGGCTGGCACGCGCGTTGCTGCACGAGCCCGAGTTATTGATCCTCGACGAACCCGCCAACGGCCTCGACCCGGCGGGCGTGGTAGAGATTCGTGAGCTCTTGGCGAGTCTCGCCCGCGAAAAGGGCGTGACAATATTCATGTCGAGCCACATCCTAACGGAGGTGGACCGCCTCGCCACGCGCATCGGCATAATCCACCAAGGCCATTTGCTTGAGGAACTCGACGCAGAGAAATTGGAGGCATTGCGGTCGCGGCGATTGATAGTCAAAGCGCGCCAGCTTGAGGCTGCGCAAAGCGCGCTGGCTCAAGCCGGCTTCAAAGTGCAAGCAGGCGAGGGTGCGCTTGTCTTGGACGAAGCGCGCGCCGTTGAGGCGCCGGAGAAAGTGGCGACGATTCTGGTCAACGCCGGAACGCCGCCCTTTAGGTTGGCGGTAGAACAAGAAGACCTGGAAGATTATTTTTTGCGCTTGACGGGAGAAAAACTATGAACGCTTTCCTTGCTGCTTTCTGGGCCGAGGCGCTCAAAGCTCGCCGCTCTAAAGTGTCTTTGGTGACGGCCGCCGCATTCTCAATCTTTCCCATCATAGGTGGACTGTTCATGATGATCATGAGAGATCCCGAGGGCGCGCGCGCGATGGGATTGATCGGCGCAAAAGCACAACTGCTTAGCGGGGGAAGGGCTGATTGGCCTGCCTATTTCGATTTCCTTTCGGTGGGAACGGCTGGCGGAGGCGCCATCCTGTTTGCGTTCGTAACGGCCTGGGTCTTTGGGCGCGAGTTTTCCGATCACACCGCGAAAGAATTATTGGCCCTGCCCACCCCGCGCGAGATCATCGTCGCCGCCAAGTTTGTGGTGGCGGCTCTCTGGATAGTGGGGCTTGCCATCTTGATTTTTGCGCTCGGACTTGGCATTGGAGCAGCGATTGGCCTAGAGGGCTGGTCTATCGAGTTGGGGTGGACATCATTTTGGATGCTCATAATTACCGTTCTCTTGACTTTGCTGCTCATGCCCTTTGTCGCTTTGTTTGCCAGTGCAGGCCGTGGCTACCTATCTCCGCTGGCTTGGGCCTTTTCTACGTTGGGCCTGGCCCAAGTTGTGGGCTTGATGGGGTGGAGCGATTGGTTTCCGTGGGCCGTGCCCGCGCAGTTTAGTCTCATGTTTAGTGTGGTGTATGGGCAGCGCGCTGTGCCACTGGGAATTCACAGCTATATTTTGTTAGTGTTAACTTGTATCGTTGGCGCTGCGGCAACCTTTGCGTGGTGGCTGCGTGCAGATCAGGCGCGATAGCTATTTGACGCTATCGTTGGACAGCCAAGTCCAGGCTTGGCGGTAGTCAAAGCCAACAGATAGTCTTTGAAGATGGGGGAGCCGCCCAACATCGTGTGGAGCCGACGCCAACCCTGGCGCTTGAAACTATCGTGCCTTGCCCGCGCAGGTGTCAGTGATTCAAGCGTGTCCTACCAGCAGGGGCGGGTGGGCGCGGCTCACACCAACCGTTGGGCGGCAACGTCCCATCAGCCGCTGAATCATCAAATCGTAGCCAATATTTTGGTTGGCGATAAGAAAAAGCATGGAGGATACTGAAATGAGCGCATCGGAGATTGTCAGTTATCTTGTAAGTGCTGCGAGTATCGTCGTTGCAGTATGGCAAACGGTTAAGAACTACAACCTAAAGAAATACATAAAGTCCGATGCGATGGAACTTTACTCGGAAACAGGGATTCTATTGGGGAGCGTACAGGCCTGTTTGAAGGAGTTGCAAGTGGGGAATAACAGTCTTGCAATTCAAGAGGTAGGAAAAGCAGAGGGCATGGCGCAAGCTCTATTTCAACACTCGATAAAGAATATTTACCATCACTTTAATTTCAAACGTAAAAAAGTGAATGAGTGGATCAAGGAGAAAAAGATTCGGGAAAGTCACAAGGAATCCTTCTTGAAGTATGCTGAAAAATGATGGCAAATCGCCTTTTAAAAACAAAACAACCAGAAAGCGCTAACGACCTGGTACTTGCAGCAAGTCGATAAAGGCCGCCCAACACCTGCTCTAGCTGACGGGGCTACTGGGCGCCCAAATTGGCGAGTCCTGCTAATCTGAGTAAAATAAAGGCAAAGGCACTTTGCCAAACCGCCCCGCAGCTAAGCCCATCCGTTGGGCTGCATAAAGAATATTATTATGACAAAGGCCAAAGTTAGCAGCAGAGTTTTTCGAGTAGACAATCCCAAATCAAAGGATGACCAGGAGAGGTCTGTTGGTGAAGCTTTCATTCAAGCTTACAAGAGCGAAACTGGTATATTGCTAAAGGGCAACAAGGCAGTTGCACAAGATCCACCAGATCGATTCTTCTATTGGGATGAAATAACAATCGGCGCAGAGTTATTTGAGCTTGATCAGCTATATGCTACTCGTGCATTGGTAGAAAGTCTGACTAACGAAATATATGCAGAGATTGAACGCCAGAAATTGGGTGATCGTTATCTGGGGAATGTTGTACAACTGGTATCGAACCTAACAGTTTCTGCATCAGATGATGTTAGATCTAAGTGGCAAAAGAGCGGTATAACGAAGAGAATGGTAAAAGTATTCGCGCGTGAGTTCGTTGATCTCTTGCAAACAAACTTCCCGTCACCGAAAATGCTTTCTGATCATGTTTTGAGTTGCAGAATTGATCCTCGAGATTATCCAGCGCTTTCGGCATTCGGGAATTTCCTGGTCGTTGGTAGTACACAAATTAATGACATTCGCCGCTCGGATGGAAAAGCATCTCCACTTGTTATCTTAGGTGGTGCAACACTTATAGATGAGAATGAGTTAGAGGAAAGCATTGTAAGAAAGATCACTGATAAGATAGATGGAAGAACCAAGTGGAAAAAAGTTGATCACGCGGTATTGATAGCACATGATTTGCCTCGTGGACATATCTATAATGGCTTTTGGCAACCTTGGGAGAAACTGCTAAAGCGTGCATCTCGCCACCTTAATATTCTGAAAGCATTTGATGAGTTCTGGCTTATAACATATCGTAAATTGTCAACAGTCGAAGGAACAAGGATTGTTGGATCAGAGCCTAAGAAATAGATATAAGATACATGCAGCCCAACCCCGCGTTAACTGGACTCGCCTTCGGCTCTGGTAAGCGTCGCGAAAATTGCAATCTTTGGCTATAATCAAATAGTGAAGTCTTGCAAGAGTTGGCGAGCCAGTTACGCCCACGTTGGGCGCTCTTACGGTCTAATGGTTGCAGTAGGCGAGAAAGGAGAAACGGAATCGTGAGTGAATTGACCGCTGAGAAAGCAAACTATGGGAGTTGGGTTTCTACAAAACTCATCTTGGTGCCAGGTGTGCTGAGCCTTCTCTTTGGAGGATTGGCTTTTCTGCTTCCCGTATTGGGTGTTGTTGCGGTCTTCTTCTTCCTGTGCTTTCTCTACTTTGCGTATGCGCGATACTTGTTCTCGCCGAGGGGAGGGAATATCCAGGCCAGGATTCAAGACCTGGTGCTAGATCATATTGCGGATTGGGATGGGGTAGGGAAGGTCCTCGATATTGGCTGCGGAAATGGTCCTTTGACGATCCAGATAACGAAGCGATATCCTCAGGCTGAAGCCATAGGCATAGACTATTGGGGCACAGCGTGGGAGTATTCGAGAGGGGTTTGTGACAGGAATGCAGCCATCGAAGGGGTAGCAGAGCGGGTAACCTTTGAGAGAGCCAGTGCTTCTTCGCTGCCGTTTGATGACGAGACTTTTGATGGGGTGGTCAGTAACTTGGTGTTTCACGAAGTGAGGGATGTCAGGGATAAGAGAGGACTGGTCAAGGAAGCTCTGAGAGTGGTGAAGAAAGGGGGGTGGTTTGTACTTCAGGATCTGTTTCTGTGGAAGCAAGTGTACGGCGAAGTCGATGATTTGCTTGAAAAGATCAGGAGTTGGGGGATCGAGACAGTGGAATTGGTAGATACAAGCGATTCAGACTTTATCCCCAAAGCACTGAAACTGCCGTTTATGCTGGGCACAGTGGGCATTCTATACGGGAGGAAGTGACATTCTGAGGCAGGATGTCAAGAGCGCCCAACCAGCGCAGGCAGCCGACACGCTGATCGAGAGTTCTGTTGCTTCAGGTTTTCGGTTGCGGGCGATTCGGTACTTGTGGGGTGTGTTGTGTCACCCGCGTGCGGCTGAACTCGCCCTCGTTCGGCACATGACGTTTTTCCAGTCGCAAAGGAAGTCCACCTTCGGTTGCGTCAAGCTAGAGAGAGATCGGACATGAAGGCAGAATTCAGTGTGGAGATCTTCTACGAACAGGACAAGGACCGACAGTTTGCGGAAGAGGAGGCGAAAAAGCTGCGCGCGCTGGTCAATGAATTGGCGCCTCACATCGAACTCCAAACCACGGTTCACGAGGCGACCAGAATCTGCAGGTGGGAAATCGATCGCAGGTGCAGGAAGGACTACGGCCCGACCCATCCGCCCATAGCGCAGAACAGTCAGACCCTAGTCATCACCAACGAGGAATTCGGAGCTCAAGGGCACGGCTGGCGAGTTAGAGCCTGTGTGAGTAAACGAGAAATGGAGAAGAAAGCACGAAGAGGGGGAAACTCTGCAGAAATAACAGTTCACGAATGGCTCCACACCATCGTAGGAAGAACGATAAACGGAAGAGAAATACCGAACCCAGACTGCAATGCATGCTACGGATTTGGCGAACCAAGCGGCAAAGGCCCTGACGGAGAAGAACAATGGCACGATTGGTATAGATATATGCTCCGTGCCGAATAGGCTGGGAGCGATCCAGGTTTGTCCGCGATGGCGAAAGTCAGGAGATCGACGCCGAACAAGTTGCTGGAGGGGACGCCACCGGGTCCCGGCTTTTAGGCTTTGTGTTGTCTCCGCGTTTGTCGTCTTCCTAAAGTTCGACAGGTGCGGCAGCGCCCCTCAGCTTCCACGTTAGCGCGCAGTGCCTGAGCGATGAGAGAAGTGTATACTATCTACAAGACAGAGGCCTCGCCCGTGGAAACCCGGGGCGAGGCCCTTTGTTTTCGTCATGCCCAAGGAAGGGGAACTAGCTTCCCAGCAAAGCCCTGATAGCTTGCCGAGCCATGTCCAGCAAGGGCGAGGGCCACAGACCCAAGGCGAGGGTGCCCAGGGCGGCCAGGGCAATGGCTATGCCCAGCGGCCAGGACAGGCTGAGGGGCTTCGGCTCCTCAGCCTCCTTCATGTACATGACCACGATGACCCGCAGGTAGAAGAAGGCCGAGAGGACGCTGTTGAGGACGCCCACGAGGGCCAGCCAGGTCAGGTCGGCCTGGACTGCGGCGCTGAAGAGGTAGAACTTGCCCATGAAGCCGGCCAGGGGCGGAACGCCAGCCAATGAGAGCATGAAGACGGCCATGGCTGCCGCCAGGAAGGGGCGGCGGGAGGCCAGGCCAGCGTAATCGGCTATCTCCACACCTGGCTCCCCACGCTTCCCCTTCGACGGGCTCAGGGCGGGGCCCACGACGATGGCGGTGGCAAAGGCGCCCACGTTCATGAGGGCGTAGGCCAGGAGGTAGAAGAGGATGCCCGCCACACCCGCTTCGTTGGCGGCCACCACGCCCATCAGGATGTAGCCAGCGTGGGCAATGCTGGAGTAGGCCAGCATGCGCTTAATGTCGGTTTGGGCAATGGCGGCCAGGTTGCCCAGGGTCATGGTCAGCACCGCCAGCGCCGCCAGGGGAACCGTCCAACCCGATGCCAGAGTCGGGAAGGCGTAGAGCAGGACGCGGGCCAGGGCGGCGAAGCCAGCCGCCTTGGCTCCCACCGACATGAAGGCCGTGACCGAGGTGGGCGCTCCCTGGTAGACGTCGGGCACCCACGTATGGAAGGGTACCAGGGCCACCTTGAAGGCAAACCCGATGAGGAGCAGGCCCAGGGCGATGGTTAGATAGGGTCCCGCTCCTTCGACTACGCTCAGGGCAGGGTTGGCACTCCCCAGGAAGCCGACGATGCCTGCCAGATTCGTCGTCCCGGTGGCTCCGTAGGTCAGAGCGATGCCGTAGAGGAAGAAGCCCGAGGCGAACGCGCCCAGGAGGAAATACTTGAGAGCGGCCTCACCCGACTCCAGCCGAGCGCGGTTGAGGCCGGTCAGCACGTACAGCGGGATAGAGAGGATCTCCAGCGCCAGGAAGACGATGATCAGGTCGGTGGCGGCGCCCATCAGCATCATGCCGGCCGTGGCCAGAAGGAGCAGGGCGTAGTACTCGCCGACGGCCAGCCCCTCGTCGGCTATGTACTTGATGGAGATGAGGATGGACAAACCCGCCGTGGTCAAGAAGATCAGATTGAGGAACTGACTGTAGCCGTCGGCAGCGGCCATTTTTTGGAAACTGGAAGCTTCCCCGCCCCAGGTCGCAAACAGAACCACAGCGGAGAAAATCACCCCTGCCAGGCTGAGCCAGGCCGGCAGGTTTTTTTGTTCCTGGCCCCTGAAGAGATCAGCCAGCAGGACGACGAGAGCCGCCACGATGATGACGAACTGCGGGGCAAGAACTATAAGATTCAGGCTGGGAATATCAATGTTCATCTTTCACGCTTTCACGTTTGACGTTTCACGTTTTCACGTTTCACGGCCCGGCAACCTGAGCCAACAACGCCGTCACCGACGCCCCCATCTTATCGAAAAAGAGGTTGGGGAAAACGCCGATCAGGAAGATGAGGACGACGATGGGCACCAGGACGGCGATCTCGCGAATCGTCAGGTCTTTCAATTCTCGATTGGCCGGCTTGTCCAACGGGCCGTGCATCACCTGGCGGAACATGGTGAGCATGTACCAGGCCCCCAGGATGATGCCCAGGGCAGCGAAGACGGCGTAAACCACGTTGGCGCGGAAGGTGCCCACCAGAATGGTGAACTCGCCCACGAAGCCGTTCAGGCCGGGCAGCCCGATGGAGGAGAGGGTGACGATCAGCAGGAAGGTGCCGAACAGCGGCAGTTGCTTCCACAGCCCCCCAAAGTCCTCGATCAGGCGGGTGTGGCGGCGCTCGTAGAGCATGCCCACCAGCAGGAACAGGGCGCCGGTGCTGAGGCCGTGGTTGACCATCTGCAGGATGCCGCCCGATACCCCCTGGGCGTTCAGGGTGAAGATGCCCAGCACCACGAACCCCAGGTGGCTGACGCTGGAGTAGGCCACCAGGCTCTTGACGTCCCGTTGGCTAAGGGCCACCAGCGCGCCGTAGATGATGCCGATGATGGCCAGGACGGACATCAGGGGCACGAAGGTCACCGAGGCTTCGGGAAAGAGCGGGAGGCAGAAGCGGGCGAAGCCGTAGGCCCCCATCTTCAGCAGGACGCCGGCCAGGATCACGCTGCCGGCGGTGGGCGCTTCCACGTGGGCGTCGGGCAGCCAGGTGTGAAAGGGGAAGAGGGGCACCTTGATGGCGAAGCCCAGGGCGAAGGCCAGGAACAGCCAGGTCTGGGCGGCCGCTGGCACGTCGAACTGCAATAACTGAAGCAGGTCGAAAGTAGGCTGACCCGTGGCCCGCGCATTCATGAAGTATAACACCAGGATGGCGACGAGCATCAGGGCGCTGCCGCCGAAGGTGTAGAGAAAGAACTTGAGGGCGGCGTAGATGCGACGTGCGCCGCCCCAGCGGCCGATCAGGAAGTACATGGGGATCAGCGTCGCCTCCCAGAAGACGAAGAACAAGAAGAGATCGAGGGCCACGAAGACCCCGATCATGCCCGTCTCCAGGAGGAGCATGAAGATCATGTACTCCTTCACCTTGTCGGTGATGGCTGTCCAGGAGGATAGGATGGCGATAGGGCTGAGGAGAGTGGTCAACAGCACCAGGAAGAGGCTGATGCCGTCCACGCCAAGATGATAGCTGATGCCCAGGTTCTCGATCCAGGGAACGTGCTCCACGAACTGCATCTGGGCGCTGTCGGACTGAAAGGTGAAGTACAGAGCCAAAGAGATGACGAAATCCACTGCGGCAACGGCAAAGGCCCAGTTCTTGATCGCCTCCGCCTTTTCTCCGGGGATGAACAGGATGACCAGCACCCCAACCAAGGGCAGGAAGGTGATTAGGGAGAGGATGGGCAAACCCAGTTGATTCATGCAGCAAACCCTCTTTTCACGTTTGACGTTTCACGTTTTACGTTTGACGTTTCACGCTTCACGTTCTTCACCTCAGGATCAGGTAGCCAAGCACCACAACCACACCCATGAGCATGGCCAGGCCATAGTTCCGCACGTAACCCGTCTGCAGCTTGCGCGTCTCCTCGCCAGCCCGTCCGAAGAAGGCGGCCAGGCCGTTCACCGCGCCGTCAATGATCCCTGCGTCCATCACCCGACTCAGGAAGCTGGCCAGGTTCCGCAGCGGGTTGACGATGCCCGCCATGTAGATTTCGTCCACGTAGTACTTGTTGGAGAGCAGCTTGTAGATGGAGGCATAGCGTTTGCTCAGGCGGCCCGGCCGGTCGGGGTTCACCAGGTACATGTACTGAGCCAAAATGATGGCTAGAATAGCGACTGCGGCTGAAAGGGCCATCAGCACCCATTCCAGAATCCCACTTCCCCCCCCAGGTTGGGGGGGGGCGGGGGGGGGCGGCACAGCCTGGTGATGGGCGAACACCGGCTCCAAGAAGCCCTCGACGGCTGAGAGATGGGGTATCCCGATGAGGCCGCCGATCAAGGCCAACACCGCCAGGATGGTCAGGGGAGTGGTCATGATGCGCGGCGATTCGTGGATGTGATGGGCCACTTCCTCGTCCACCCGCGACGGCCCCCAGAAGGTGAGGAACACAGCGCGGAAAGCGTAGAAGGCGGTCAGGAAGGCGGTGACGATGCCGACCAGCCACAGGCCTGCCCTGAGCGAAGCCGAAGGGATGATGGAACTGTTGAAGGCGCGCCACAGGATCTCGTCTTTGCTGAAGAATCCTGACAGCAGGGGGAATCCCGCCAGCGCTGCCGCCCCTGCCAAAAACGCGCGATAGGTGGTTTTCATCTTGTCCTTGAGGCCACCCATCTTGCGCATATCCAACTCGCCCGACAGGCCGTGCATCACGCTGCCTGCGCTCAAGAACAGGAGGGCCTTGAAGAAGGCGTGGGTGGTGAGGTGGAAGATGCCTGAGGCGTAGGCCCCCACCCCCACGGCCAGGAACATGTAGCCCAACTGGCTGATGGTGGAGTAGGCCAGTACACGCTTGATGTCGTTTTGCACCAGGGCGATGGTGGCGGCAAAGAAGGCGGTGGCAGCACCGATGACGGCCACGACGGTCATGGAAAGGGGCGCTAACTCGAACAACACGTGCGTGCGGGCCACCATGTAGACGCCCGCAGTGACCATGGTGGCGGCGTGGATGAGGGCGGAGACTGGCGTGGGCCCCTCCATGGCGTCGGGCAGCCAGACGTAGAGCGGGATCTGCGCCGACTTGCCCGCCGCTCCGGCGAACAGCAGCAGGGTGATGGCAGTGGCCAGACCAGTGGTGAGCACCTGCGGTGCCTGCTCGAATACCTCAGCGTAGCCCAGGGTGCCGAAGGTGGCGAAGATTAGCATCACCCCCAGGGCGAAGCCGAAGTCGCCCACGCGGGTGACCAGGAAGGCTTTCTTGCCCGCCTCGGCCGCCGATGGCCGCTCGAACCAGAAGCCGATGAGCAGGTACGAGCACAGTCCCACCAGCTCCCAGCCGACGTACAGCAGCAGGAAGTTGTCGGCCAGCACCAGGATCAGCATGGAGAAGACGAACAGGTTGAGCAGGGTGAAGAACCGCGAGTAGCGCTCATCCTCAGCCATGTAGCCGATGGAGTAGACGTGGATCACGAAACTCACCCCTGCGACCACCAGGCTCATCAGGGTGGAGAGCTGATCCACCAGGAGTGCGGCCTGGATTTGAAAGTCGCCCACCGTGATCCAGGAGAACAGCGAAACGGTCCGCCCGTGCTCCTCTCCCAGCAGGGCGAAGAACACCCCGACGCCCACCAGAAAGGAAAGCCCCACGGCCGCGCAGGCCACCCGGCCCACCCACTTCTTGCCTATCCTATTTCCGATGAACCCGTTGATCAGCACTCCCAACAAAGGGAATAGCAGAATCAACCAGGCAAAGTCCAACATCAAGGCCCCCCTTACGTTTTACGCCTTTACGTTTTACGGCCCATCCAATCACCACTTCAGCAAGTTGATCTCGTCCACATCGGTCGTCTGTTTGTGACGGAAGACAGAGACAATGATGCCCAATCCCACCGCCACCTCTGCGGCAGCCACGGCCATCACCAGGAAGACGGCGACCTGGCCATCCAGGGAGTTGAGGTAGCGGGAGAAGGTGACGAAGGCCAGGCCAGCGGCGCCCATCATCATCTCGATGCACATCAGGATGACGATGGCGTTGCGCCGCACCAACACGCCGACGACGCCGATGACGAAGATAATGGCACTTAAAGCGAGATAATACGAAGATGGAATCATAATCAGCCCTGGGTATTGGATATTGGATATTGGGTATTGGGTTCCTTTTTTGCTAGAACCACTGCGCCTACGATGCCGATCAGGAGCAAAATCGCAGCCAGCTCGAAGGGCAGAAGATAATCGGTGAAGAGCAGCTTGCCGATGGCCTGGACGTTGCCCATGCTGGCGACGGCCTCTGGCGTATCCGAGCCCTGCATGCCGGTCAGCGTTCCACTGACGAGAACGTAACCCACTTCCATGAATAGCACAACGGCCAGTGCAATAGCTAAGTAACGTGACGTGTGACGTTTGACGTTTGACGTTCCTCTTGCCTCTTCACCCCCACCCAGCAACATGGTGGCAAAGAGAAACAGCACCACAATGGCCCCGGCGTAGACGATCACCTGGGCGGCGGCCAGGAACTGCGCGTTGAGCAAAAGATACAGCCCAGCCAGGCTGCAGAAGTTGACCAGCAGGAACAGCGCGCTGTAGATGGCCTTCCCGGCGACGATCACGCCCAGGGCGGCGATGATAGCGATGGCTCCCAGAACGACGAATAGAACCATTTCCATGAAGCTTCGTCCTCCAAGCAACTATTCATTTGCCATTGCGAGTCTTCCATGGCGCGGCGCGCCATCCGTAGGAGGCAGAAACGTCCCACCCTCACCCTAACCCTCTCCCTGCCAGGGAGAGGGGACTTGCTCCCTCGCCCCTTTGGGGAGAGGGCGGGGGTGAGGGGAAGTTTCTGAGT
>CAZVCJ010000127.1:0-11859 GCA_964625745.1 uncultured Anaerolineae bacterium | reverse complement strand
CTCCGTCCCTGAGTACCGTAGCGTCACGTCAATGTTATCGCCCAGCGATTCATGCAGCCGTCGAAGCGCTGCCTGCACCTCCGGAATGGTCTGCAAAGGAGGCTTGCTGGGGACATCAATGTTCACCAGGCACTCAGGCATCTCCCGCATACAGGCCGCCAGCGTAGACAGGCTTTGGTTGGCCTCGCTCGCGACCACCTTTAGCACCGCCAGGGCGGTGTAGATGCCATCCCCTGTGGTCTGCCCATCCCTCAACATAATGATATGGCCCGATTGCTCCCCTCCCAGCGCGTAGTTCTCCTCGATCATTCGCTGCAACACAAATCGGTCACCCACCGACGTCTCTTCCAGACGAATGTCGGCTTCTTCCAATGATGCTTTGAGTCCCCAATTGCTCATGGGTGTGGCGACCACGGCATTATTGGTCAACAGGCCCTTCCGCTTCATATCACGGGCCAGTATGGCCATGATCGCATCCCCGTTGACAAAGTTGCCCTTTTCATCAACCAATATCACCCGATCGCCATCGCCGTCGAAGGCGACACCCACGAGCGCCTTTTCCCTCAGAACAGCAGCGCAAACAGACTCAGGACGGATATACTCATAGTGCTCATTAATATTGAGCCCATCCGGTGTGTTCTCCATCGCGATAACATGGGCGCCAAGACGCCGGAACACCTGCGGCGCGATTTCCGAAGTCGCACCGTTAGCACAGTCCAGCACAATGCGCTTACCTTGTAAAGGACGACCTTCTCCCCACCCGTTGACGAGATGGTCGGTGTAGTCCTGCCGCCAATTGCTGGCATACCAGCTTTGACCTGGCCCCTTTGCATCCGTCCCCTCAAATCCAACATCTGAATTGAACAACAACCGCTCGATTTCCATTTCCGTCTCGTCGGGAATCTTGAAACCGTTGGCTGCAAAGATTTTGATCCCATTGTGATCGAAGGGATTATGCGAAGCGGAGATCACAATTCCTAACTGCGTCTGATGCGTTCGGGTCAGATAAGCTACGCCGGGTGTCGGGATGACCCCGGCCAGCATCACATCAACACCCTGCGACATCAGGCCGGTTGCCAGGGCGCTCTCTAGCATGGTCCCAGACTGCCGAGGATCACGACCGATCACAACCTTCGGCCTGGTATCCCCATCACGAGTGATTATCTGAGCAGTTGCCTGCCCTATTCTCAGAGCGAAAGCAGGGGTAAGCGGCCATTGATTAGCCACGCCACGGATACCGTCGGTGCCGAAAAGTCTAGCCATTTGCTCCTTCCTTAATCTAAAGTAAGCCTTTCCTCACCATCTGACTGACAGATGTAGTTGGTTACGACCAACTGACATTGTCCAGCAATCTCATCTCTGAACAATAGTGCCACGTCGTGGTTAGGGTCACCGCTATCGGCGATGGCATCCCATGCACTCGTATCAACAAATATCTGCCTCATTGCTCTTTCTCATAAAGGTAGCGGTCGTGTTCTGCGGCAGCGTTTGGTAGTCGCCCAGGTTGGGTATCACGCCCCAGGGAGCGAAAAACCTCCCATCCCTTTGGCGATTCTCGTTGCCCAGCTTCATCATTATTCTGGACGCAGATTAACGCTGATCTACGCTGATTTCTATTCCTATCTGCGAAAATCTGCGTGTATCTGCGTCCTATTACTTGTCGGCTTGAGGCGAAGCTTCGCTGGACCTTCATAAGTTGTTTTCCCTCTTTAACGCTTCCAGATCGGCGTCTATCATCATCTGGATCAGTTCTTCAAAGGTGACGGTGGGCTCCCAGCCCAGCCTGGTGTGAGCCTTGGCAGCATCGGCCACCAGAAAATCCACGTCGGCTGGACGGAGGAACCTGGGGTCCACCACCACGTGATCCTGCCAGTCCAGGCCGAGGTAGTCGAAGGCCACTTCGCAGAGCTCCCGCACCGAGTGGGTACTGCCGGTACCTACCACGTAGTCATCTGGCTCGTCCTGCTGGAGCATGAGCCACATGGCCTTGACGTAATCGCCCGCGTAGCCCCAGTCTCGTTTGGCGTCCAGGTTGCCCATCCTGAGCTCATTGTCCAGGCCCAACTTGATGCGAGCCACACCGTGGGTCACTTTGTGGGTGGAGAACTCCAGGCCTCGACGAGGGCTCTCGTGGTTAAAAAGAATACCTGAGCAGGCGAACAGGTCATAGCTCTCCCTGTAGTTGACGGTGATCCAGTGGCCGTAAACCTTGGCCACCCCGTAGGGGCTGCGGGGATAGAAGGGGGTGTTCTCGGTTTGGGGCGTTTCCCTCACCTTGCCAAACATCTCAGACGAGGACGCCTGGTAGAACCTGATGGTCGGGTCTATGGTACGAATGGCGTCCAGCACGCGAGTCACCCCCAGAGCTGTCACTTCGCCGGTCAATACCGGTTGGCTCCAGGAGATGGGGACAAAGGATTGAGCCGCCAGATTGTAGACCTCATCGGGGCAGTGCTCTCGCAAGATGTCAATGATGGAAACCTGATCCATCAGATCGCCGGGGGCCAGAGTGATCTGGTCCTGAATGTGCTTGATGCGCTCAAAGTTCACGGTGCTGGTGCGGCGCACCATGCCGATCACCTCGTAGCCCTTTTCCAACAGAAACTCGGCCAGGTAGGAGCCGTCTTGGCCGGTGACGCCGGTAACCAGTGCTTTCTTGGTCATTTAATTCTCCTTGTCCTTTTTGGTTGCTTCCCGCCAATAATCCAGCACGTCCTGCAGGCTATCTTGGAAGGATATGGTGGTTCGCCAGCCGGTCTGCTCTCGGATCCTGGTGCAGTCGCCGACTATCACAGGGACGTCGGTGGGGCGGAGTCGCGCTGGATCCTGTTCGACGGTGATGGGGACTTTGCTCAGGGCCAGCAATGTTTCCAGTATTTCCCCTACGGAGTGAGCCTGCTCCGAGCCCAGATTATATACCTCCCCTGGTTCTCCCCGGGTGATGAGCAGGTGGTATCCGCGCACCACGTCTCGCACGTCGCTGAAGTCGCGCTGAGGTTCCAGGTTGCCGACCTGGATGACGGGTTCGCGCAGCCCCGCTTCAGCTTCAGCTATCTGACTGGCGAAGTCGGGGGCCACAAAGCCGGGGCGCTGGCGGGGGCCGACGTGATTGAAGGATCGCACCCGCACGGTGTACAGCTTGTGGCTCAAGTGGTATTGCAGCCCCAGCATGTCCTGGGCCACTTTGCTCACCGCGTAGGGACTGGTGGGGCGCAGGGGATTCGTTTCTTTTATCGGCAACTCGTCAGGCTGCACCTGCCCATACTCCTCGCTGGAGCCAACCACCAGTATCCTGGCCTGCCCTGAGGTCCCCCCTGAGCTCGTCGAAGGGCTCTGCCGAAGGGCCGACGATCCCAGCCTGGCGACAGCCTCCAGGATATTGAGCTGGAGACGGATGTTGACGGCCAGGGTTCCCCAGGGGTCGCGTCGGGAGAGGGAGACGAGGGGCTGGGCAGCCAGGTGAAAGATGTAATTCGGCTTCGCTTGCTTCAGGATCGAGATCACTGTCTCTAGCTCTGAAAGCTCTGCCGGGTAGAGTTCCAGCTTGTCTCGCAGATGCTCAATATTCTCCTCAGGGCCGTAGACAGTGCCGGCTACGTGCCAGTCGGTGTGTTCGAGAAGATATTCGGCCAGGTGGCTGCCTACGAAGCCTGAGATTCCCGTGATCAGTGCCCGCACCATTACCCCTTTCCTCCTCTGCGATGCGGCCTAAATAATACCCCATTTCGCCCAAAAAGGCAAGCCCCCATGATATTTACGCCCATGCTTCCTGCCACATTGCTTGATCTTAGAAATCGTGTTATAATGGTGGACGATTGGCATCCAATGTGAGTGAAGATGATTGGGCCAGCGCCAGTGGTTTCAAGGAGGGTGACATGGGTGAGATGACGTTGCCTGAGAAATTCATTCGTCGTTTGCGTGAACTGAAATATGAGCGGAGGGGGCGTCCCAAAGAACTCCTGGGTTTGCGCGTTCTCTACGTTGACCTTTCGAAGCTCAGACTCCGCTTCTCGGACCGTTCTCCGTTTATCGAAATACCTGAACAAGAGCTAAGGCAACATTCTCCCCAGCGGATCATGGCCACCCTCAGAGACGTCGTCTTGCAACTGCAAGTTCAGGATCGGATCCCTGTTGCCCTTCTGGAAGGGCGTTCTTTTGAGTTGCGACGCCTGGCCAACAAGCCCCCGTACTACATGGTGGTGTTGGATTCAGAGGATATGAGACAAGTCATCGGGTCTCGCGCCCCGTCGGATGAGCTCCTGGCGCGCATTCGTTATCAAGTACCCCTATCCTTTCTGGCCCCCTACGAGGCGAGCGCCCCAGTGACCGACAGCATGTTCTTTGGGCGAGAATACGAGATCCGCACTATTCTAACCCATCCCAACACCTGCTATGCCATTATCGGCACCCGGCGCATCGGCAAAACCTCTCTGTTGAAAGAGGTGAAACGCAGAATGGAGATGGAAGAGCCCGATTCGAAGAGGTTCCTGTACGTGGATTGTATGGCCTTCACTGATATACACGCTTTCTTTGAACAGATCATCAGCAGGCTGTATCCCAGGGAGCAGCGTCGCCTGTGGCGTATGGGGGCGAGCTACGCGGGCTATTTCCCACGATTCATGGAGCGTATGAAATCAATGCGCAAAGGTAGAATCGTTTTCTTTCTGGATGAGATAGATCACCTGCTGAAGTTTGATCGTCCGAACGATTATGCACTGATGAAGACCCTCAGAGCCAGTTTTCAGGAAGGGTCCTGCCGGTTCATTTTCTCTGGTTTTCGAGAGGCTCAGCGCGAGCTGGCAGAGCCAGGTTCTCCTTTCAACTTCACCAGTACACTTCTGACCTTGTCCAACCTCAAGTATTCTCAGGCCGCCGACCTGATAGGGTCTCCGATGGACAGCCTGGGCGTGAAGATAGCCGGCCGCGATCAGGTGATCCAACGAATTTATAAGGAAACGGCTGGTCACCCCAACTTCATTCAGTATTACTGCTTGAGTTTGATGCGCGACCTGGACGAAGAGGGCACTCGGGATCTAACCGCAAAGCATTTGACCACGCTGACGGACGATGAGAGCTTTAGAGTCCGGGTCCTGGAGACCTTTGTCTTCAACACCAATGACCTGGAGAAAGCCGTTGCTTATGCTGTATCCGACAGAACGCAATTCTCGGTGGAGGATGTGGACAGACAGATGAAACGGCGCCGGATCCTCATAGAAACTCGTTACCTGGAAGACGCCTGCCGTAAACTGGAGGCATTGGGGATCTGGCATCGGACGGGGAATGACTACCAGTTTGCCATACCTGTCTTTCCACAGCTCTTGCGAGAGAGATATGGCAGCGAGTTCCTGTTCACCAAGGCCAAGGAGCATATCAAGTTCAGGATGCAGGGAGGCAGATATCCATGAGCGGCAATCCCTTCGTCTTTGAGAAGCCTGTTGCTGAACCCGACGAGGTGTGTTTCCGGGACACACGAGCTGTGGATCGCATCGTCAATGGTCTCCTACTTGGCAACTACTATACCTTGCTTGGGCCAAGAGTGAGTGGCCTCACTTCTATGACCCAAGACGTGCTGCGCACGGCTCGAGAGCGAGAGGAACGCTGCCGATGCCTCTACATAGATCTGCAGACGCTGGATGCACCGGCTGATGAGAGAGCCTTGTTTCGAGGTCTTGCTGAGAGAGGGCGGGAACTGTTCTCAGAAACAGCGCAACCCTGGTCTGAGATCACCGGCTGTGCTGGCTTCCGTGAGGCTGTGGCCAACACAGTGCGGGGCAAAGCGGTCAGGCTCGTCCTGGGAGTGGATAGTCTGGACGCCGACTTCCTTTCGTACGAATTGGTTAAGATGCTCGTGCGGTGCACGCGGGTGCTGTATAACCAGCGGCTGACTGACCCTGAGTACCACAAGATAAGTGTGCTGATCAGCGGCTCCCAAAGCCCCTACGCGCTTTCCACGGGTTCTGGCTCACCGTTCAATATCGCCGAGAGATATTGGCTACGCGACCTGAGTCCAGAAGAGGCTGAACAGCTCGTGAGGCTGGGACAGCGCCTGAGCGGGCTGTTCTTCGATGACGCTGCCGTTTCGCGCATCATTGCCGCGACCCGAGGAGACAAATACTTCATCCAGAGAATCTGCCACACATGCGTCCGAGAGGCGCAAGGCACAGGACACGAAACCATAACCCAGGCGACGGTTTCGGAAGCAATTGAGCGACTGGCGAGCATGTACTATCGGGAAGATAGGTGTTTCTCATTGCTGGTGAGAAACCTGAAGCGCGAGCCAGACCTGGCAGGAATCCTGGTAGATCTCTTGGAAGGGAAAGAGGTAGTGGCCAGCGAACGCCAGGCCGATGTCAACAAGATGCAGTTGACGGGAATTGTGCGCATTGACGACGGGCGCTATGGATTCAGGAACGAAGTATACGAGCGCTTTCTTTTTCACAGGAAGGAGATGCTCAAAGAAGGCCGGAGGATTCATGACCAGACGAGGAAACTCCTCAGCTTGCACGAGGTAACACTGGAGATTGGATCGGCGCTGGATCCGGAGACGGTGGTTGAACGGGCTGCGTGGATGGTGCTCGGCGCCAGCGAGGCGGACACGGTAGCCATCTGTCTGTACGATAGGACGATAGGCAGATTCCGCCTGGAAGCGGTTGCCAGCCGAGAGGAGTTGCACCTGGCGGATGGTCTGCTGAGGCGAGACGGGATTGCCAAAGAGGTGATGGCCAACCAGGAGCCTTCGATAGAAGACCGCGCGTTTTGCAGCAGGTGTGATCTTGATAGCAACTCGTGCTTGTGCCTGTGGTTACCTCTGAGTGTGGGCAACGAGAGGTTGGGGGTGATGGTCATCGCCTTTGAGGAGCGCCACGATTTGTCAGATGAGATCATGTCGGCCGAGACCATGGCTTCACATCTGACCACCGCGCTCATTCGCACCAGATTGATTGACGTCCTGCGAGCGGTGGGCGGGATAGACGTCACGAGTGCTTCGAGGGACGAGATACTCCAGAGGATTGCGGACAATGCACGCCGGCTTTTGAATGTGCCCGTGGCCTTGATCTGGGTCCGTGAAGGAGATGAGCCTGAGCTCCGCGTGGGGGCCTATTCGGGCCCTCATGGTGAGCAGTACGTCAAAGCCTTTCGCTTGAGAATGGACATCGAGCCTACCAGGAGTTTCCTACAACGCCCGGACCCACTATTCCTCAGAGATGTGCAGACAGCCCCAGGTTATCGCCACAAGGATCGGGCCGAGGAGATGGGGTGGCATTCGCTGTTGACCATGCCCCTAAGGGCAAGAGATCACCCCATAGGAATCCTGGAGGTGTACACCTATGAGGAGTGGCAAGCAACACCCTGGCAGGGAGAACTCCTCACCCTGTTGGCCAAGGAAGCAGCCGTTGCCATCGAGAACGCCCGCCTCTATGAACAGGCCCAACAGGCTATCGCGAGGGAATTGGCCATGGCCTGGCAAATCCAGTCCAGTTTCCTGCCCCGCGATATCCCTCACTTGACCGGCTGGCAGCTTGCAGCTACGCTGGAACCAGCCAGAGAGACCGGCGGCGATTTCTACGACTTCATACGCCTACCCAATGGGCGATGGGGACTGATTATCGCTGACGTGGCCGACAAAGGGTTGGGGTCTGCGGTGTACATGGCCTCGTGCTGTACGCTGATGCGCACTTATGCTGTTGAGCATCATACTCGCCCTGATCACGTGCTCAGTGCCACCAATGGTCGTCTTCTGACAGACTGCCAGGCAGATATGTTCGTCACGGTCTTTTACGGCATTCTCGATCCGTCTACCGGAGTGTTGACTTATAGCAATGCCGGGCACATCCCACCTTATCTTCTGTGCGTCCAGAACACAGACCAGGTGCGAGCACTGCCCAGAACCGGGATGCCGCTGGGTATAGAAGCAAATGCGGCTTGGAAGCCGGAGACTGTTCAGCTCGGTCCCGGCGATGTGCTATTGTTATACACTGATGGCATCACCGATGCTCTGGATGAGCAGGATGAGTTCTTCCGGTCGGAGCGGTTACTGGAGGCCGTGCAAGCCAACCTGGGACGTTCGGCTCAAGCAATCCAGGACGCACTACTGGCGGAGGTTCACCAATTCATGGGCCATGCGCCTCAGTTTGATGACATCACCTTGCTGGTTGTGGCGCGGGACGCTTGAGAGTGGACAATGCGACAACAAAAAAGCCACCGTGCGGTTGGCACAGGTGGCTTTTCGTTTTCCTCCCAATTTACCAGTTTCCCATCTACCCCCTCACGTCCCTGCCTCCCACGACCGCAGGTACTTCTCCTGCTCCTCCGTGAGGGTATCAATCTCGATGCCCATGCTGGCAAGTTTCAGGCGGGCGATTCTCCGGTCTATCTCCTCGGGCACGCGGTACACCTTCTTCTCCAGCTCCCCTCCGTGCTTGACCATGTACTCCACCGCCAGGGACTGGTTGGCGAAGCTCATGTCCATCACGCTGGCCGGGTGTCCCTCCGCCGCAGCCAGGTTCACCAGCCGCCCCTCAGCCAACAGGTTGATGCGCCGTCCGTCCGACAGGATGTACTGTTTGACGGACTCGCGCACGGGTCGCACCTCGACGGCCATCTCCTCCAGGGCCGGGATGTTGATCTCCACGTTGAAGTGGCCAGAGTTGGCCAGGATGGCCCCATCCTTCATGACCTCTATATGGTGCCTATCTATGACGTTCTTGTCGCCGGTGGAGGTGACGAAGACGTCGCCGATCCTGGCCGCCTCGATCATGGGCATCACCCGGAAGCCATCCATCACTGCCTCCAGGGCGCGCATGGGGTTCACCTCGGTGACGATGACGTTGGCCCCCATGCCTCGCGCTCGCATGGCGATGCCCCGCGAGCACCAGCCGTAGCCGCCCACCACGAAGTTCCTGCCGGCCAGCAAGAAGTTTGTGGCCCGCAGGATGCCGTCAATGGTTGATTGGCCGGTGCCGTAGCGGTTGTCGAAGAGGTGTTTGGTATCCGCGTCGTTGACGGCGATGATGGGGTAGCGCAGCGCGCCCTCGGTGGCCATGGCCCGCAGGCGGATGACGCCGGTGGTGGTCTCCTCGGTGCCGCCGATGATGCTCTCGATGAGATCGGCTCGCTCTTTGTGCAGAGTGGACACCAGGTCCGCCCCGTCGTCCATGGTGACGTGGGGGACGTGATCCAGGGTGGCGTTGATGTGTTGGTAGTAGGTCTGGCTGTCCTCGCCCTTGATAGCGAAGACGGGTATCTCGAAGTTGGCCACAATCGAGGCCGTCACGTCGTCCTGGGTGGAGAGGGGGTTGGAGGCGCAGAGGCACACGTCGGCTCCGCCCTCCTGGAGGGTGTGGACCAGGTTCGCCGTCTCCGAGGTCACGTGGAGGCAGGCGGCGATCCTGATCCCCTTGAGGGGTTTCTCCTGGGCGAAGCGCTCTCGGATCAGCCGCAGCACTGGCATCTCCTGCTCCGCCCACTCGATCTTGAATCGGCCTTTGGTGGACAAGGATATGTCCTTAATGTGGTAGTTGTTGTCAGTCATTTAGTCCTCCTTGTTGATTTGTCACCAAACCATGAACTCCCCTCGCGCCAGGCGGGCGGTGAAGTCGTAGATGTTGGCCAGCTCGTTTTCGATCACGGCTTCCACGTCGCCGCGGATGGGCTCTAGCTCCAGGCCGGGCTCTAGAATGATCTGGGCCGAGGCGATCAAGGGCTGGTCAATGGGATGGCCGATCTGGCTGCAAAGCCAGATGTAAACCTCTCTGATGCCCGGCACGGAGGCGTAGACATGCTCGGCCATTTTGTGGGACAGCAGGCTATAGATCTTGCCTACGTGGCTGACGGGGTTTTTCCCTGCTGCTGCCTCGGTGGTCATGGGTCGGTTCAGGGCGATGACTCCGTTGACCTTGTTGCCCCGCCCCACCTGGCCGCAATCGCCCCCCTCGGCCGAGGTGCCCAGCACGGTCAGGTACATGCCGCCCTCCCCCCGGCCTGGCGCGTCGAGGGTGTTGATGTCCACAGTCACTTCTTCGATGGTGTGCTGATGCCGGGCCACGAATTCCTCCAGATCAGCCTGGATGGCCGCCTTGCGGTCGAAATAGGCTTCTTCGGTAGGGACGAAGCGGTCAACGAAAGCTATGGCTATAGTCAGCACCAGTTCGTGGTCGTGCCGGTAGCCCATTACTTTGATGTCTTCGCCCGCCTCAGGAAAGGCAGCCTTGAAAGCGGTGGAGTTCAGGTGGCGCTCGGTGGCTAACACCAGTTCCTCTGTCTCCGTCAAGGGCGCGTAGCCTACCCCCGCTGAGGTGTCGTTAGCCCCGATGACCTCCCGCTCGAAGATGTCGGTTAGCTCTGGCGATCCGGGCTTGATCTCGTTCTGGAAGACGATGTGCTTCTCTACGTCCACGAAACGCAGGTTGGATCGCAGCCAGGCCTTGGCCGTGGCCTCGGCGATGTCAGCCACCGGGATTTTCTTTCCGCGTGCTTCGTAGATCGCGCGGTCGCCGAACACCAGGCGCATCGGCTCCTCGACGGTGCCGCCTCCCAGACGAGGCGTGGTCCTGCCGGCCACCAGGAGCCCCTTGTCAATGTTGTGGTGCAGGATGCGACCGAAGGTATCCAGGTACGCTCGGCAGAGCTCCACTGAGATCGCCTCCATGATGGCGTCGCAGATGGAGTCGGGGTGGCCGACGCCTTTCCTCTCCACCAGCTCCACCTGCTGCTCACCAACGGGGATCCTGCTCAGACTTTCCAGAATTATGTTCCTCATTTGATTCTCCTTTGTTTGTGATCGGGTATTTGATATTGGGTATTGGCTATTTGCGATTGCCTATCACTTCGATGTATGGGCAATGCCTGCGGAAGCCTAATCTCTCGTAGATTCCGATGGCTTCAGTGTTCTCGCGGTTCACGTTGAGCACGACGTCGAGGCTCTGAGCTCTGTCCTGAGCCTGTCGAAGGGCCAGAAGCTCTTCCACCACCTGGCTGGTGCAGGCTGTGGCGTAGCCTCGGCGCCGATGGTCGGGGTGGGTGAAGATGTTGCCCACTCCCGCCACGCCGAAAGTTGGCGAGATCAGGTGGGTGCCCGCCACGGAGACCAACTGCCCGCCGACCTCGACGCCGTAGTAGACCCCGTCCTGCAGTTGATAGGGAGCGAAGGCATCCCCGCCGCCCAGCCGGTAGAGCTGGCGTAGAGCGTCCAGGTGGGAGAGGTCGAGCTTGATGGTCGGGCCGGGGATGGGGCGGAAGTCCGCTGGAGCTATCGCCATGCGGAACATCTCCTCGATCTCGCCCAGGGCATAGAAGGCATCTACTACCGGCAGGTGCTCCGCCCGACAGGTGAAGTAGGCCCGCTCCGGCTGCAAAGCCGAAGCCAGGATAGCGGTCACGCCGTCGGTATCCCCCATGACGAAGAGGGCGGGAGGTTGGAGGCCGGTGAAGAACAGGGCCAGGGCATCTATCTTGCCATCTTCTTCGGCCCCAAACCATTGGCACTGGGCAAAGAGACTCGGCTCCAGGTCGCCGATGGCGTAGGCGGCGTAGAGGCGGTCCTGCTGTAGGAAGGCCAATATCTGCTTTTTGTTGGTGAGTGCTCTAACTTGGCACATCCTCAAACCGCTTAATTTTCATCTAGCCTCCTCGGCCACTATACTCAGCGCACTTGAAAAGCGCGAAATTGTGTGTGTGGGGGGAGAGTACCTCGGATAAAGAAATACACGATAATCACACCTCCGGCGGTCAAGAGGGGGCGTTTTGTCTCAACTTGTGGTTGAGCATCATGTATTTCCACATCCGTGGTACTCTTTCCGCCATCACCCAAATTCACAAAACCAAAATGCGCTCAGTATAGACCAAAGACCAAGGACCATC
>CAZVCJ010000126.1:0-11884 GCA_964625745.1 uncultured Anaerolineae bacterium | reverse complement strand
CGAGGTCTTTTCCCTTTGCCAGAGACGTCTTGCAGTTAGCCGAAAGTAGGGTTATTCCAAAATCATCTTATCGCCACAGGCGGCTTCGACGGCCTCCCGCGTCCACAGAACGGGGAAGTACGAGCCTTCGAGCCAGGGGCGGACCAGATCGTCGTAGTGCGGGCTGCCCACCTGACCCGACTGCCCCGGCGGCACCGAGGCCAGGCCGCCCGGCAGGTCGCCCATGTCGAAGATCTGGCGATGGGAAGGCGACCAGGCGTTATTGTAGTAGGGATCATCGGGGAGATAGGCCGTTTGGCAGACTGTGTCGCCGTCTCCACCGATGGGAAACGGCCCGATGTCGAAGATGCGGTCCAGTGGCGGCCGGACGGACAGTGAATGGGCGAAAACAACTTTGTGTAGATTGCCCCACGCCCACGCACCGGTATCCGGGCCGAACTCCTGGCGGAGATACTCGATGGCTTGCTTTAGCGCGTCGGTCAGCACCTTCTCGCGTCCACCTGCCTGCTCGATCCACCACGATTGCGGGTTGTCGAGCATGGCCAGCATGGCGACCGTCGAATGTCCGTTGAACTCGGTAGTGGGCTGCAGCAGGGGGTGCGGGCCGCGTCCCAGGTAGTCCAGCGCGAGGTCTTCGCCCAGGGCGGACTCTAGCACGCCTCGCACCAGGTGATACATCGTCACCTTGAAAACAGACCCGGCGGAGCTATCGGGCGAAAGCACGCCATCCCATTGGCGGAGCAATTCCAGCGCCAGGCTAACGTCGGCGTTGGGACTGGCCAGCCCAGCCAGGCGCTGAACGAAGTCGGCGCCACTCAGCGAGGTGAAATCCAGGTGAAGGTTGGCGTGATCCTCCGCTGAGATCTTATCTTTAGCGTCAAATACCTCGACGATGCGGCGGGCGCGGTAGCCGTTCATCCATACTGCCCCCAGGAAGTGGGGATAATCATCTGAAACGATGCGGTGATTGCAGGTCACGATGTAGCCGCGCTCAGGATTCAGCGCGTGCGGCATTTCTTCAAAGGGGATGGTGCCCACCCACTCGTATTCGCCTGTCCAGCCTGGCGCCGGGATCAAGCCCTGTCCTTTGGCGCGAATGGGAACCGTTCCCGTGACCCAGTAGCCGATGTTGTCCTCCACATCGGCGTAGACGACGTTCAACTGCGGCGCTTCGATCAGGCGCATGGCATCCACGAAAGCATCCCATCCCTCCGCACGGTTGAGGGCGCGGAATCCCTGCACCGCCTGGCAGGGGCGCAAGGCCATGGACTGTACCGCCAGCGCCTGCGGCCCCTGTCCGTAGTCCAGCGCCTGGCTGATCAGGGGGCCGTGCCGCGTGACGATCACGTCTTCAACGTGTGGGGCTTCCTGGCCCTTGACCTGGATCGCCTCCGGGATCACCTCCGCATCCAGCCATTCATCCTTGAAGCGGTAGCGGTGTGGATTGTCGGCTCGACTGAGCTCGCCGAAGTCTGGATCGAACTGCTCGACGAACACGTCTTCGCAGTCGGTGAAGGCCAGCGTCATTCCCCAGGCGATGCGGGCGTTGTGCCCCACCATCACGTAGGGCGTGCCGGGCAAGGACACTCCGGCCACGTGTAACGCCTCGCTATTCTCCCCGATATTCAGGTGGACGAAATACCACAGCCCCGGCGCGCCGATTTTCAGGTGCATGTCATTGCACAACACAGCGTGTCCGCTGGCGCTCTTGCTGGCTGCCACGGCCCACCCGTTGCTGCCAAAGCCGGCCTCCAGGCCCTTGTTCAGGTAGGGCCCCTGCACGGCCTTGAGCATACCGTCCGGCTCGAGGCGGTTGAACTCTATCCCCTTTGGCAGGGTGATGGGGTGCCGCTCAGGGTACTTGATCTCGAGGGCGGCGGCTCGTTCCGGACCCACCTTCTCGATGATGCGTGCCCGGACGATGGCGCTGGCCCAGGCGTGCGAGAGCTGCCAGATCATCACCCTGGCGAAGGCCAGCGAGTCCAGCGGCGTCCAGGGCTCGGGCCGGTGGCCGAGCAACGTGAACTCCACTGGCAGGCGCTTCCCGGCTTGCTCGATGAAAGCGTTGACCCCTTCGGCGTAGGCGTCAACCTCGGCCCGCGCGTCCTCCGGCAGGTTGTCCAGGTCGGCCTGACCAAGCCGGTGGAAGCCAAAGGTGCGGATCAGACGGTCGGTATCCAGCGCCACGTCGCCAAACAGCTCGGCCAGGCAGCCTCGCCCGACGCGCCGGTTGATCTCCATTTGCCACAGGCGGTCCTGGGCATGGACGTAACCCTGGGCGCGAAAAGCATCGCGGGGGTGGTCGGCGTAAATGTGGGGGATGCCCCACTGATCGCGAAAGACCTCGACGCGGCCTTCCAGCGTGGGGATGATCTGAACACCTCGCTTCGCGGGAAGACGCGAGCGGCTGATGGCGTGCAAGGCGGGGCGCATGAGCGCACCTAGAACGGTATTAAAAGCGGACATGAGATGCTCCTCCTCTCTATTCCCTGGCTTTGCGTCCAGCAAGCATGGCTGTCAGGATGTCGGTTTCAAACACGAGGGTTTCTCCCCTCACCTCAGCTTCTACCAGGTCGGCCTCTATTCTCTCCAATCCAGTCCGATACGCCTCTTCCGTCAACAACGCCAACTGAGAACAGGAGTTCTTCTCCAAGAACGGATCGTCAAACACGCCGCGCCCGTACTTGGGGTCCTCAATCCGCTCGACTTCCCGCCACTCAATCTCCTCAAAGCCATCCTCTAACATCCATTCGCGTACTGTCTTCCAGGTATGAAACCGCGTCAAATCGGTTTCGTATACCCCGTCGAAGTAGCGATACCCGAACCAGCTCTCTCTGCGGCCATGCGGGTCGCCGCCCACCACGGCAAGTACACCGCCCCATCGTAGAACCCGCGCTGCTTCAGAAACGAATCCTCGCGAGTCCTGAAAATGATGAATCGCGTTGACGCAGAACACCAGATCAAACATGCCGCTTGCGAAGGGAAGTCGTCTCGCGTAACCATTGACCAGTCCTATTCCTGTTGTCCGCTCCCGTGTCTGATTCAGCATGCCCGTGGATAGATCCAACCCATAACGCCTGCTGCCAACCCGCTGCATCTGAGCAAGCCAATGGCAAGTGCCGCATCCCACTTCGAGTATTCGGCCCGCGTTCAGCCTGTGGGCCAGGTCGAGTAGCGCCTGTCCGATTCCCTCAGTTCTGTCGTGCACAAACCGCTTGTCATAAGTTGGGGCAAGCTGATCGTAGTTGACTCGCGGTTTCGTCATTAGCTTTAGCTTTTCTCCGATGACCCGTGAGAAAGACATAACCAAGGGTCTCTCCTCAATCGAAGCCACCACCCAGCGCATCGCGCACGGCTTCCAATAATTCGCCGCTGTGGATCAAGTCGGCCAGGCTCTCGATGTCGGGCGTTGTTTCGCGATCGTGGGCCAGGAAATTGACCCGCTCTCGGACAGCAGCGTAGGCTGCCGCTGTGCCGCGCCCCAGGTGCGCCGGCCCATCGGTGCGCAGGTCTATCCCCTGAGCCGCGGTCAGTAGTTCGATGGCGATCACGTGGCGGACGTTGTCCACGATTTCCAGGGCGTGGCGGGCGGCGTTCGGTCCCATGCTGACGTGATCCTCCTGGTTGGCGCAGGAGGGGATCGAATCAACGCTGTCTGGGTGGGCCAGGGTCTTGTTGTCGGAGACCAGGGCCGCAGCGGTGTACTGCACCATCATCAACCCGCTGTCCAGCCCGCTGGTCGGCACGAGCATTGAGGGCAGGCCGCCGCTCAGCTCGGGCGTCAGCGAGCGAAAGATGCGCCGCTCGGCGATGCTGGCGGCCTCGGCCAGGGCGATGCCGAGAAAGTCGAGCCACATGGCCGGGCCTTGCCCGTGGAAGTTGCCGCCTGAGATGGCTCTGCCTGAGGGATCGCCGGGCAGATCCAAGAAGATGAGCGGGTTGTCGGTGGCGGCGTTGAGGGCGACGGTGAACCGCTGGCGCAGGAAGGCCAGCGTGTCGCGGATGGGGCCCAACACCTGGGGGGTGCAACGCAGGCTGTACGCATCCTGGACGCGCCCAGGGCAGGAATCAACCAACCGGCTGCCCTCGATCAGCGTCCGTATGTTGGCCGCTGTCTTCTGATGGCCAGGCTGGCCGCTGGCCGCGTGCAGGGCCGGGTGAAAGGCTGCCGAAAGACCAAGCAGCGCCTCCAGGCTCAGCGCCGCCGCGATCTCGGCGTGGCGCACCAGGTTTTCCGCATCGTGCACGGCCACCGCTCCTGCGGCGCTCATGAAATCCAGGCCGTTGGTGAGGGCCAGACCCTCTTTGGCTTTCAGGATCAGGCGGTCAATTCCGGCGCGAGCCATCGCCTCGGCGCCGCTGAGCAGTTCGTCGCCCAGCCAGGCCTGTCCGCTGTAGCCGCCGTTCTCGCCCTCGATGTCGCGCGTCATCACCACGGCGATGTGCGCCAGCGGCGCCAGGTCTCCGCTGGCGCCCAGCGAGCCTTTGCGCGGCACGGCCGGCGTCACGCCCGCGTTGAGCATGTCCACCAGCGTCTGGGCGACGAGCGGTCGGGCGCCTGAGAGGCCCTTGGCGAGCATATTGACGCGGATGGTCATCATCGCCCGCACGATCTCTACCGGAAGTGGACGGCCAACCCCAGATACACAACTTAGCACCAGGTTGCGCGAAAGCTGCCGGGTCTGTTCGGCCGCGATCTGCTGAGTGGCCAGCGAGCCAAACCCGGTGTTTACGCCGTAGACCACCTTGCCATCCTGCCGAATCGCTGCCTCAACCCAATCGTGGCTACGCTGCAACCGATCCCGGACCGTCTTGCTGAGCGGCGCAACGCGCGCCCCGTGCCGAGCCACGGCCATTACATCTTCAATTGTCAGTGTTTCCCCTGTGAGTTCTATCATTGCGTGAGCCTTTTTCCGCAGGCCCCCACCCCCAGCCCCTCCCCCAACTCTGGGGGGGAAGTATGGAAGGGGAGCTCGGTTTTCCCCCCTCGCCCAGGGCCTGTCCTGAGCCTGCCGAAGGGTTGGGAGAGGGGGGCAGGGGGGAGGGGGCCGCTCCAGCCCCCCCTCAGTCCCCCCCCTCAGTCCCCCCCAACTCTGGGGGGGAAGTAGAGAGGGGGAGCTGCCCGGTTCCCTCCCTCGCCCAGGGCCTGTCCTGAGCCTGCCGAAGGGTTGGGAGAGGGGGACAGGGGGGAGGGGTCCCTAGAAATGGACCCTTCCCCGTTTGATCACCGTTTCCACAGCGTTGTGGCCGAGGCGGTAGATCACGTCCTCGAAAGTCGGCAAGTCCCAGATCTGCACGTCCGCCAGCTTTCCAGGCTCCAGCGAGCCGCGGTCAGTCTCCAACCCCAGGGCACGTGCGGCCCCGACCGTGGATGCGTAGAGCGCCTCGGCCGGGGAGAACTGGTACAGGCGGCACGCCAGTTGCATGACGAGTTGCATTGACTCCACCCAACAGCCAGGACAAAGGTCCGTAGCCAGGGCCAGTGTCATCCCCTCGGCCATCATGGCACGGGCATCGAAGGGCCGGGGGTGCCGGACGGCGAAGTCCAGCGCGGGCATCACCACGCCAATCGCGCCGGCCTCCGCCAACTTACGCATCGCCGCGCGGTCGGTGTAGTTCAGATGGTCGGCCGACACGACGCCCAGCTCGGCCGCCATCTCCGCCCCGCCGATGTCCGAATAGGCGTCAACGTGGATCTTGGCCTGAAGCCCGGCGCGAAGACCAGCCTCCAGGATGCGCTGCGACTGCTCGACCGTGTAGTAGCCATCGTCGCAGTACACGTCGCAGAATTCGGCCAGTCCTTCTTCGGCCACCCGTGGGATCATCTCGTTTATCACCATGTCCACGTACCGCTGGCGCGGCACATCGGGCGGAAAATCGTGCGCGCCCAGAAAGGTGCTGACCACGTCCACTGGCTGGATGGCTCTCAGCCGGCGGTTGACTTCGAGTTGTTTGATCTCCTCCGTCAGGCTCAAGCCATAGCCGCTCTTGCTCTCCACGGTCGTCGTGCCAGACCGAAACATTCGCCGCAAGCGTTGCGCCGCGCTCACCGTCAACGTGTCGCTGGTCTCCGCCCGCGTCATCTCCATCGTGGCGATGATGCCGGTCGGGATGCCGAGCGCGTTTACCTCGGCGGCGCCCATCGTCATGCGAGCGGCATATTCCTGGGCCCGAGAGCCCCCGAAGATCAGGTGGGTATGGCAATCCACGAAGCCAGGGGCGACGATCTTGCCGGAGGCGTCAATCACCTGGGCCGAGGTCGTGTCCACCTGCTCGGCCACCTCGGCGGGAGAACCGACGGCGACGATCCGCTGGCCGGCTATCGCCACCGATGCGCCCTCCCTTCGACCGGCCAGATCGCCGGCCGAAGGGACACAGGTCAACACCTCCGTGGCCCCGGCGATGATCAGATCAACGTGAGGCTTGTGGAGTTTGCTTTCGGCCATGTCAGTCGTCACTGGTGTGCTTGCCACGGCGAGCGGGGCCGGTTCCCTCAGGCCCGAAGGTCGCCTCCGGACTCCACCACAGGGGGACCTTGATCTTTTCGTCGGTGAGCGGCCCCTTGCCCTCCGCCACCTGGCGAGCTAACTCGTAGCCTGCCTGCGCATGGCGCACCACCCCGATGCCGGCATCGGTGGTCATGCAGGCTTCCAGCCTCAGATCGGCCTCCTCGCTGCCATCGGCGATCATCGTCACGCCGGTGTGGACGGCTTCGCCCATCGAGTAGTTGGCCTGGATGGCGACCAGGTCGGCCATGGCCGCTGTGTTGAGCAGGGCGTTGAGGTACGGCCAGTCGGAGATCAAGTCGCCACCGTCCTTCATGTTCTCTGACTCGAAGGTCGGGTTGACGATTGAGCCGGAGTCGAGGTTGTCACGCGAGAAGCCAACCGGCCCGGCCAGCTCGCCGTTGCGGATCATCTCGTTTACCCGCAGGGCCAGGGTCTTGCGCTCGCCGAAGCCAAGATAGCAAACTCGGGCCGGCAGGGCTTCGATGGGCAGATGCTCACGCGCCAGTTTGATCCACTTGACCGTCGTCTTGTCCTCAGGGAACAGCTCGAGGACGAGGTCGTCAATCTTGGCCAGATCACTGGCTTCGCCAGAGAGGCAGGTCCAGCGGAATGGCCCCCGCCCGACGAAAAACAGCGGCCGGATGTAGGCCGCTACGAACCCAGGAATGGTCATAGCTTCGTCTTCTGCCATGCCAGCATCGCGGCACTCCTTGCGGATACTGGTGCCGTATTCGAAGACGCGGACACCCTTTCTGAAGAATGAGTTCATGGCCGCCAGTTGTTTCTTCATTGACTCGCGCGCCTTCTCCAGATAGAGCGCGCGGTCGCTCTGGCGGAGTTCGGCGGCCTCCTCTGGCGTATACCCGGCGGGGATGTAGGAAATCGGGTCGTGGCACGGGCACATCTCGCTCATCGTGTCCGGCGTCCAACCCATCTCCAGCGCCTGGGGGAACAGATCCGCCGCGTTGCCGTGGACGCCGATGCCGAGCGCCTGCTTCTGCGCTTTGGCTTTCTCCGCCAGCTCGATGCCTTCTTTGAGCGAGCTGGCCTTGACGTCCAGGAAGCCTCGGTCGAGGGCGCGCTCGATGATCTTCGCGTCGGCGTCCACCACCAGGCAAACGCCGCCATGCATCGTCATTGCCCGTGGCTGATTGCGGCCCATGCCGCCCACGCCGGCCGTGAAGTAGATGCGGCCGACGAGCGAGCCGTCGAAGTGCTGGTCGGCAACGGAGCCGAGCGTCTCGAACGTGCCCTGGATCACGCCCTGAGTGCCAATGTACTCCCACGGTCCGGCGGTGTACTGCGCAAACATGGTCAGGTTTTTGTCCTGCAGATCGTAGAAAATCTCCCAGGTGGCCTTCATGATGTTGGTGTTGGCCATCAACACGCGTGGCGCCAGCCGGTGGGTCTTGAAGATCGCTATCGGCATGCCAGATTGGATGATGAGCGTCTCGTCGTTCTCCAGTTCTTTCAGCGATTTGACGATAGCGTGGTAGCTCTCCCAGTTGCGGGCGCACTTGCCGATGCCGCCGTAGATCACCAACCTTTCTGGCGCTTCTGCGTTTTCCATGTTGTTCTCCAGCATACGCAGGAGCCCCTCTTGCTTCCAACCCTTGCAGCGCAAGGTCGGCCCGCGCTGGGCCTTGACCGAATAAAGAATCTCTGGTTTCATTAGTGCTTCTCCTTTACCTTTGTTTGATCCAGACCTGACAGGTTTCCAGCAACACCTGTCAGGTCTTCAATCAATGAGGGCAGTTTCTATGATCTGCTGCATCGAGAAATCGTGGGCCTGGAGGTAGTGCCTCAGGACTTCCTCCAGCGCATCCAGCGGCACCGGGCCGATAAGCTCGCTGCCGGCCACGCTCACGCCGTAGCGCGCGGCTTCCGAACGGATGGTTTCGAGCACGCGCGGGATGGGCGTCTTGGTGTAGTTGACCAGGTTCATCGAGACTTGCACCATCTCCTCTTCTTCCAACGCCAACCCAATTGCGCGCACGTAACGATAGCCGCCGTTGATGTGTCGCACGGCTCTGGCGATGCGGTCGGCGATGGCGAGGTCAGTCGTGCGCAGGTTCACGTTGAAAGCCACCAGCGGGAAGCGTACGCCCGTGACCATCGCTCCCGACTTCGGATTGAAGGTGGTCGGCCCTTCGTCGGGCGTCCAGGCCGGGTCTTTGAGCTTTTCCTCCAGTGCTTCGTACTGCCCCTGGCGGATCCTGGGCAGCTTGTCTCGCTCAGGCCGGGTGGCCGCGTCTTCGTAATAGTAGACCGGCACCCCCAGGTCGCCGACGAACTTGCCGAAGCGCCGGGCGATCTCGACCGCCTCTTCCGTCTCGATGCCACGCACCGGGATAAAGGGCACCACGTCCACGGCCCCCATCCTGGGGTGCGAGCCCTGGTGTTGGGTCATGTCAATGAGTTCAATGGCTTTCGCCGCCATGCCTTTCGTCGCTTCGAGCACGGGTTCCGGTTCGCCCAGGTAGGTGAACACGGAACGATTGTGATCCGCGTCTGAGGAAGAATCCAGAATTTTGACTCCTTCAACCTGGCGTATCTGGTCGAAGACCTGCTCGACGATTTCGAGATCCCTTCCCTCGCTGATGTTTGGCTCGCTCAACAGAACTTTTTTCATTTGCTGATCACGTGCTGATGGCTTGCTATCAGACGTTGCAGAGCCTTTCCGCTGACTGGTCTACGTCCGTGGCCGGGATAGACCGTCTCAAGTTCTATTCCCTGTAGCCGAGCATAGCTCTGCTTCAATAGCGACCAATCCTCGGCGAACAGGCGCTGCAAACTGGGTCGGCCATTGTTGGTCAGCAGATCACCCACGAAGCCCAGCCGCTCTTCGACAATCAGACAGCTCGAGCCCAGCGTGTGCCCCGGCGTGTGAATCACCCTCGCTTCGAGACCGTAATCGCCGAAGCGATAGCCGTCGTCCCCATCCTCCAGCAGGAGGTCGGGTTGGACTGGTTCTGGCCGAAGACACAACTCCACCAGTGGCAGCAGAACTCCCATCAGCTTGCCCCTGCCCCGCGCGGAGCCAAGCCGCGTTTCCCCTCGCGCCATTGCCTCTGCATCGGCGCGGTGGATGGCGACGGGAGCGCCGGTCAGTCGTCGGATCGCGGCTGCGCTGCCGTAGTGGTCGAGGTGAGCGTGGGTGATGAAGATCAGTTGGAGGTTGTCTGCTCCCAGGGCCTTGTCCTGAGCTTGTCGAAGGGCCTGCAAGTGTCGCAGAATGACTCTCTCCTGGTGCGGCGATCCGGCGTCTACGAGCACCACCCCGGCGCCGCTTTCGAGCAAGTATGCTTGAGATAGTCCCAACGGAACGGGATGAACGCGCATGAGATGCTCCTGACGATACGACCTCCTGGTTCTGCAAGAAAGTAGAGACGCTAGTATTCCACAACCTGGGGCAGCTTTTTGGCCTGTGCGACTGCGCCCTGTGCTTCTTTGGGGAGGGGCGCTATGCCATCGAGCCCCGTCCGAATGTCTCTTCCATCACTCGCATTTCTCAGCCTTGTTGCGAATCTGATGACTGGTCGTCCTGCCGCTCGATGTGTTTCCCAAGTTTGAATCGAGACCGCGCTTCTTTGAGGATTCCCCCGTAGAGTTCCAGGTTGCGATCCTCCAGGTGGTCGAAGCTTTGCAGACTCTTGCTGCCCCAGGTCACGTAGCGCAGCGGGTCGGGATCGAGCTTGACAGCGATGATCTCCTCGCCACCCCGGGCCTGGGCCAGCCGCCAGGCAATGGGGTTGACGATCATGCTGTGACCAAAGCCATAATTGCCACAAGCATCTGGTCCCACCAGATTGCAGGCGACCACGTAAACGTGGTTGTCGTAAGCGCGGGCGGCGTTGGTGATATACCAGATGTCGAAGCTGCGCTGCAGGGCCGACGGCCGGGCGATGATTTCTGCGCCTTTCACCGCCAGCAGACGCGAGAGCTCCGGGAAGTCGCCGTCGTAGCATAAGATCATGCCGATGCTGCCCAGGGCGGTTTCGAACACGTCGGCACGGTTGCCGACTGTCGCCCAACCGCCGCCATCGCGACGTTCCCATGGGGCGGGATGAGTCTTGTCGTAGATGCCGACGATATCCCCGTCCGGCCCGATGAGTATGGCCGAATTGTAGACCTCCCCTCGCTCTGTCCCGCGCCGGTACGATCCCCAGACCACGTGGACTCCCAGCGATTTGGCCGCCGCCTGGACGTCGCGGGTCATGCGACCCGGAGCCTCATCAACCAGATCCCACAAATCCTCCGCGCTGAGATCGGTCTCGTAGCCAGTGGTCACTGTCTCCGGGAAGACCACCAACTCGGCCTCGTATTCGCCGACGGCCTTTTCCAGCCAGGCGATTCCCTTGTCAACGTTGGCCTGCACGTCGTTGGGCGTGACGGCGATTTGCACGCAAGCGGCAGTGAATTCTTTCATTTGCTCTCTATCCCTTCATCCGCTCTAAAATCGCCATCAACTTCTCATTGCCGCCAGCGGGGGGACTCCAGTCCACCTGGATCACCGGCGCGTCCTGAGCCATCAGGCTCTCGGTGAAGGACTCCAGGCCGACGTTGATGGCGGCCAGGGGCTCGTGCAGGACAGCCAGGTTTACCGGTTTCGGGCTTGGGGTTTCGGGTTTCGGATTGAGAGACTGAAGCAGGCGGCCGACGTGGCGAACGGCGGCTTCGTTGCTGGTTTCTACTCGTGCTCCCGCGTCTTCTAGCTGCTGTACCTGGGCATCCATGTCCTGCGGGTCTTCGTCGGTGCCAACCACGACGGCTACCACCTCCAGGTGTCGTCCGCCCTCTTCCGCCTGAGCGCGCGCCTGGGCGATGGCCGGGGCCAGTTCGCTGGCCGGGTCGGGGTGGGCACCGTAGCCCAGCACCACGTCCAGCAAGATCACAGCGACCTCCGGATCATCGGCTTCTTGCTGCAGCCGTCGGATGCGGAGGTCGTTGTCCAGCATGGGATGCAGGCGGCCAACCGTGAATTCGTCTTCGCCCAGGTCAACGATGGTGTGCTCCTGGCTGACCAGCGAGTTGGCCAGACGGTAGTCCTTGTTCAGCGGGGCGTTGGAGTAGACGCCGGGCAGATAGCCTTGCAGGATGAGCAGGCTCTCGTAGGCCAGGGTGCCGCCGGAGAAGAGGCCACGCAGGTAGCGCTGCCCCTGCGCAAACCGTCCCCTGTCCCTCGTTTCTTCTCCCTCATTCCTCGTTACTCGTTCCTCATCCCTCGCCAACCGCACCGCCAGCTCGGCGGCTTCGTCGAGGGTGGTAGCGAAGTGGAGGTTGTCCACCTGCCCCCCTAGCCCCCCAAAGTTGGGGGGAGCGGGGGGAGGGGAATAGCCGATGAAGTCCACCACCACCGGCTTGCCCGCCGACCG
>CAZVCJ010000125.1:8540-11927 GCA_964625745.1 uncultured Anaerolineae bacterium | reverse complement strand
CCCTTAAACTACAAAGGGCAAGGAGCATGTCTGCTCCTTGCCCTTTCTATACGCCTGGGGGAGTCATTAAGATCCTCACTCGCTCTTGTCAGCCCGCAGTTTTTGATAATACCTGGCGTGATGGTGCTTCACGTATTCCTCCGGCATCCAGCCAAAGAGCATGCCGTTTATGGCTCCCTTCATCAGCGGATGCATCACCGACAACACGAAGTGCACCAGGAAGAAGGCCGCGTAGGCGATGGTGCACAGGTCGTGCAGAAACACGCTCCATTGAAACATCCACGCCGGCACCGTCCCCTTGCCAAACCACATGATCAACCCGGTGACGATGAAGCCCACCATGCAGATAACTACCGTCAGATAGAACAGCTTCTGCCCGGTGTTGAACTTGTCCTGAGGCGGCATGGCTTCTTCGTCGCCCAGGAAGTAGTAGGCCGGGGCAGCTTTCAGCCAACCCAGATCATCCTTGTTCCAGGTGAACACTCGCTTCATGGAAGCCAGCCATTCCTTGGGGGTCTCGACGACGTAGATGACGGGTACCAGCATGAAGGCCACGGCCCCAATGCGATGGATGAGGCGTATGGCATACCCCCCTGCACCCTGAGCGATGGAGTTGCCGAACCACGGAATGTAGAGCATAGCGCCGGTGATCATCAGCACCGCAAAAGCCGCCGTGTGCAGCCAGTGCACGAAGCGCTGCGTCGTGTTGAACACCAGGATCTCTTTTTGCCTGTCTGCCATGCTATGCCTCCTCTACCTTGATCTGGGTGCGCGCTACCAGCCAGTCTATCATCAGGCCCAGGGCCGTAGCGCCCACAGCGATCCCCCCTAGAGGCTGGATCACCTTCTGCCAAATGAAAGAGAAAGAGATCGGGCCTTGGGGATCAGCAGGCAGACCATAGGCCCGTGGCTCGTCCAGCAAGATGCTCAGGCGATGCAGCCCACCAGCCTCGCTCTCACCGTAGAGCCTGGCTTCTTTGTAGCCTTCGGCTTTCAGATCGGCCACCCTGGCCTTTGCCTCTTCCAACAGCGTCCCACGTCTGCCCCACGTCAGGGCCCCAGTTGGGCAAGCCTCGGCACAGGACGGCCCACCTGTGCCTGCCCGCACTTTCTCCTGACAAAAGGTGCACTTGGCAGCCTTAGCCTGGCCGGTGATCAGGTTGACGTCCCCCAGATGGGGCACGCCAAAGGGACAGAACTGGGTGCAGTAGCCGCAGCCATTACATTTTTTCTGGTCGAAGGCCACGAAGCCCTCGGCATCCTTATGCAGCGCCTCGGTTGGACAAACCATCACACAAGCAGCATCGGTACAGTGCATGCACTGGTAGTAGAAGAAAGGCCAGTCCGCCGCATCAACCCCCTGCCGCTGCTTGATCAGATTCCACTTGATGGCTGACAGGTCAGAAGGAGGCGTCGTCTCTATCGGCAAGCTGTTGTATTCCTTGCAGGCCTCCTCGCAGACCCGGCAACCAGTGCACTTGGAAACATCGTATAAGATAGCCGCGTCTTCCTCGTTCGGAGCAGAAGCGAAAGCCTGCCCCGACGGTTGCAGGAACAATCCGCCCAGACCAACGCCCGTGAGCTTGAGAAAATCTCTTCGATCCACCGTCGCTCGTTTGTTGCTATCCATTTCGATCTCCTAAAGATAAGTAACGGCCTCCTGTGGTATGCGATCAGCCGGTCTTGGACCGACGATTCACCAGCACGACGACCGCCACGACATTGATAACGATAAGGATGGCAAAGCCTATCCCCACCACCCCGAGCCAGTATGGTTCAGAACGATACGAGGTCTCCGTGATTGGTGGATACTCTGACCAGATGAACTCGGCAGCCTCCTCAGTGCCGTAGCCAGCCGCCGCCCAGTCGAAACTGCCTTCTGGAGAGTGACAATCATCGCATAGGATGACCTCGCCCGCCGGTTCGACCACCCAGTCGAGGGAGTGTATGTTGTCGTTGAGCAACCCCCAATCTTCCTCGGCTGCCCTGGGGTGGCATTCAACGCACGCCTGGGGAATCTTGTACCCGGCCAGGCCGGGGTGAGGCATTATGGGTGGCACTTGTTCGACGATTACGTCAGCGTTGGCCACCATTTCATTCGCAGCCACATCGTCGGCTGTCAGGAAGAGGTCTGGATTGCCGTGGCAGCTTTCGCAGCTCTCGTTTTGGGCCGTGACCCGCTGGATGTTGTGGGGCGTGGCGTACTTCCACGTCGGCACGTTGTCGAAGTCAGGTAACAGGTCGTCCCCATAAAAAGCGAAGGTGTCCGCCGCAACAGGGACGTGGCGCACCAGGACGTAATCCCAAGGTCGGTCCTCGCTCTTTATGGGATTGCGCCCGATCTCGAAGGTCAACTCACTACTGTCGGTCTTGTAGTAGGGCAACCCTTTGTCGTCCAGGGCCACGTGGCAGTTGTAGCAGCTCTTATACGGGCCGGAGGCGTGACAGACTTCGCAGGCTACCTTGCCAGCGTGGATCTTGTGTTCCTCTATCTCGCTTTGGTCAGGAGCCACCTCGGGGTGACAATCCAGGCAATTCACGCCTGGGGCGCCTTCGTAGCGATGGGCATATTCGGTGCCGTCGCCGTGGTACTGGCTGGTATCGTGGCAGTCGAAGCAGGACATCCCCTCCTCTAGCCAATGGACACTTCCCTCGACTCCCTCGTTCTTGCCCTGATATTCGTTGGCCACGCGGGCAGAGTGGCAGGCCGTGCAGGTATCCTTCATAGAGGCGACTTCTTTGACCTCGTGTCCCTTGAGCAGGCCGCCACCCAGGGCGGTCGGCCGGCTGATGTGGCACTGACCGCAGGTGGTATGGCAGTCGCTACAGTGGTTGTCAAATGCTTCCTCCATGTGAGGATCAGTGAAATCGGCCCCACGGGCGGTCAACGCGGTTTGATAGCCCGTAAGATTCTGGTGCAGGCTAGTAACAGCATGTTCAGTGGCGTCAACGTGGCAAATGCCACAGACCCGCTCGGAGGCCTCCACGGGATCTCGCACCACACCTTCGTGGGCCGCATCCTTGTCGTCTACTCCTTCGACGCCCCCGTGGCAACCAATGCAATTTTGAACATTATGGACCGAAACCAGGAACGCGTCACCGACGAAAACCTTCTCCCATGCCTCCAACGGAGGCAACTCCCCCGCTCAGCCCTCGCCGGAGGTTTCCTCCGACTTCACCTCCTCCTCTACAGCCAAAGCTTGCAAGCTCGGCTCGTCGGTGTGGCAAGTCACGCAGTTCATGGCCCCGACCGACACCGGCAGCAGTCCAGCCTCAGGTGTTGGCTGGGGGACTGGTTTGACCTCCCCTTCGACCACCGCAAATGGTAGCTTATAGGGACCGCCTGGTTCGTGGGCCTCGGTGTCAATGCGGTAGTCGGCGGCGTGC
>CAZVCJ010000125.1:0-8440 GCA_964625745.1 uncultured Anaerolineae bacterium | reverse complement strand
GCCGCTTCTTGCAGCGAACCCGGGGGCTGCTCAGCTCGGCCGATAATAGGAAGTATCGCCACTATCAAGGCCAAAGCCAGTACGATGAAAACGAGTCTCTTTTTCATTGTTGAGCAATTCTCCTTCCGCAGTCTTATCAATTCACTGTTCAGCCAGATAGTACCTCGTGCTCCAAACAGAAAACGCCATAGTATTATATTGGAACTCTCAACACATGTCAAATCTGCTTTTTATCAATTTGACAAACAGGTACAATCGTGATAAACTGAACGCCGTTGTTCCCCAAGAACCATTCCGCCACCTGGCCCGCCAACGCGCGGCACATTCAATCGGAGAGGAACTCAATTTCATGCCCGTTGATTACCTCCCTATCTTGATCCTCGTCATAGTCGCCACCGCCTTCGCCTGTCTGGCCCTCATCGTGCCCGCCCTGTTGGGTCCCCACAAGCCCACCGAAACCAAGCTCCTCCCTTATGAATGTGGCAAGATCCCCTTCGGCGACGCTCGGCAGCGATTCCCGGTCAAATACTACCTCACGGCTATGCTGTTCATTGTGCTGGATATAGCGGTGATTTTTCTGTATCCCTGGGCGACAGTATTTAGAGACCTCAAGGTCTTCGGTTTGGTAGCCATGGCCATCTTCGTAATCATCCTCCTGGTGGGGTACGTCTACATCTGGAAGAAAGGGGCTCTGGAGTGGGATTAGAGACCAAGTTAGGAGACACGATCCTCACCACCACCCTGGAGAAGCTGGTCAACTGGGCCCGCAAGTCCTCGCCCTGGCCGCTCACTTTTGGGCTGGCCTGCTGCGCCATCGAGATGATGCACAGCGGGGTCTCCCGCCACGACATCGCCCGCTTCGGCGGGGAGGCGTTCCGAGCCTCGCCCCGCCAATCCGACGTCATGATCATTTCTGGCCGGGTCTCGCAGAAGATGGCCCCGGTGGTCAAGCGGCTCTACGAACAGATGCTGGAGCCCAAGTGGGTCATCGCCATGGGGGCCTGCGCCTCCTCCGGGGGAATGTTCAACAACTACGCCATCATCCAGGGGGTGGACAAGATCATTCCCGTGGACGTTTATGTCCCAGGCTGCCCACCCCGCCCCGAGGCCCTGCTCTACGCCATCACCAGGCTGCAAGAGAAGATAGAGCAAGAGAAGTTCACGGATTATGAGTGACGAGGCGATGAGTAATGAGGCAACGAGTAACAATCAAGGAATGAATGTGACCGAAGATGTGAGTCCCATTGAGAAACTTAAAGGCCGGTTCCCGGAGGCTGTTCTAGGAGTAGAGGAATTCCGCGGAGAAACGACGGTCGCGGTTCGGGCCGAGGAGCTGGTGGAGGTGTGCACTTTCCTCCGCGACGACCCCGACCTGCAGTACACTACCCTCCTCTTCGTGACCGGCCTGGATCGTTCGGAACTGGGGTTAGACCCGCGCTTCGCCCCAGCGAGGTTTTCCGCCGTCTACCAGCTCTACTCCATCCCTCATAGTTACCACCTGCGTCTGAAGGCGTCCATCGCCGGCAACCCGCCCAAAGTCCCAACCGTCAGCAGCGTCTGGCCGGCAGCCAACTGGCACGAGCGGGAAGCCTACGACCTGATGGGCATCGTCTTCGAGGGGCATCCCGACCTGCGGCGCATCCTGCTGCCCGACGAGTGGGTCGGCCATCCCCTGCGCAAAGATTACCCCCTGGGGGGCGAGCCGGTGGTCTTCTCCGCCAACCGAGAGACCCCTGAGCTGGAAACCGTGGGAGAGCAGATCATGCCCGCCGAGTCCAGGCCGCCCACGCTCCCGCCCGGCATTGACGCCGAGAAGCACATGATCCTCAACCTGGGGCCGCAGCACCCGGCCACTCACGGGGTGTTGCGGGTGGTGCTGGAGCTGGATGGCGAGACGATGATCAGCGCGCACCCCGACATCGGCCACCTTCACTCCGGCATCGAGAAGACGGCCGAGCACAAGCTCTATCAGCAGATCGTCCCCTACACCGACCGCATGGACTACGTGGCAGGGATGAACAACAATCTGCCCTACGTCCTGGCCGTGGAGAAGCTACTCGACGTTGAGATACCGCCGCGCGCCCAATACCTGCGGGTCTTATGCTGCGAGCTGCAGCGGCTGGCCTCCCACCTCATCTGGCTGGGCACCAGCGTCCTCGACCTGGCGGGCGCCATCATGAGCCTGCTGATGTATTGCTTCCGCGACCGGGAGGACATCTACAATCTGTTCGAGATGATCTGCGGCGCGCGCCAGACTCCAACCTATTTCACCATCGGCGGGGTGCGCTGGGACGCCCCTGACGGCTGGACTGATGCGGTGCGAGCCTTCATCGCCGGGATGCCTCAACATCTGAAAGAGTACCACACCATGATTACCGACAACCCCATCTTCAAGTCGCGCACGGTGGGCATCGGGGTGCTGCCCCAGGAGGCGGCCATCGCCTACGGTGTGACCGGGCCTTGCCTGCGGGGAAGCGGGGTGGAGTACGACGTGCGCCAGGCCAGGCCCTATTCCAGCTACCAGGACTTCGAGTTCGATATCCCCACCCGGCCCGAGGGCGACGCCTACGCCCGCTACCTGGTGCGCATGGAGGAGATGCGTCAGAGCCTCCGCATCATTGAGCAGGCCCTGGATAAACTCCCCGCTGGCCCGGTGAAGTGCGCCGACCGCAAGATCGCCCTGCCGCCGAGGGATGAGCTGGACGTCAGCATGGAAGCTCTGATCCACCAGTTCAAGCTGGTGACCGAGGGCTTCAGCACCCCGCCGGGCGAGGTCTACGTCGGCTGCGAGAACCCCAAAGGCGAGTTGGGATTCTACGTCGTCAGCGACGGCGGCCCCAGGCCCTATCGCTGCAAGATCCGAGGTCCGTCGTTCTCCAACCTCAGCGCGGCCGGCATCATGGCCCGGGGGCAGATGCTCTCCGACATGGTCGCCATCATCGGCTCGATTGACATCACGCTGGGAGAAGTGGATAGGTAGCAAGAGGCAAGTGGCAAGAAGCAAGTGGCAAGAGGTAGGAGGAATCGTGCTTTCGGAGAAGGCCAGGGCAAAGATAAGCGAACTCAAAGGCAAGTATCCCGACCCCAAGTCGGCGCTGTTGCCGGCGCTGGAGATTGCCCAGCGCGAGCATGGCTGGCTGAGCGAAGAGGTCATGCAGGAGGTGGGCCAGGCGATGGACCTGCCGCCCACCGAGGTGGCTTCGGTGGCCAGCTTCTACACCATGCTCTACACGCAGCCGGTGGGTGAGCACGTCATCCAGGTTTGCACCAACATAACCTGCTCGCTTCTGGGCGCGGAGCACCTCGTTGAGTACCTCAGTCGCAAGCTGGGCATAGAGGTCGGCCAGACCACCCCCGATGGCAAGTTCACCCTCCTCACCGTCGAGTGCCTCGGCTCCTGCGGCACCGCGCCGATGATGCAGATAGATGAGACGTATCACGAGAATCTGACCGAGGAGAAGATAGATCGGATTCTGGCGGAGTTGGCGTAGGGAAGAGGACCATCAGCGTAAACTTAAGCTCTGAGCCCCGTCCCCGGGGCGGCCCGAGGACGGGCCTTCGAGCCTTAAGTTTACGGGGGTGGGAGGGAAGAGGACTATTACGAAGGGCGAACAACCAACATACATCACATGGAGGAACCATGCCAACACGAAAAAAACGTCGCATCACGGCGGAGGATTTGTATCGTTTCCAATTGATTACAGACTGCCAAATCTCGCCGGACGGCCGACACGTCGTGTTCTGTGTCCAGCGAGTAGATAAAAAGACGGAGAAGAAGTACGCCAACTTGTGGATTGGTCCCACCGACAGGGGGCGCGCTCGACAGTTCACTTATGGCGATCAAACGGACAGCCGGCCCAGATGGTCGCCCGACGGCAGTGAGGTCGCCTTTGTTTCCAATCGAGGCGATGAAAAGCAGCCGCAAATTCACGTCATCCCCTTTCACGGCGGGGAAGCACGACCTCTCACCGACCTGAAAGGCGAATTTGATGCCTTCGAATGGTCGCCCGATGGCGAGCAGCTCGTCTGCCAGTTCCGCAAAAAGGACAAAGAAGACATCGAGCGGGAAGAAGACGAGCAAAAGAAGAAATTGGGCGTCGTTTCGCGCCACATCAGGCGGGTCTTTTACAAGCTGGATGGAAGCGGGTTCTTGCCCCAGGATCGCTGGCATATCTGGACGATTGACGCCCGCACGGGCAGAGCCAGGCAATTGACCGACAGCGACGTTTACGACGAGTGGAAACCGCGCTGGTCGCCGGACGGGACGCAAATCGTCTTCTGTTCCAACCACAGCGAGGACCCCGATCTCGATCCGGACGCCATAGATTTGTTCGTCATTTCGGCGGAGGGCGGGGAGCTCCGCAAAGTCGAGACGCCTGTGGGACCGAAGGAAAGCCCCACTTTTTCGCCGGACGGAAAATGGCTGGCCTACTTCGGGCAAGAGGGAAAAGAGCAGTGGTGGAAGAACACCTGCCTGTGGATTGTCCCGGCCCTTCGACAGGACTTCGGCGAGCTCAGTCGAGCCACTCAGGACAGCGCGGACGGCAGCGGAGAGGCCAAGAACCTGACGGAGAAGTTTGATTTCGACGTATCCAGCACGACCATTAACGATCTCCCGGGCCACCTGCCGATGACGCCGCCCACCTGGTCGAAAGATGGGAGCAGGCTCTACTTTCAAGTGTCGCAGCACGGGAACACCGTCCTCAAATCGGTGGCGCTGGATGGGGATGAGCGCAGCCTGCAAACGGTGATCGGGGACCAGGGGGGTGTAGGGTCGTTTAGTTTTGATCAAGAGCAGTCGAGGCTGGCCTATTTCCATGCCGACATGACCGACCTGGGACAGGTCTGGGTGCAAGACCTGGCCACTGGGCAGTCACGCAAGTTGACGCACGCCAACGAGAATCTGCTGCAGGCTCGCGATCTGGGGGAAATCGAAGAAGTTTGGTTCAAGGGCGCGGCCGACAACGATTTGCAGGGTTGGATCCTCAAACCGCCTGGTTTCGACGAATCGAAAAAGTACCCCTCGATTCTGGAGATTCACGGCGGCCCCCAGGCGCAGTACGGCAACTTCTTCATGCACGAGTTCTACTATTTAGCCGCCCACGGCTACGTCGTTCATTTCTGCAACCCGCGCGGTGGGCAGGGATACGGCGAGGAACACACCAGGGCCATCTGGAACAACTGGGGCACGGTGGACTACGACGATTTGATGGCCTGGGTTGATTTCGTCCAGCAGAAACCATACATTGACCCCGCAAGGATGGGCGTCACCGGCGGCAGTTACGGCGGTTACATGACCAACTGGATCATTGGACACACAGACCGCTTCCGGGCGGCGGTCACGCAGCGAAGTGTCAGCAACCTGATCAGCATGTACGGCTCCAGCGACTTCAACTGGTCCTTCCAAATAGAGCTTGGAAACGAGCCCCCCTGGGAGAACCTCGAGAACTACTGGCGACAATCCCCGCTGAAATACATCGGCAACGCCAAAACACCCACCCTCGTCATCCACAGCGAACAGGACTTGCGGTGTGATATGGAGCAGGGCGAGCAGATCTTCGTGGCACTCAAGAAGCTAGGGGTGGATACCGAAATGGTTCGTTTCCCAGACGAGCCGCACGGCCTTTCGCGCGGAGGGCGCACAGACCGACGCATTGAAAGGTTGAGCCACATCCTGCGCTGGTTTGACCGCTATCTGAGGGAGGCGACGGAATCACGAGAGTCTGACTGAAGAGAAGATAGAGCGGATTCCAGGGGAGCTGGCGTAAGGGAGCGGGCCCATGCCCTACGTTGTTGAAGTTAATCTCAGTGCAAAGGTAGAGCAGTGGGGCAAGAACACCGCCGTCGCTTTTTCGGATGGAATCCGGGGATCAATTCTGATTGAAAGTAGCATCAAACGTGCTGCGAGGGACTGGCTCAGAGCCTGGCGCCCCAACCACAGCAAGGCTTTCTACCGGTATAGCTTACTGGCCGCCTTCGTCTATCTTCTCATCAAACCGCATCTTCAGCACATTGAGCATGTGGTGATTGACAAAGACTATCCAGGGGAAAAGAATGAGGGGCTGATCAAGGTCTTTCTCCTCAACCTTTTACACCGTGAGGATCCTTCGTTACGCGGGGAGTTTATCAGCTTTTGGGAAGTAAGGGGCTCGGCGGCTGATATATTGGCAAGGAGAGTCTATCTGGGAGACAAGGAGGCGGATCGAAAGATTGCCATCAAGGACATCCAGCAGCTCTTCAAATAAAAAAGGACCGGGGTTCCCTTGCGGGCTTAAAGCCAAGGAGCTTAGAGACGTATGTCTCTAGCGCGCTCGGCCACCCGATCCACAGATATTATACCATACATTGGGATTTTGTCAAACCAAAAGACGGCAAATTCACCCTGCTCACCGTCGAGTGCCTCGGCTCCTGCGGCACCGCGCCGATGATGCAGGTAGATGAGACGTATCACGAGAATCTGACTGAGGAGAAGATAGACCGGATTTTAGCGGAGTCGGTGTAGGGACAGGGCGTCGTAACGAGAAGTGAGGTATCATGGTATGGCTTGACGATCACTGCGTAGCTTCGTAGATTGAACGGGAGGTGAATCTATGCAATACCGAGAACTGGGACGCACAGGCTGGAAAGTGTCTGCCGTGAGCTTTGGCTCGTGGGCCATTGGCGGGGCGTGGGGCCCGGTCAAAGATGCCGAGTCGTTAGCGGCGCTACACCGGGCCGTAGAGCTTGGCGTCAACTTCTTCGACACCGCCGACGTTTATGGCGACGGTCGCAGCGAACGGCTGCTGGCGCAACTGCGTCGCGAACACAGTGAACCCATCTACATCGCCACCAAGGCCGGACGGCGGTTAGATCCACACGTCGCGGCAGGCTACAATCGCGAAAACCTCACGGCCTTTGTGGAGCGCAGTCTCAAGAACCTGGATACAGAGGCCCTCGATTTGCTCCAACTCCACTGCCCGCCTACCCAGGTCTACTACATGCCGGAGGTCTTTGGCGTGCTCGATGACCTAGTCAAAGCGGGCAAAGTTCGCTACTACGGCGTGAGTGTGGAAAAGGTGGAAGAAGCTCTCAAGGCAATAGAGTATCCCAACGTGCAAAACGTGCAAATCATCTTCAACATGTTCCGGCACCGACCCGCCGAGCTTCTATTTGAGCAAGCCCAGAAGCGTAAAGTGGGTATCCTGGCGCGTGTGCCGCTGGCCTCCGGGATGCTCACGGGCAAACTAAAACCAGATACCACCTTCGCGGCTGACGACCACCGCGCGTTTAACCGCTATGGTGAGGCGTTTGATCGGGGTGAAACTTTCTCCGGCGTTGATTACGACGTTGGCTTGCAAGCAGTTGAGGAATTAAAGGCTATCTGCCCGGCGGGAATGAGTATGGTGCAGTTTGCCTTGCGTTGGATTTTGATGTTTGATGCCGTGACATGCGCCATCCCCGGTGCGAAGCGTCCGTCGCAGGCCGAAGAGAACTTCGCTGCCGCGGATCTGCCTCCACTCTCTGAGGAGACGATGGCCCAGGTACGTTCCCTCTACGACCGCTACATCCGCGAATTAGTACACCATTACTGGTAAACTTGGCCTACTGCGGAGAAGATAGACTGGATTTTGGCGGAGTTGGTATAGGGAGAATGACACGATGGAAAAACGAATGCATTTTCAGCCTTCAGCGTACGAGCAGACAGTAATCGGCATTATTCGCAAATTGCCGCCTGAGCATATTGTGCAGCTTATCAATTTTGCGCGGTTTCTGGAGTTCCAGACCACCAAGGAATACAAGGACTGGCTGGAGGAAGAAGAAATCGAGACGGCGGAAGAAAAGTGGGATGAGTTATTGACCAAACCGGAGGCGAAGCGTGTGATGCGTGAAATGGCGCGTGAAGCCCGGGAGGACTATCGTGCAGGGCGAACAACCGACATAGAAATCAGTTGGGAAAGCCAATTCAAAGCAATGGCAGAACAGGGTGATGACAAGCTGCTCAATGGAGATGTGCTCACGCTATCCACTTGGGATGAGGACGAGTGGAAATGGTAGTCGAACGGTTCAAGAAGGCTGAGCGAAAGATCACCCTCAAGGACATCCAGCAGCTCTTCAAATAAAAAAGGACCGGGGCTCCCTTGCGGGCCTAAAGCCAAGGAGCTTAGAGACTTGTGCCTCTAGCGCGCTCGGCCACCCGATCCACAGAATAGTGTACCATACATCTGGATTTTGTCAAACCAGAAGACAACAAATTCACCCTGCTCACCGTTGAGTGCCTCGGCTCCTGCGGCACCGCGCCGATGATGCAGGTAGATGCGACGTATTACGAGAACCTAACTGCGGAGAAGATAGACCGGATGTTGGCGGAGTTGGCGTAGGGATGGTAGAGAACGTCTGAAAAAGTTCCCTAACATAGGGATTCACGGCAGTCTTGATCAGGGCGGCAAAGTGTTGTCGTCTA
>CAZVCJ010000124.1:8651-12158 GCA_964625745.1 uncultured Anaerolineae bacterium | reverse complement strand
GACAACATTGCCACTGAGACCACCAATGTCACCACCAGCGCCGACCTCGCTATCGCCAAGGCCGATTTGACAGACCCGGTGATTGCGGGCGAGGTACTGTTGTACCAGCTTACCATCACCAACACCGGTCCGTCGGATGCGGTGAACGTCGTCATCACGGATAGTGTGCCGGCGGACACCATCTTTGTGGGAGCTTCTGCCTTCTGTGCTGAGAGTGGCGGTGTCATCACCTGCACGCTGGGCACGGTGTCTGCTGGCGAGACCCGTTCTGCCTTCATCGAGGTGCGGGTGGACGAGGGCGTCAGTGACCCGACCACCATCACCAACACTGCCTTTGTCAGCAGTGACACAGTGGATCCGGACGATACGAACAACAGTGACACCGAAACCACGATAGCTAACCAGTCGCCTCTCAATCCAACCGACCTGACCATCGCCAAGAGCGACTCACCCGACCCGGTGATTGCCGGCCAGACCCTCACGTACACCCTGGTCATCACCAACAACGGGCCAGCGCCCGCCTCCAACGCTGAGGTCGTGGATGTGCTGCCCAATGGCGTGATCTTTGTCAGCACTACTAGCACCCAGGGCCTCTGTGAGAGCGGTGTCACTTGTGACCTCGGTGACCTTGCCGTGAATGCCACTGCTGCCGTGACCATCGTGGTAACGGTGGACAGTGACCAGATCAACGACATCACTAACTTGGCCCGCGTCTCGGCCTCCAACCCAGACAGCAACCCCGCCAACAACGAGGCCAACGAGGTCACCACCGTCAACGAAGAGGCTGATCTTGGCATTCTAAAGTCCGGCCCAGCCATCGCCACGGCTGGAAGCAACGTCAGTTACCAAATCGTGGTCTCCAACACTGGTCCGTCGGACGCCCAGAATGTGGTAGTGACCGATACCTTGCCAACCGATTTGAGCGATGCCACGGCGTCGGCCAGCCAGGGGAGCTGCATCATTGCCAGTGGGGTGATGACTTGCACCGTGGGAATTGTGCCGGCGAGTGGCTCTGTGACGATAGACCTCAGTGCCATCGTCAGTTCTGGCGCCACTGGCACCATCACGAACACTGCCTTCGTCACCAGTGATACCACCGATGCCAACTCAGCCAACAACTCCGACGCCGAAACCACTTCCATAGGCCTCAGTGCAGACCTGGTACTGGGCATTGACTCGACGCCGACGGTGAATGCGGGTGATACGATCATCATTACCCACACCGTCACCAACAACGGTCCGTCGGATGCCCAGAACGTAGTGATTACCACCACCTTGCCGCCGAGCGTGACGGTGGCCAGTCTGCCACCTGGCTGGGTAGACAATGGTGATGGCACTGTGTCCTACACGACCACGGACCTCGCTGCCGGGGCCTCCATCGTCGTCACCTTCTCTATCACTGCTGACCCTGCCGTCGAGCCCGGGACCAGTCTCGAGTTCCGCTCTGAGGTGGACTCCGACACTCCCGATACCAATTTGCTCAACAACACCGACGATGCGGACACCAGCATCATTGGCGCTGCTGATCTGAGTTTGTCCAAAACTGGGCCAATCACGGTGGCGGCAGGTGAGCAGATCACCTATACCATTGTGGTCAGCAACACTGGCCCATCCGTTGCCCAGTCGGTGGACGTGAAGGACACGTTGCCGGCGGGTGTGAGTTTGGACAGTGCCACGGTAGAGCGCAGTGGCAGTGGCCCTGCCGAATGTGTAGGGACAATATGTCAGGTGGGTGACGTGGCTGTTAATGAAATTGTCACCATCACGGTGGTGGGCGTGGTGGATGCTGGTCTTGCCGACGGCACAGTGCTGACCAATACTGCCACGGCCTTCACTGACACACCAGACCCCAATCCCGACAACGACACTGCTGAGGAACCGGTAACGGTTGGGCGGCTGGCCGATCTCAGCATCAGCAAGTCGGCGGTAGAGTCGGTCGTGGTGCCAGATAGTCAGGTCATCTACACGTTCATCATCACCAATGCTGGCCCATCGGATGCCGTAGGTGTGGTGGTGACCGATACGCTGCCGGCTGAGCTAACCTTCGTCAGCGATACAGATGGGTGCAGCGAAGTGACGCCCGGTGTGGTGGTGTGCGAATTGGGCGCTATCCGGGCTGGTGGTTTGGCAACCTTCGACATGATCGTTACCGTCGCCAGCGATGCCAGCGGTACGATTTCAAATACTGTTCGTGCCGAGAGCGATGTGCCCGATCCCGATTCAGGCAACAATGAGGACATCGAAGGCGTCACGATTGTGCCTGAGCCCAGTCTCGCAGCCCAGAAGCGAGACACGCTCTTCACCGACGCCGACTTCGACGGCGTGCCCTCCCCCGGCGACACGCTGCTGTATGTGGTCACCATAGTCAACAGTGGAAACGGCGCGGCCACGGGTGTGATCTTCAGTGACGTCCCCGACATCTACACGACCCTGGTGGTCGGCTCGGTGCAAACGAGCCAGGGAGGGGTCGTGGAAGGAAACGTGGCTGGCGATACTGCCGTCGAGGTCTACGTCGGCACCATCCTTGCTGGGGGCAGTGTGGACATCAGCTTTCGGGTGACCATTGCCGACCCGCTGCCGCCCGGCGTCACCCAGGTGAGCAACCAGGGGGTGGTGACGAGCAACGAGTTGCCAGCAGAGCTGACGGACGATCCGGATACAGTGCCTGACGACGAGACCAAGACGGTGGTCACTGCTGCCCCTGTGCTGGAAGCTTTCAAGACCGATGTGCTCTTCACCGACGCCGACTTCAACGGCGCCCCCTCCCCCGGTGACACCCTGTTGTATCAGGTCACCATCGTCAACAGCGGCAATGCGGCGGCCACGGGTGTGACCTTCAATGACATTCCTGATCCGAGTACTGCCCTGGTGGTTGGCTCGGTGCAAACGAGCCAGGGAGGGGTCGTGGAAGGAAACGTGGCTGGCGATGCCACCGTCGAGGTCTACATCGGCACCATCCTTGCTGGGGGCAGTGTGGACATTAGCTTCCGCGTCATCATCGCCGACCCGCTGCCGCCCGGCGTCACCCAGGTCAGCAACCAGGGGGTGGTGACGAGCAACGAACTGCCAGCAGAGCTGACAGATGATCCGGCGATGCTGCCTGATGACGACCAGACCCAGACGGCGGTCAGTGCAATCCCCGTGTTAGGAGCCTTTAAGGCCGATGTGCTCTTCATTGACGCCGACGGCAATGGCGCACCCTCTGCGGGGGACACCCTGCTGTATGTGGTCACTATCGTCAACAGTGGCAACGGCGCGGCCACGGGGGTGACCTTCAGCGACGTTCCTGACAGCAACACAACGTTGGTGGTGGGTTCCGTCCAGACCAGCCAGGGGACAGTGGCGAGTGGCAACGCGGGCATGCCGCCCGTCACGGTGGCCATCGGCGCCATCCCTGCCGGGGGTAGTGTGGACATTAGCTTCCGCGTCATCATCGCCGACCCGCTGCCGCTCGGCGTCACCCAGGTCAGCAACCAGGGGGTGGTAACGAGCAACGAACTGCCAGCA
>CAZVCJ010000124.1:0-8551 GCA_964625745.1 uncultured Anaerolineae bacterium | reverse complement strand
CGGCGTCACCCAGGTCAGCAACCAGGGGGTGGTAACGAGCAACGAACTGCCAGCAGAGCTGACAGGTGATCCGGCGATGCTGCCCGATGACGACCGGACCCAGACGGCGGTCAGTGCTGTCCCCGTGCTGGAGGCCTTTAAGACCGATGTGCTCTACATTGACGCCGACGGTAGTGGTGCACCTTCTCCCGGCGACACGTTGCTGTATCAGGTCGCAATCGTCAACAGTGGCAACGGCGCGGCCACGGGGGTGATCTTCAGCGACGTTCCTGACAGCAATACAACGTTGGTGGTGGGCTCCGTCCAGACCAGCCTGGGTACGGTGATGAGTGGCAACGCGGGCATACCGCCCGTCACGGTGAACATCGGCACCATCCTTGCTGGGGGCAGTGTGGACATTAGCTTCCGCGTCATCGTCGCCGACCCGCTGCCGTACGGCGTCACCCAGGTCAGCAACCAGGGAGTGGTAACGAGCAACGAACTGCCAGCAGAGCCGACGGACGATCCGGATACGGCGGCCGACGATGACCCAACGGCCACATCCGTCCACTACCTCGTTTACTGCCCACTGATCATCAAGGAACCCCTCTGCACACCTGCGCCGACTTCGACGCCCACATCAACTCGGACGCCCACATCAACTCGGACGCCCACACCAACCCAGACGCCCACATCAACTCGGACGCCCACACCAACCCAGACGCCTACGCCTACGCCGACCCAGACGCCTTCGCCCTGCCAACCCACACCTACGCCGACCGGGACGCCTCCGCTGCCTTGTGAAGATTTGGTGATCAATGGCGGCTTCGAGACAGATGAGGCTTGGTGGTTCCCCGATACCGACTATCCGGCGGGTTACTCCACCGACCAGGCCCATTCTGGAAGTCGCTCCGTGCGGGTGGGCATCGCGGACTGGAATGACAATACCTACAGCTATTCCTCGGGGTGGCAAATGGTAACCATTCCTCCCTGCGTCGCGTCGGCGCGTCTGCGGTTCTGCAAGTATCCCACTGATCCTGGGCCGGGGGGTGGGTGTGGAGATGGAGATGAACATCCTCTGCGAGGGGGACTTCCCCTGCCAGGTGATCCTCGCACGATGTTGCTCGCCGCCGATGCTCAGTTCGTCTTGATCCTGGATGAGTATGGCAACTACCTGGAGACTCTGGACTGGCAGAGTTCCAACGCACGGGTCTGGATGTGCAAAGAGTACGACCTGACACACTATGCTGGCCGCACGATCTGGCTGTACTTCGGCGTCTTCAACGATGGGGTGGATTGTGCCATGGCCATGTACGTGGACGATGTCTCGCTAGAGGTCTGTCGTTGAGGGGCTACCTCTACCTGACGCCGCTAACCTGACTTGGGTGCGTTTCAAATGGGTTGGAAGATATTCGCAGTATGGCGCACCGCCGTGAACAGGCGGTGCTGGGTGACTTTCCTCGTTTAGAAAGGCTGTCCAGCGCCGGCTCTTCCAGGCCGGTGCGGCTTCGTCAACCGATAATGAAACACACCCACCTGGCTTTGAATCACTCAACATGCGAAAGGCCACGAAAGCGTCTCGCGCCTTTCGTGGCCTCCGTTTCTTTACGCAACCAACCGGTTCCCCTGGCGGAAAACCTCGCTTTGGGCTTCGTCTGCCTGGGCAACGTGCTGGGGCATTGGTACGAGAGCACCTATTGTCCGGGGTGTTGGGTCGAGCTTTGACTTGTCTGCTGCTTTGTGTTAAAATGGACATCAAGGGAAGGTTAGCCGGAGTGGGTAGAAAGGAGACGTATGGAAAGAATTGCACTGAGGACTCAATTCTCCACCGGGGTTAATTGGGGTGAAGTCCGCGAGGTTCTGAGCAGCGCGCCGCGTAACGAGACTGAGCTGGCCGACGCGCGACGCACCTACTTTGGACGCGCTCGCCGTGCTTTTGAACAGCAGTATCAGATGTCTTCTGGAGAGTTTATGCAGCAATTTGAATCCGGCGTGCTGGGTGACGATGCCGACTATTTTGACTGGTATGCGGCCCAACGCGGCCTCGACCTGTGGGAGCGACGCTTTCGCATCTTGTCAGGAGTCCAGGTTTGAACGCACGCGATTACTACCTGAGCCTGCAAAACGCCATCTACTCAGAACAGGAAAGGAGTAGTCTCATGAACAGGACAATCGAATATCAACAAATCTTGATTGACGAGGTTAAAGAGTTGCCCGAAGAAGCTTTCCCTAACCTGTTGCAGATCGTCCGTTTGTTCAAGGAGAGCGCCTTGCTTCAGAGTTGCCAGGCAGCTCTGGCCTTGCAGGCTGAGTTCGCTCAATGGGACCGGCTTAGCGATGAAGCATTAGTGCAATTCGAAGAGGGGCTCCAGTGGGGGAGTTGCTGATTCGGCGGCGGGGGTTGGGCGTGACCCGGTACAGGTTGAAGGACGAGAAGTGCCTCCGCTGCGGGCGGACCACTTCGGTGGTAGCCAGTGTCGGGGGCACTTGTATGAATCGAGCATTGACTTGCCTGTTGGTTTGTGCTAAAATGGGTGGCGGGGGAAGGCTATCCGGAGTGAACGACGCTCTATGGCTGTAATAAGCTGATTGTAGTGTTACTGGGCAAGTTTCTTAGGGACCCGTATGAGGAGGAAGCACAATGCTATCCCATCAAAGGATTCTCAGACTTTTTGCGGCTCTGATATTGGCCGTCATTACAAGCCTTGGCTTCATTGTAGCGATATCCTACCTGACCGGGGCCGCTCAAGGGCCTGTTGCTGCCGGCACACCCTGCGGCAGCACGGCGGTGATTTCGAATGTCGCTGTCACCGATGTTACCTCGACAACTGCCACCATCTCGTGGCAAACGGATCCAGCCACTGCGTCCTGCCTCGACTTGGTGGACAGCGCTATCCCTTTGGTCTTCCCCATCTCTCAGCCCATCAGCCAGACTCTCCAGGGAGTGGCCTATGCCCCCGGCGAATATGATGCCCATTATGACTGGGTTGACCGTGATCTTGTGACGAGCACTATTATCAGCGACGTTGAGGCTATCGCTGGCGCTAACTTTAATACCATCGTGCTCTACCCCACCAGCCTTACTATAACCTCTACAATCCACCCCTGGGATCAGGTTACCTTGGACACGGCTGCCACACAAGAGCTAAAGATTGCTTTTCGCTTGGAATGGGACCCGCCATCTTTCGACTGGGGGCCCGAGGATTGTGACGCCATTCTGGAACACTACGATGCCTACCTTTCATACTTTAGAGAGAACCCTGACCGTCTTCTCTATTTTCTCATCAAAATGCCCCTCGATGACCCAAAATTCTGGTATCCTAATAATCCCACTATTGGGAGACAACGAGACTACATTGACTATTGCTACAATGAACTCAAGAAAGAAGTCCCTGGGGCAACAGTGTATGCCAACATCTACTACGGCTGGCGGGATGAGTTGCATCAAGCACCGATTGGTGACTTGGTTGATGGCGTCTCGGTAGTCATTTACGCTCAGCACGCGGTCACCGCGCCCTTCGGCTGTGATGTCATCCCTACGGCCAGCCATCCGGCATCTACTTTGATCTGCAAGGATCAGTTTGACTACTATCTGGACAAAGCCTGGAATGAGAATAATCTGGCAGCTCTGGGCAAACCTCTGGTGTTGGATTCAACCGGGTTCGCTCCTGCTGCCAGCTACGACGACCCAAATCAGATGAACGGCAAGGTTGCCGATAGCTGGGCCAAGGTCAGGGCTATCGAAGCTTTGCGCCGCTATCTGGGTCAGGACGTGCGACTCTACGGCTGGAGCTACTTCAAGCTCTTGCACAAGGATGAAGCGGACTGGGGCCTGATTGATCGGCGCCGGGTAGTCGATCCTACCATAACCACGGCCCATCAACTGACCTTGACCGACCTTTTCCCAGCCACACCCTACACCGTTACTGTTCATGGTGGTACGATGTCTGGTGTCTATACCTTTACCACGTTCGTATCCCCGCCCCAAACAAACGTTGGGCCACTGATGACGATAACCAAGCCACCGTATGGTCATGAGTTGGTATCTTCCGGAGGTCAACTCACCATTACCTGGCAGGACGACGACCCGGATGATAATGCCACTGTTGGGCTGTACTACGACGCAAATTACACTGGCTGCAATGGGACGATAATCACGGATGGTCTGTCTGAGGATAGCTTGACTGACTTTTACGCCTGGACATTGCCAACGACGTTGCCGACGGGCAGCTACTATATCTACGGCCAGATCACCGATGGGACCAACCCGACCGAGTGTGACTATAGCTCAGGGCGGTTTGTCCCCTCGACGGAGGCATTGAAAGTTGTCCCTGCGAGGGGGGCCATCACCGTGGACGGTGTTATGGACGAACCGATCTGGCAATATGCCATCCCCCTCACCTATGCTGTCCACATCTCTCAGACCGATGTGACGACGGCCATAGTGCGTGCCCTTTGGGATCAGGATTATCTATATGTTGGCTTTGAGGTAGAGGACACTCAAGTCGAGACCGCCAGTTTTGATTGGGATGACGATAGTATCTCGATTGTCTTCAACAACGGTGAGTTTCGGTGCCGCCAAGATGTAGGCGGCACGGGCGAGGGCGAGTGCGACAGGGCACTATACCTGCCGGACCGCACCACGCTGGATGAGCCTGGCAATGCTGATTGTGGCTACACGGTGGAAATGCGCATCCAATGGTCTGAGGCGCGAATTACGGCGAACGCAGGTGATATGATACCAACTGACTTTCTGTCGGTGGATCACGACGGAAACCCTGGGGCCCCATATGATGATCCTGCCACCGAGTTCTCCAAGCTATCCTGGGATGGCGACAGCAGAGTGGACACCACTGGCCGGAGCATCACCCTCCATGCCGACTCTGCCACCCGCTACGTAGACGGAGCGACGGGCAGCGATACGACTGATTGTACCAACCCCTGTGCCACCATTGGCTATGCTTTGAGCCAGGCTGCGGACGGCGATACAATCCTGGTTGCCCAGGGGACCTACACCGAGAACCTGGTCATCACCAAGACCGTCACCCTGGCGGGGGGATACGAGCCCATGGGCTGGTCACAGTGTCTGCGCCATTGCACGACCACAATTGACGGGAATCAAAGTGGTCGAGTGATCGAAGTACGATCTACCTTGTCTGAGACTACCGTGATTGATGGCTTCACTATCACCAATGGCGATGGAGGAATCTCTATCGCTCTTTCCTCGGTCGCCATTCAGAATTGCAGGATTGTTCACAACCATGCCACCGCCAACTTAGCGGGAGGAGGAATCGACATAGATCACGCCTTTGTTGCTATTACCAACACCCTTATTGTCACCAATACCGCCGACCTGTGGGATGGAGCGATTCGGATCACAAGCGCTACCCATATAACGGCTCCAAATAGCGTCGTTACCATCGCCAATTCCACAATCGCCAATAATCGTGCCCCCGAACGCAATGGGATCTTTTGCAGTCTTTCCGGGTGTACAGTTATCAATAGCATTGTCTGGGGTCATGAGGGTGAGGACTTTGGTGGCCATGGCTATCAAGCCATTTACTCAGATATTGAGATGTGCCTTCCTGGCGAAGGAAATATCTGTGAGGCCCCACACTTCGTTGACCCGGCCAGTGGGGATTACCATCTTCAATCGGACTCACCGTGCATAGATGCTGGCACTGATGCGGGTGTCTATACCGATATAGACGGTGATACCAGGCCCCAAGGAGAAGGTTTTGATATAGGTGCGGATGAATATGTGCCTACGAAAGTGTGGTTGCCCCTGGTTATGAAGAACTGGTGTCCTTTGGCTTCTGATATCGCGCAGGGTATAGTGGCCTTGCAGGATCACCAAACCCACCTGCCGCCTAGCCATTGGGGCCATCCAGACTTTGAGGATCTGGCGTACCTATATGACGCGTCGGTCGCTGCGCTTATCTTGCATGCGGCTGGTCACCAGATGGAGGCTGAGGCGCTGCTGGATTACCTCGATAGGCGTATCAAAATCCCGTTTGAAGAGGTCCAGGAGTGGGCCGATACCAATGGGATCTATGGAATCATGAAGCTCTTCGATGCGGTCGAGTCAGACGGAGAGACACCCGTCACCGTGCGCGTTCCCATCAATGGCCTCGATCGCACCTCTGCCAGACACCAAGGCAGGGGCCTGGGCGAGCCGTTATCAACACCAGGGCCGGTCTCCTTCGTGCTCTTTGCGATGGCACAGGTCAACCCCACGCATTATGCCGAATCGATTCAGATTCTAGAGACGGCTCTCCGCGCGATGCAGGCAGCAGATGGTGGGGTGAGGGATGGCGACCGGATGCCTGATGCGGTCCATACGGAGCCGCATGTGGATGCGGCCAGCGCATTTCTGATCGCGTCGGGTCACCCCATAGAGAGCACCCCATGGCCCGACCCGGCTGAGCGAGCGTGGGTGTGGTTCCGGGAGCATGCGTTAGACTTGGAGAACGGGGTGATTCACCAGGGGTGGAGGTATGAGTCTGGGGAACCGAGCACGATCTTTGCCACCGATGCCCACAGTTGGACGATGGCAGGGCCGTTTGGCGATCGCATCGCCCAGGAATTTGGGCTGGAGGCGCTCCGGCAGCTTTCGCTGACGTTGCTGCATCGGGGCCTGGTAGAGGTCACTTGGACGCGGCCAGATGGGATCACCCAAACCCGTCTACTGTTTGACTTCACGGATCCAACCGGACCTGAGGTGATGCGTCCCATAGTGGACGACCACAGGCATCCCGACTATGGCGTCGCACGAGGCGGGTATCACCCGCTAGGATCTACGGAGTGGACCGCTGGCGTGGTCCTGGCGTTCCAGAAGAATGCGGTGCGGTTCTGGGAGGCGGGTGATCGAGAGACCGCGGAGTGGTTCAAGGCCTTAGCAGATGCCTTAGAGGCTGAAGTTGGTGGATCCTTCTATACCGTAAATGGGGTGACGATCAGCGAGTATGCAACTGGGCATAACGTGGCTACTGGCCATGGATGGCGGACGCCCCTGGCTTATTTCTGGACCCAGACTCCTGAAGGCGATGACCTTGTTCAGGGCGGCAGCCCAGTAGGGGGGTGGATCGTACTCCCAACTCAAGGCGTGAACCCGTTCATTCTGAACGATGTGTATCGAGACATCTATGCTCAGATTCCATCCACGCCCCTAACTGAAGCGCAGGCTCTCCTTCGGGCAGAACTCCGACATGAGCCATTCACCGAGCAGCCGCTACCACTACCAGAGATTCCGCCGAGTGCACCAATTATCGAGGAGCCTGGCGAGCACAATCGCAAGATGTTTGAGGCGTTTGATTGTGGGGACTATGAGGAAGCCATTTTCTGGGCAGGGAGGGTGATCAGCGAGACCAATTGGATAGCTTTGGCTCATCGTGATCAGAACCTCAAGCGCGATGAGATCGGAGGGATCATCGACTATCCGTGGGGGACCCAACCGGAAGAGGTGTCTTGCATTGACAGGAAGATTTGGCGCTATCCCTTGTTGAATGAAATCGGGGCGGCCATGTGGGGCTTGGCCGCGTCATATTTTGAGCTAGAGGACTATGAGGCCACGAAGCGCTGGATGCAGCGGATCATCGAAGAGGTCCCATATCACCAGATCTATGCCCCAAATGGCCCCGGCTACTGGAACGCGTTGATTTCCTGGGATCAGAATCCTGGCAACAACCCGCGCGATGCCGCGATGGGCGTGCTCTACCGACAAGTGTTGGAGGAGTTGGGAGAGGAACGACTGCGCGAACTGGGTTTGATAGTGCAAAGGCTTCCATCTGGTCAGCTTTCCGCCGTGCCGCCCACCATTGCCTTGCCTCCACAGGCAACGCCGACCCTAACGGCGACCCAGACACCAGCCCAGACCCCGACCCTCACGCCGACTGACACACCAACAGCGACAGCCACGCCGACTCAGACACCGTCGCCAACGGTGACGGCCACAGCCACGGCAACGCCAGGCCCTACCCCCAGTCCTGCGAAAGTGTGGTTGCCTTTGGTTACGAAGAATTGGCGTCCTCTTGCTATCGAATTCACGATGTTGCCCAACCTTTTCCCGGCTCTGAAGAAGATGGGATTGCATCGCGGACCTATACAGGTGGTGATATCCCGCCAGTGGGTGGGGGGAATGCACGGATCCACTTGTGGCTGCTTGATGGCAATCCACCCTCTGCTGGTGAGGCAGTCGAAGTAATTGTAGAGGCATTTGAGTTCGTTTCTCAGACAGAGTAAGGTGGGTCAATCCAGTTCCATGAGCCATTCGCAAATACCTGAAGACGAGGTCGCCCGGTGTTGAGACGAGAACGCAAACCTGTGGCCGATCATGTCCGCAAAGGGTGGGATGCCTACCGCGAGCACTTCAACAATCCCGCCTTTTTTGGCATCAGGGTAAAAGTCGCACGTAAGCCGGCGCTGCTCCCACATATTGGGTCAGTCACAGCTTCCGCACCCCAAGATATGGAGGTGCGCTGGTGCTTTCGCCGATGTTACGTGTTACTTTTACCGCAATGCCTTTTTTGAGTTCATGGGGGACCTCAGCGGGAAGACAGTGCTGAATGAGGGG
>CAZVCJ010000123.1:10638-12215 GCA_964625745.1 uncultured Anaerolineae bacterium | reverse complement strand
TCCAGGCCCAGGCGGGCCGCGCCGTAGCCGTGGGCCAGCATCAGGGAGATGAAGCGCAGGGAGATGGTCTTGCCCGCCCCTGGCTCACCCAGGATGACCAGACGTTGCGAGCGGGCCAGGGCGTCGGTGACTCGCTCCTGCAGGCGGCGTTCCTCCTCCGCCAGGCGCTCTTCCTCGCGCAAAGCCAGCAGCCGTTCGTGGACGCGGCGGCGTTTCTCTTCGTCGCCCAGGCTCAGCAGTCCCAGTTCCAGGTAGATGTCGGCCAGCGGCAGGCGGATGTCTCGTCGCATCTGCACGATTCCCCGGAAGTCGTGCATCCTCAGCTCGCGCACCAGGTCGGCCCGGTAGCGTTCCTCGATTTCGGCTGCCTCTTCTCCTGTCAATCCCTGCTGAACGACGAAGACGCGTAGTGCTTCGCCAGCCTCGGTCTCCACGAAAACGTTGTCCAGCCGAGCCAGATGGGCCAGCATTTCGGCCAGCAGTCCCCGGCTGGCAGCCTCATTGGCGTACTCGATAAGCGCACGCCAGTCCTCCAGGGTATAGAATTGGGCGCGCAGGGCTGCCAGCAGTGTGGAGAGCTCCTGGCGCCGGCTGCGGGGCCAACCCAGGGCGATCATGAGGTCCTGGGGAGGGTCGGCTTCAGGGTCAGTGAAGGCCAGCACTGCCCGGGCCACCTGGCGGCGTAGAGCTTGGTTCTTCTTTGCTGTCAGCCGGTCCAGGCTCACCCCTTTCAACCAACGGCGCAAGTCGTCCTCGTCATCGGTGGGAGCGCCAGCCTCGGCCAGGGCAGTCTGTACCGCGTTTCGCAGGTCTTTGTCCGCTCTGATTCTCTCGTGCCACTGACGCGCCACGAAGCGATCCAGTCCCTTCTTGGCTGGTTCCAGTGGCACATCCACTCTACCCTTCTCCACCAAGTCCTTTCCAACCCGTACCAACCCCTGGGCCAGGGCTGTGGCAATGGCTGCGATAATGGGATCCATCGTTTCACCTCCAGAAAAGCAAAGCTCGTTCGGGGACGATGACGTTGGCGGCTACGGAAAGCCCCCCTCGGTAAGTATACCCCAAACGAGCTAAAGTGTCCAGAGGCCCGGCGTCGGAGGTGCATTTCAGTTTTGGGGCAGGTGTAATTCGGTCTTGCTCCCAAATTGCAATATTCCTTCCAGTTGCGGAGGTGTGTTTCAGCCCTGGATCTTACTCCTTTTCGCCCTCCAACCCTAACTCGCGGTGCAGAAAACGCACCGTATCCGCCACTTGATCCTCAGGGATGCAGAAAGAAACACTGTGTTCGGTCGCTGCCTGGGCCACGGCGATGACGCGGGTGCTGTGCTTGCCCAGCGCCGAGAAAGCGTGGGAGACGATGCTGCCGACCGTTCCGGTCGGGGTCTCATTCCAGCCTGGCACGCCGACGACGGAAATAGTCGCCACCTTTTCTTTGACCCCCAGGCTGCAAACGTTGTCCTGATTGCCACTTTCGAACTCGCGGCGAAGGACCTTTAGACAATGGGCCTGATCCTGTTCGCGCACCACCAGATTCAGGCTGTGTTCGGAGAGGGATTGCGAGAACATCAGCACGTCAA